>NZ_JANJXQ010000082.1 GCF_024708915.1 Thiobacillus sp.
ACGCCCGGCGGCCCCCACAGCATCACCGGGGTATGGTGGCCGTCGGCGGCGCTGTCGAATTCGCGGTCGAGGATGGTTTCGATGTGGGAAGGGCGCATGGTCGATCAGAACAACGTAAGTGGCCCTAAATGATAATCGCTCGCGGACTCGCATTCCACCCGTAAAGGGTAGGCCGTGGTTGTAAAGCCACTATTGACACGGTCCGATGATGTTTGAACCCGCATTGTATTTCTCACGGAATCATGCTTTGACCGGTTCGTTGGCCCGTCTCAATAGAACGCTGTTTTCAATGCTTATTGATTCGGCCTCCCGCGCTGCCACGCACAGCCCGGGCAGACCGAACCTTGATCCCGCTTCAAACTTCATCTGGCCGAATCAATAAAGTGTCAACAACCACGCACCCGCTTCTCCCTTGCTTGAGGTGGGGGGATTTTGTTACCGTGGAACGCAACTCGACCCATTGTTGGATGCAGCATGAATTTTTGCAGTGAATGCGGCAGCGCAGTAATGCTGTGCGTGCCGACCGGCGACCACCTGCCGCGCTACGTGTGCCCCGAATGCGGCACCATCCATTACCAGAATCCCAAGATGGTGGTCGGCTGCATTCCCGAGTGGGAAGACAAGGTATTGCTGTGCCGCCGCGCCATCGAACCCCGGTACGGCCTGTGGACGCTGCCGGCCGGCTTCATGGAAAACGGCGAGACCACACTCGAGGGCGCCGCGCGCGAAACCTGGGAGGAAGCCAGGGCACGCATCGAAATCGGCGGGCTGTACACCCTGTACAACGTGCCGCACGCCAATCAGGTTCATTTCCTGTTCCGCGCCCGGCTGCTGGATCTGGACTTTCAGCCCGGGATCGAATCGCTCGAAACCCGATTGTTCGCCGAAGCCGACATTCCCTGGGACAAAATTGCCTTCCGCACCGTGCGTGCCACACTGGAACAGTATTTCAGCGACCGCCGCGCCGGCTCATTCGACTTTCATTTCGGCGACATCCGCACGCGCTGAGGTCCAGGCTCAGGCGGCGGCGGCGAACTGCTCCCGCCCCACCACGTCCATCCCCACGCGCAGCCAGTCTTCGTGGCTTTCCTGCACTTCGCCCAGCCGCAGACGGTATACCGTATCGCCGTCGCGCAGCATCAGCGGCGCACCCAGGCGGTAATGGGTCCGGGGAAGCAGCAGATTGCTGACACCCTGCTCAGGGTGGGTCATCGGCAGAAAGACCGCCCAGGTCTTTTCGCCCGTCACGCCCGGCACATCCGTTTCGAAATAGATTTCCACCCGCTTGGGATGGCGCGACAGGCGTTGCGTACCCACCAGATGCCGGCCGTCCTCCTGGCGATTCCAGCGTATTGCCAGCAATTGCCAGACGTTTTCCGATGGATCCCAGCTCACTGCCACCAGGTGGCCATGCGGCAGCGCCGGCTCTTCGGACAGCGCAAAGCCCATGCCCTCCGTGCTCTCGTCGCGCAGCATCCAGGGCTCCAGGGCCGGGCGTCCCTTGGCGGTTTCGGGCTGGGCCAGTGCCGCCAGAATGTTATCCATGCCTGCGGCCACCCAGACCCGGCCGAAACGATGCGTACGCTGACGGTTACGGCGAATTCCGCCGCGTTCGATCAGGCTTGCCACTTGGCGGGTAAGCCCGTTATCCGCCTCCGCCGCCGGGGTTTGATCCAGCGATTTCAGGTGATCGACCAGCGGCCGCAGCGCAAAATAACGCAGCCGGCGGCCCTGTACCCATTCGCTGTCCAGCATGCAGGCGCCTTCGCTCAGCGAAAGGTCCACCATATGCGTATGCAGTTCGCGCTGCGGCACGGCCGCTGGCAGGGGCAGCGGCTCGTAGCCCTCGATAATCTGTGCAATCGATTCGATTTCCTGCGCCCGGTAGCCCAGCGGATGCACCAGGCCCATCAACACCACCAGCGTGTATTCGCGTGCGCAATGCGTGGTGCGCGCGTTGATCTGCACTTCCTGCATGGCGAAACCGTCGCGCTCGACCAGGCGGTAAAGCTTGTGCACCCGCCGCCAGGCCGACGCGGGCGGATTGCGCGCCTGATGATAATCCCAGCGCATGACCAGGCCGGCATAACGCAGCGCGCGGGTGGCAATCGCGGCGGCAAACGGTTTGAGTTCCGCACTGGCCTGACCCCGGTAAGCCTGTTTCAGCATGCCGAGCCAGGCCTCCGCCAGCAGCGACCAGAACATCCATGACTCGCGCCACAGCGCCTCGCGTGCCAGGCGAAACGCAGCCTGATTACGCACATACTGCTCGACGATGCGCAACTGCAGGGGCAACCCCGCCTCTTCCAGCTTCATCAGTAACTGCATGCGGCTGAGCGTGGCCGTCTCATTCTCCGCATTGAAGCGTTCCAGCCCTTCGACCAGCGCATGATGCGCATCGTAATCCGAATTCGCATGCAGGCTTTTCAGCCATTTTTCAATCGCCTTCACAGAGGCGAACGGTGATCTCGCTTCAGCTTTTCTGCGGCGGGTAATCGCGCTCAACATTTCAAATAAATCACTCATGGCTGGCGTCGATTTGTAACAAATGCCTGTTACCAGCACCATTTATGCCAAACGCAGGGTCGAAGGGTACCCACGTCAACGCATTGGTTTTGTTCGGATTCGGCGGAATTTCCTGCACACCGAGCCAGACGGATTAACGAAAAACCGACACCTGTTGATGAAGCCGCGTCAATCCGGACACGTGAACGCAGTCGTTGCCGGCGCCCCGCACAAACCAGAACGAACCCGCTACAATGCGCGCCGTGGAGGTGTGGCCGAGCGGTTTAAGGCACCGGTCTTGAAAACCGGCGATGGTGCAAGCCATCCGTGAGTTCGAATCTCACCGCCTCCGCCAGCCGAATGACCGGGACACCCCAGCAGGGCGTTTTTGTTGTGCCGCCCCAACTGATGCGAGAATCCACGGATGGCACATACCTTGCCCCTCACGCCCCGCAACCACGACCGCGACAGCGCGGGGATGACCTATGTCTATCCCGTCGTGTCGCGCCGCGCCGGCGGAGTGTCGGTCGGAATCAATCTCAACCCAAATAACGCGTGCAACTGGGCGTGCGTGTATTGCCAGGTGCCGGACCTGGCGCGCGGCACAGCGCCCGAAATCAACCTGGCGCAGCTGGAGACCGAACTGCGCGCGATGCTGACCGCCATCCTCCACGGCGATTTCATGCAAGCGCGCGTTCCCGAGGAGGCACGGCGGCTCAACGACATCGCGCTGTCCGGCAACGGCGAGCCGACCAGCGCCAGAGCCTTTCCGCAAGTCGTCGAACTGATCGGCCGGGTGATGGCGGATTTCGATCTGGCCGGCAAGATCAAGCTGGTGCTGATCACCAACGGCAGCCTCGCGGACCGCCCGCGCGTGCAGGGCGGCCTGGAAAAAATGGCGGCCTTGAATGGCGAAGTCTGGTTCAAGTTCGACCGCGCAACCGCAAGCGGCATGCGCAGCATCAACCAGACACGGACGTCGCCCGACAGGCAGTTGGAGCGGCTTGCCGTGGCCTCCCATCTGTGCCCGACCTGGCTGCAAACCTGCATGTTCGCGCTCGATGGCGCGCCGCCTTCCGACGCGGAACAGGCGGCCTATCTGTCTGCGGTCGAACGCATCCGGATGCAGCAGATTCCGCTGCAAGGCGTGCTGCTGTATGGCCTCGCGCGGCCATCGATGCAGCCGCAGGCCGGCCGCCTGTCCGCGCTGCCCGCCGCGTGGCTCGAAGCGTTTGCCGA
Source organism: Thiobacillus sp. (assembly GCF_024708915.1). The sequence goes on from NZ_JANJXQ010000082.1 coordinate 3,745, forward strand.
AAAAATCCGTGCGGCCGGCCTGCCGGTAAAGGTGTCGCCATGATCCACGGCATCGGCACCGATCTGCTCGACGCCGAACGCATCCGCAGCGGCCTCGCCCGCTTCGGCGAGCATTATGCAGACCGCATTCTCGCCCCGGCCGAGCACGCCGGGTATTACGCCAGCCCTGACCCGGCGCGCTTTCTGGCCAAATGCTTCGCGGCCAAGGAAGCGTTTGCCAAGGCGGCAGGAACCGGGCTGCGCGCGCCGGTGAGCTTGCGCAACGTCGCCGTGCTGCGCGACGCGCAAGGCAAGCCGCATATCGAATGCGCGCCCCGACTTGCCGCCTGGCTGGCCACGCGCGGCGTTACGGCGCATCATGTTTCGCTGTCGGACGAAGGCGACTTCGTGCTGGCCTTCGTCGTGCTGGAACAAACCGGCCCTCACCCCAACCCACAGGAGCGCGCATGACGCTTGGCCCCTTGATGCTCGACGTGGCGGGCACCGAATTGACCACCGACGACCGCCGCCGCCTGAGTCACCCGCTCGTCGGCGGGGTGATCCTGTTTTCCCGCAACTACCGCGACCCGGCGCAGCTGGCCGCGCTGACGGCCGAGATCCGCGCGCTCAAACCGGCGCCGCTGCTGATCGGCGTCGACCACGAAGGCGGCCGGGTACAGCGCTTCCGCGAGGGCTTCACCCGCCTGCCGCCAATGCGCAGCTTCGGCGAAATCTGGAATACGCATCCGCAGCGTGCGCGCGAACTGGCGCGCGAAACCGGCTACGTGCTGGCGAGCGAACTGCGCGCGCACGGCGTCGATTTCAGCTTTGCGCCGGTGCTCGATCTGGATTACGGCGCCTCCAGCGTAATCGGCGACCGCGCCTTTCACGGCAACCCGCACGCGGTGTTCGAACTGGGGCAGGCGGTGATGCTGGGCATGAAGGACGCCGGCATGGCCGCCTGCGGCAAGCACTTTCCCGGTCACGGCTTCGTGGCGGCGGATTCGCATGTCGCCATCCCGGTGGACGAGCGTAGCCTGGCCGCTATCGCCGTCGCCGACCTCGTCCCCTTCCGGCTGATGATCGAAGCGGGGCTCGCGGCGATCATGCCCGCACATGTCGTCTACCCCCAGGTCGACGACCGGCCCGCCGGATTTTCGCGCATCTGGCTGCACCAGCTGCTGCGCCAGCAACTGGGATTCGACGGCACGATTTTCAGCGACGACCTCTGCATGGAGGGTGCCGCGGTGGCAGGCGGCGTGGTCGAACGCGTGGCGGCTGCGCTCGATGCCGGCTGCGACATGGCGCTGGTATGCAACCGCCCCGATCTGGCCGACGAAGTGCTGGCCAAACTGCAGGTGGACTGGCCCGCTCCCGCGCGCGCGCGGCTGGCGCGCATGCACGGCCATCCGCATCCGCCGACGATGACCGCACTGCGGGAATCGGCGCGCTACGTCGATGCGCTGCACCACATCGCCGGACTGGGGCAGGATTCCGCCGACCTCAACCTGCACGTCGATCCAACGGATTACTGTGGACGTGCATAAGCACGATCACCCGCACGGCGAGGGCGGACACCACGTACACGCAGCGGTCCCCGACGGCAATGGCAAGCTGGCCGTTGCCCTGCTGCTGACGCTGTCGTTCGCCGCGATCGAGGCGGTAGCCGGCTGGTGGTCGGGTTCGCTCGCGCTACTGTCCGATGCGGCGCACATGCTCACCGATTCCTCCGCGCTGGGGCTGGCCGCCGGCGCCGCCTGGCTGGCGCGCCGCCCGCCCAGCGCGCGCCATTCCTACGGGCTGGTGCGCGCCGAAGTGCTGGCCGCGCTGCTCAACAGCCTGGTGATGCTGGTCCTGATCGGCTACATCGTGCACGAGGCCATCGATCGCCTCGGCGCCGCCCCGCGTGAGATTGCCGGCAACGCTGTTATCGGCGTCGCCGCCATCGGCCTCGCGATCAATCTCGTCGTCGCCTGGGTGCTCTCGCGCGGCGAGCACACCTTGAACAGCCGTGCCGCGCTGCTGCATGTTCTGGGCGATGCACTCGGCTCGGTGGCGGCGATCACCGCCGGCATCGTCATCGTCGCCACCGGCTGGACGCCGATCGACCCGCTGCTGTCGCTGTTGGTGGCGGCGCTGATCCTGGTCTCGGCGTTGCGATTGCTGCGCGAAGTCGTGCATGTGCTGATGGAGGGGGTGCCCCTGCATGTCCGTCTCGATGCCGTCGGCCACGACCTGGCCGCGCTCGAAGGCGTGTTGCGGGTACACGACCTGCATGTATGGACCCTGTCGTCCGGCACCATCGCCTTGTCCGCCCACCTGGAAATCCGTACCCTGGCCGACTGGCCGGCCATCCTCGCTGCCGCACGCCAAACCATGGACACGCAGCACGGCATCCGCCATGTCACCCTGCAGCCCGAAGTGCCGGCAGCGGCGCCGCTGGTGCGCGCACCCTATCACCCCCCCCACCCCTGAATACCTTTTCTGCAAAAAGTCGTACGTTGGCGCTTGACATACAAATGAGAATCGTTATTATTCGTAACACTTAAAACAGTAACAAACGTGTCGAATGAACCCCGATCAACTCGAAGCAGACGCCGACACCATGCGAACGCACCCTTCTTCATCCAGCCGTTTACCGGTCGAGCCCAGGCAACGGGTTTTTCCGTCGGACATTATCCCAACGAGTCTTTTATTCCAGGGCCATCAGGAAATCCTGATTAGCCACCAAGGCGAACACTACCGCCTGCGCATAACCAAGAACGGAAAACTGATTCTGACGAAGTAGCACGCACACCCTTTTCTGCTGCCTGAAAATGGAATTCCCTACAGCCCTGCCAGGCAGGATCGCCGCCAGCCTCGGACTGCGGCCCCGGCCGGCATCATTTGCAATTGAACCAGGTATGCCCGGGATGACCGCCACGCTTACTGTTTCGCCGGAATACAAAAACGATCGCGACACGGCAACGGCACGCAGCGCCCGCTCGACATTCCAGCGCACGCGCATTTCACCCCTCCCGCTTCTCACGGTAAGCCTCGCTCACGCCGGTTTGCTCGGCCTGCTGCTGTTCGCCGCCGACACACCGCAACCCATTGCGCCGCCGCGGCCGCTGACGATCAGCCTGATCACACCCGAAGCCGCAAAACCACAGCCGGCGCCGCAACCCAAGCCGCGGCCGCAGCCCAGACCGGCGCCCAAACCACAGCTGCCTGAACCGGTAGTCAAGCCGCTGCCGCCGCCGATACTGGCGGCCAAACCGACGCCTACCCCTGCGCCGCAGCCGGCGTTCGAAGAAGTGCCCGTGCCGGCTCCCGTAGCCAAACCGGCGCCCGTACCTGAGCCGGTGTCGGCGCCCGAAACAGTACCGGTGCCGGTGGCGGCCGAAGCCAGCAAACCTGCGCCGGCGCCGCCCACGCCGCCACGCCAGGCGGATTACCTGGCCAATCCCAAGCCGCACTATCCGCCGCTGTCGCGGCGTCTGGGCGAGGCCGGCACGGTGCGCCTCAACATTCTGGTCAACCCGGACGGCAGTGTCGCGCGCCTGGAGCTGGCGCAAAGCAGCGGCTATCCGCGCCTCGACCGCTCCGCCATGGAGACGGTTCAGTCCAGCTGGAAATTCGAGCCCGCCCGCCAGGGCGGCAAGCCGGTGGCCGCCTGGGTCATCGTGCCGATCCAATTCACTCTCAGGAGCTAAGTCATGGAAACCGCAACACATCCAACCCAGCTGGGCTTCGCCCATTTCCTCGCACAGGCCGACGGCCTCGCGCATTTTCTGCTCGTCGTGCTGCTCGCGATGTCGGTCATCACCTGGTATCTCATCGCCAGCAAGAGCATTGCCAACTGGCGCATGAAGAAGCACGCGCAGGCTTTCCTGGCGCGCTTCTGGGATGCGCCCGGCCTGGCCTCGGTGGCCGAATACCTGCAGGGCCACGGCATCAACGACCCGTTCTCGCATCTCACCCACCACGGTCTCAAGGCCGCCGAGCAGTTCCGCAACAAGACCGGCCAGCGCCTGGTCGAGTCGGGTTCGGAAGACGAATTCCTCACCCGCGCGTTGCGGCGGGCGATCAACCAGGACACCGCGCGCCTGGAATACGGTCACACCATGCTGGCGTCGATCGCGTCGTCGGCGCCCTTCGTCGGCCTGTTCGGCACGGTATGGGGCATTTATCACGCGCTGGTCAACATCGGCATGAGCGGCTCGGGCAGCCTCGACCAGGTCGCCGGCCCGGTCGGCGAGGCGCTGATCATGACCGCACTGGGCCTGGCCGTCGCGATCCCCGCGGTGCTTGCCTACAACTTTTTCAACCGCGCCAAGCGCAGCATGCTGTCCGATGTCGACGGCTTCGCACACGACCTGTTCGCCTTCATGTCCACCGGCGTGCGCAACAACACCCGCGTCGACAACGGCGCAGTGCGCATCTACAGCGCACCCGCGGCAAGGGGCGCGTGATGGCCTTCGGCGGACTCGCGAACGACAGCGGCGACGGCGACAACGCGGAGATCAACATGATTCCGCTGATCGACGTGATGCTGGTGCTGCTGGTCATCTTCATCATCACCGCGCCGCTGATGACGCATGCGGTCAAGGTCGACCTGCCGCAGGCGTCGAGCCAGCCGAACGAGGTGAAGCCCGAAACGATCAATCTCTCGATCAAGGCCAACGGCACGGTGTTCTGGAATGCCGAGGCGGTCGACGCCGCGGCGTGGCAAACCCGCATGGCCGCCGCCGCGCAGCAGACCCCGCAGCCGGAAATCCATCTGCGCGCCGACGGTGACCTCGCCTATCGCCATGTCGCGCAGATCATGGCCGACGCCGCGCGTGCCGGTCTCGTCAAGCTGGGATTCGTGACCGACCCCCACACTCAATAAGGTTTCACTACAGGACGCAGTCGTCCGTTTTCAACCCCAGCCAGCCAACCGCATGCCTTGCGTCAAGCCAGCCAGACATATCTGACGCAAGGGAGCAAGCAATGAACCGTATCACCCGTACTTTCAGGCAGCAGGGCACGGCCCGTGCACTCACCCCATCCCGGCTGGCCGTGGCCGCCGCCTTCGCCCTCAATTTCCCAGCCCAGGGGATTGCTGCCCAAGCCGAACTGCCGCGCATCGACGTCATCTCGGGCGGCGAAGAAGCCATTGCCAAACAGCCGGGTTCTGTCTCGATCGTCGACAAAGCGCAACTCGAACGTATCCAGCCGCTCTCCACCGAGGACGCCCTGCGCAAGGTTCCCGGTGTACACATCAAGGGCGAAGAAGAAACGGGTATTGTCGCCAATATCGGCATTCGCGGCCTGAACGCGGCAGACTACAAGTCGCTGATCCTCGAAGATGGCGTGCCCGTCGCTCCCGGCCTGTTCGTTGGTAACGGCCGCTACTACAATCCGCGCATCCAGCGCATGGACGAAATCGAAGTACTGAAGGGCGCCGCTGCGCTGCGCTACGGCCCCAACACCATCGGCGGCGTCGTCAACTACAAGACCAAGGATCCCATCGACGGCTTCGCCGTCTCGGGCCGCGCCGGCACGCACAACTATCGCGAAGCCACCATCGAAGCAGGCGGCTCGACCCCTTCGGGAGAAGCCAGGGCCGGTTTGTTCTACACCCGCGCGTCGAGCGACGGCTTCCAGGACAAAGCGTTCGATATGCAGGACTTCATGCTCAAGGCCGGCATGGCGCTGGGCGACAACCAGTGGCTGGGCGCGAAATTCACGTATTACGAAAACGACGCCAATATTTCCTATCGTGGCCTGTTCCTTGGCGAATACAACGCCGGAGCCGAGTACAACCCCGCGCCGGATGACTACTTCCTGACCGAACGCAAATCGCTCGACCTCAACCATATGTGGGAAATCCGTCCCGGCATGAGCCTCAACAGCGTGGTCTACTGGAGCGAGATGGTCCGTGACTACTGGCGTTTCGCTATCGACAACGCTGCCTCGACAGCCGCCGGAAGCTGGGTTTACACCAACGCTGTCAACGGCAACAACCGCGCCTTCGACCGCATCGGTCTGGATTCCCGCCTCACTGTCGCCAACCAGCTATTCGGTGTGGCCGGCGAGGCCGAAATCGGTGTGCGCGTGATGCAGGAAGAGATGGTCGATCAGGGTATCGCCGCGACCCGCGCCAACCCGCGTACCGGCACGATCAGCTCCGACCGTGTCGATTCCGCCACCAGCTACGCCCTGTTCGCACAGAATCGCTTCGATGTGACCGACAGGCTCTCGATCACCCCCGGCCTGCGGATTGAAAGCTACAAGCAAGAGCATGAAGACCTCAAGAACAATGCCAACAACGGCGACAGTTCGAACACCGAATACCTGCCCGGGATCGGCGCGACCTACAAGCTGAACCCCGCTGCCCAGCTTTACGGCAGCGTCTACAAAGCGTTCTCGCCGCCGCTCAACTCGCAGTCGATCGTGACGGGTCTCGATCAGCAACTCGATGCCGAACATTCCATCAACGTCGAATTCGGCGTGCGCGGCCAGAGCGGCGCGCTGCGTTACGAATTCACCGCGTTCCAGATGGATTTCGACAACCAGATCACCCCGGCCATCTCCGGCGGTCTGGCGAATGCGAACGCCGGCAGCACCCTGCATCGCGGCCTGGAAGGCGCACTGGGTTACCGCTGGAACAACGGCTTCAGCGTGGACGGCAACCTGACCTGGATTCCGGTTTCGGAATACCGCGAAAATCGCGGCGGCGGCATCAACGACGGCAACCGCCTGCCTTACTCGCCGGAATTCCTGGCGAACCTGAGCCTCGGCTACGCATCGGGCCCGGTCAACGCCGCACTATCGTGGAATTACGTCGACGAGCAATTCGGTTCCGGCGACAACACCACGCCGATTGCCGGCAGCGGAAACGCCATCTGGTCGGGCCTGATTCCGAGCTACACCACCGTCGATCTCACCGGCAGCTACGACGTCAACAAGCAGCTCAAGCTCTTTGGCGCGATCAAAAACCTGACCGACGAGCGCTACATCGCCAGTCTGCGCCAAGGCATCTATGCCGGCCCGGAACGGGCATTCGAGGTCGGTGCGAAATACACCTTCTGACCCTGCGTCACGACTTCCGGGGAAAACGTGATCGTCACCATTGACAACCTATCGACCTCCGGCGCGCTGGCGGCAATCCGCCCACAGCCCACCGAGGCGAACCGGGCGGCTGCCCTGTCGGCCGGCGCGCAGACCGCGCGCGTCAAGAAACCCGGCAACACCCGGAGGACGAGCTACAACTGCGCGGACTCCGGCTTCCCATCATGCGCGCGTTCGACCACAGCAAGCTGCTGCGCAAGCGGACGGATCGCTGAGTCCCGCCCGTTCTTTTTCCTCTCGCCATGCCAACCCTGAACCAAGCCGCCCTCCTCGCACCCTGCCGTGTTGCCCGCGTCGACGCTCCGCAAGCCTCGCCCGAGTGGCGAACCTGGCTCGAAGAAATCGGCTTCCTGCCCGGTGAACAGGCGATGCTGATGGCGCGCGCGCCGGGTGGCGATCCGCTGGTCGTGCGCGTTGGCGGCTCGACCTTCGCGTTGCGCTGCGCCGAGGCCGCGTGCGTCGAAATCGAGGGCGGCTGACCATGCACACCGCCGTCGTCCATCTGCACCCCGCCGGGCCGCTCGTTGCGCTCGTCGGCAACCCCAACTGCGGCAAGACCGCGCTGTTCAACCGCTTGACCGGCAGCCGGCAAAAGGTCGCCAACTACGCCGGAGTGACGGTCGAACGCAAGGAAGGCCGCTTCGCCCTGCCCTCCGGCAAGATGCTGCGCCTGCTCGACCTGCCCGGCACGTACAGCCTGCACCCGCGTTCGCCCGATGAACGCGTGACCGCCGACGTGCTCGCAGGCCGCGCGAAGGGCGAAAAACGTCCCGATCTCGCCGTCGTCGTCGTCGACGCGACCAACCTGCGCCGGACCTTGCGCCTCGCGCTCGCGGTCAAGCGCACCGGCCTGCCGATGCTTGTCGCGTTGAACATGCTCGATCTGGCCAGGCAGCGCGGCCTCACCATCGACGCTGCGCGGCTCGCCGACGCGCTCGGCGTGCCGGTGGTCGAAACCGTCGCCGTCGAAGGCGGCGGCGCCGACGCCCTCGTGTGCCAGCTCGACGCCGCCGCCCTGTGGCAGCGCCCCGCCGCGCCCGTATCGGCGGACGCCGCGGTCGAAGCCGACCATGCCGTCGTCGCACGCCTTCTCGCCGAGCTGGGCCTGGACCGTGCCGCACCGCACCTGCCGTCCGACCGCATCGACCGCGTCGTGTTGAACCCGCTGCTTGGCCTGCCGCTACTCGCCGTCGTGCTTTTCTTCGTGTTCCAGGCCGTGTTTTCCTGGGCCGAAGCGCCGATGGGCTGGATCGAAGCGGCGACCGGATGGGCCGCTGAGGGCATCGGCAGGCTGTTGGCGGACGGCTGGTTCAAGAGCCTCGTCGTCGACGGCGTCATCGCCGGCGCGGGCGGCGTCGTCGTCTTTCTGCCGCAGATCGTCATCCTGTTCTTCTTCATATTGGTATTGGAGGAGTCGGGCTATCTGCCGCGCGCGGCCTTCCTGCTCGACCGCCTCATGGGCGGCGTCGGCTTGTCGGGGCGCTCGTTCATCCCGTTGCTCTCCAGCTTCGCCTGCGCCATCCCCGGCATCATGGCTGCGCGCACCATCTCGAACCCCAGAGATCGCCTGGTCACCATCATGATCGCGCCGCTCATGACCTGCTCGGCGCGTCTGCCGGTCTACGCGCTCCTGATTGGCGCGTTCATCCCGCGCCGCGAAGTCGGCGGCTTCGAATTGCAGGGGCTGGTGCTGTTCGCCCTTTACGTCGCCGGCATCTCCGGCGCGATGCTCATCGCGTGGCTCGCCAAGCATCTCACCGGCCACGGTTTCAAAGCGCCGCTGATGATGGAGCTGCCCGCCTACCATCTGCCGCGCGTACGCAACGTCGCAATCGGCCTGTGGCAGCGGATCAAGATCTTTCTGCGCCGGGTCGGCGGGATCATCCTGGCGCTCACCATCCTGCTGTGGTTCCTGTCGAGCTACCCTGCGCCGCCCGTCGGCGCGACCGGCCCCGCCATCGAATACAGCCTCGCCGGCACCATCGGCCGTGCGCTCGAAGCCGTGTTCGCGCCCATCGGCTTCAACTGGCAGATCAGCGTTTCACTGATTCCAGGGCTGGCTGCGCGCGAAGTCATGGTCGGTGCGCTCGGTACGGTATACGCGCTCTCCGCCACCGGTAAAGAAACCGGCGCGCTCACGACGCTGATTGCGGGCCAGTGGAGTCTCGCCACCGCCTTGTCGCTGCTCGCCTGGTTCGTCTTCGCGCCGCAATGCCTCGCCACGCTGGCCACCGTCAAGCGCGAAACCGGCGGCTGGACCATGCCGCTGATCATGGCCGGGTATCTGTTCGCCCTGGCGTATCTGGCTTCGTTCATCACCTACCGCCTGGCGCTCGCGGCAGGCTGGGGATAGGCATTGCCATTCGTCGCTTCACAACCAGCAGCGCGACCTGACCATTACATGCGTTCAATCAAGCAAAAATTTCTCAACCGCCAGCCAGCCAAGCGTTTTGCTCCGCCAGCCCGTTATTTTCCAATCAGGAGCAAATCCATGTCGCACGCACGTTCACGCCCGCCTTCGGGCACCCTTCGCCAGCTGCTGGCGCGCATCCAGCCGGCCGCCGCGGCCCCTGCGGCGGCCTCGCTGGCTTTCATGATGCTGGCCCCCGCCGCCGCGCTGGCGCAACCCCCCGCAGCGGCCGAAACCACTCTGGCCACGGTGCAGGTAGAGGACACCGCCGATCCCATGACCGTCAATAACGGCTACCAGGCGACCGAGACCCGCGTCGGCAAAACCAGGCAGGATCCGCACGACGTCCCGCAAGCGATCACCACGCTCACCAACCAGCTGATGGAGGAGCAACAGGTCGGCAGCCTGCGCGAAGCGCTGCGCAATGTGTCCGGCCTGACCTTCAACGCCGCCGAAGGCGGCCGCGCGGGCGACAACATGATGCTGCGCGGTTTCTACACCTTCGGCGACATGTACCTCGACGGCATCCGCGATACCGCGCAGTACAACCGTGAAACCTTCAACCTGGAGCAGGTCGACGTGCTGCGCGGCTCCGCCTCGATGCTGTTCGGCCGCGGCCAGGCCGGCGGCGTCATCAATCTGGTCAGCAAGACGCCGAAGCGCGCCGATGCCTACAAGCTGACCGGCAGCGTCGGCACCGACGGCTACACCGAAGCCACGGCCGATCTCAACAAGCGCATCGGGCAGGACGCCGCCGTGCGGGTCAACCTGATGAAGCGCGACGAAGACAGCTGGCGCGAGAACCCGGTCACCGGCGCCCAGCCGGAAGTCGATCGCGGCGGCGTGGCGGTGAGCCTGGCGCTGGGGATGCAGACCGACAACGCGTTCATCCTGTCGCATCAATTCACCCGCAACCGCGACATCCCCGACTACGGCTTCTCGTTCGACAATGCCACGCGCCGCCCGAACAGCAACTTCTCGCCGGACACCTTCTGGGGCATCGACGCCAACTTCGACGACAGCGACGTGAACATCAGCACCGCGACGTGGACGCACCGCTTCTCGCCGACAAGCGAACTGCGCACCACCGTTCGTTACGGCGATTACGAGCGCAGCTACTGGGCCCGCACACCCAATGCCACCACGCCGCCGAACGCGATCGGCCTGATCGGCACCAATGCCGGCCCGACGCGCTCGATGGACTACGAGACCGTCACGGTGCAATCCGACTACAACACCCGTTTCCGCGCCCTCGACATGAAACACGAACTGGTCGCCGGCATCGAGTATCTGCACGAGGACAGCCATCGCAGCGGACTTCGCAATCTCGGCGGTACGACGGTGGGCAATCCGCCGCTGTTCCAGCCCTACGTCGAGAACACCACGGGCGCGGTCAATTTCACCGGCGATTCCTACGCGATCTACGTGCAGGACACGGTCGAGTTCATGCCTTTCTGGAAAGCCACGCTGGGCGCCAGGCGCGACGAGCTGAATGCCGATTACTCCAGCGCCACCTCGCCCAGTCTGGAGTATGGGGAGTGGAGCTACCGCGCGGCGCTGTCATGGCAGCCCAACGATAGCGCGCACTACTATCTCGGCTACAGCGATTCGTTCAGCCCCACCGCCGACCTGTATCAGCTGACCGTCACGCCGCAGCCGCCCGAAACCAGCCAGGTGGTCGAGCTGGGAGCGAAATGGATGTTCTTCGACGGTGATCTCGCGTTCCGCACCGCCCTCTACCGCGCCACCAAGCACTGGGAGCGCAACACCGATCTCGAATCGACGGCCTCGATTCTCACCCGGAAACGGCGTACCGACGGACTGGAATTCGAACTGGCAGGCCGCATTACGCCCAGCTGGGAGGTGTTTGCCGGGGTTGCGCTGATGGATGCCGAGATCCTCGACACGGCCGAAAACATCCATGCCACGACCGGGGTCATCACCAAGGGCAACCTCGGCTACATCGGCCAGCGGCCGCGCAATACGCCCGAATACACCTTCAATTTGTGGAGTACCTACAAGCTGGGCGGCGGCTGGAAGATCGGCGGCGGCGTCGAGGTCAAGGGCGACCGCTACGGCTACAACCCGAGCGGCACGGGCGCGATTCCCACCCTGCCTGGCGGCACCGCTTTCCACCCCAACACCGCACCGTCCTACGACCGCTGGGATGCCATGGTCGCCTACGATCAGAAGGACTGGGGCGTTCGCCTGAACGTCAGGAACGTGTTCGACGAAGTCTATTACGACGCGATCTACGACAACGGCCCGTTCACCGTTCCAGGCACCAACCGCGCCTTCATCCTCACCGGCGAACTGAAGTTCTGAGCCTGCTTTCCCTGCCGATTCATTGGCAGGGATAGGGCGCTGCCCACGCGGCGCCCTATCCCTGACAGGAGACCCGACCATGCTGCTGCATATACCCAACGTACTCGACGCCGCCGCCCTCGCCCGCTGCAGCGCGCTGCTCGACCGGGCCGACTGGACCGACGGTCGCGTCACCGCCGGTTCGCAGGCCGCCACGGTCAAAAACAACCTGCAACTGCCGGAAGCCAGTCCGCTCGCCCAACAGCTGCGTGCGGTCGCGTTGGAGGCGCTGTCGAAGAATCCCAAATTCTTCAGCGCCGCCCTGCCCAAGCGCATCTATCCGCCGCTGTTCAACCGCTACGGCGGCGAAGCCAACTCCTTCGGCAACCACGTCGACAACGCCATCCGCACCCATCCGGCCAGCGCCCAGCACGTGCGCACCGACCTGTCGTTCACGCTGTTTCTCAATGATCCCGCCGACTACGACGGCGGCGAACTCATCATCGAGGACGGCATGGGCGGGCGGGCGGTCAAACTGCCGGCGGGCCACCTCATCCTCTACCCGTCGTACAGCGTGCACCGCGTCGAGGCGGTGACGCGCGGCGCGCGGCTGGCGTGCTTTTCCTGGCTGGAAAGCATGGTGCGCGAGCCGCAACAGCGCGAATTGCTGTACGAACTGGACATGAGCATCGTCGCCCTGCGCGGCGAGCAGGGCGAGACCGATACCGCGGTGCGGCTGACCAGCTGTTACCACAACCTGATGCGGATGTGGGCGACGGTGTAGCCGGGCGCGGCCATGGCGGAGGCCATGTGTATCCTGCGGCCGACGCATGGCGAGGCCACGCGCCGACGCTGTCGCTCTTTCCTTTGCCAGTGCAGCGCCGCGCTTTCTTTTTGTTATTGACAATTATTCTCATTTATATAAAATCCTATTCAACCGATGCAACAGCTGGAGAGTCACCATGTACGTCTGCCTTTGCCACAGCGTCACCGACACCGATATTCGCCGGCTTGTGCGTACCGAGGGCGTATGCTCGATGCGCGAATTGAGCAGGCAGCTGGGTGTCGCCACCCAGTGCGGCAAGTGCGGCTGCTGCGCCAGGGAAGTGCTGCGCGACGCCGTACATGCGGCGCGCAGCGAAGCAGGCTGCGCCGCACTCGCGGCAGCCTGACCCCCTCGCTCCCATACCCGATTCGCCTTCCCCGGGCGCCGCCGAATCGCCGCGACGGCGCTTGCTTTGCAGGCCCGTATACCTAGAATGCCGGGTGAACCTGTATTGCCCTTTGACCGGGCATGCGTCCTGCCGCCGGCCCGCTTGCAGACATTTCCAACCATCGGGAGAACGCCATGAAAGGCGACAAGAAAGTCATCCAGTATCTGAACAAGACCCTGACGGTGGAGCTCACTGCCGTCAACCAGTATTTTCTGCATGCGCGCATGTACAAGAACTGGGGGCTGACCGCACTGGGCAAGCACGAATACGAGGAATCGATCGAGGAGATGCGGCACGCCGACAAGCTGATCGAGCGCATCCTCTTTCTGGAGGGGCTGCCCAATCTGCAGGACCTCAACAAGCTGATGATCGGCGAGAACGTGCCCGAGTGCCTGGCATGCGACCTCAAACTCGAGAACGCCGGCCGGGTGCTGTATATCGAAGCGATTGCGCATTGCGAAGCGGTCAAGGATTACGTCTCGCGCGAAATCCTGGTCGGCATCCAGGCAGACACCGAAGAACACATCGATTATCTGGAAACCCAGCTCGACCTCATCCAGCGCATGGGCGAACAGAACTACATGCAAACCGCTGCCGGCCCGATTGAAGGCTGAGCGCAGTCCGCCATACCCCCAACGTCCCCCAGCGGGACATACGACTGCCCGGGCTTCGGCCCGCGGCAGAGGAAATCCCCGCGTGGGACGTTTTATGCCTGCCAGCTTCGATCCGGATTGCCGCACCTGCCCGCGTCTCGCCGCCTTTCTCGACGAGGTGCGCGCACGCCACCCCGATTATCATGCCCGTCCGGTACCTGCCTTCGGCGACCCCGCGCCGGGCCTGCTGATCGTCGGCCTCGCCCCCGGCATGCACGGCGCCAACCGCAGCGGGCGCCCCTTCACCGGCGACTACGCCGGCGTGCTCTTGTACGAGACACTGCACCGCTTCGGCTACGCCAGTGCGCCGCAATCGCTGTCGGCGGACGACGGCTTACAGCTCATCGGCTGCCGCATCACCAACGCGGTGAAATGCCTGCCGCCCGCCAACAAGCCGGAACCGGGCGAAATCCGCGAATGCAACCGCTATCTCGCCACCGAACTGGCCGCTCTGCCCGGGCACGCCGGCATCCTGGCGCTGGGGCAGATCGCGCATCAGGCGGTGCTGCGCGCGCAGGGCCTCAAGCTCAAGGATTACCCCTTCGCCCACGCCAGCGACTATCGCCTGCCCGACGGCCGGCGGCTGGTCAGCAGCTACCACTGCTCCCGCTACAATACCCAGACGCGCCGCCTCACCCCCGAGATGTTCGCGGCGGTGTTCGAGAAAATTCAAGCCAAGGACTGACCATGCCCGTCGTCACCATCAAGCTCGCCGGTTCGCTCACCCGCGCGCAGAAACAGAAGGTCGCCGAGGAAATCACCGCCACGCTGGAGCGCCACGCCGGCAAACCGGCGTCGTATACCACCATTGCGTTCGAGGAACTGCCGGACGAGAACTGGGCGATCGCTGGAAAACTGCTGGATGAGGAATGATTTTTATCCGCGAAGTACGCGAAGGAACACGAAGAAAGACTTAACGATTTTACTTCGCGCCTCTTCGCGTACTTCGCGGATAAAAAAGTTTTGCAAGTGAGTATCACCAAGGACTTTCTCGCCTCGCTGCCCACCCTGCCCGGCGTCTACCGCATGGTCGATGTGGCCGGCGCGGTGCTTTACGTCGGCAAGGCGAAGGATCTGAGGAAGCGGGTCTCCAGCTATTTCCAGAAAACCGACCAGAGCCCGCGCATCCGGCTGATGCTGAAAAGCGTCGACCATATCGACACCACGGTGACGCGCACCGAGGCCGAGGCGCTGCTGCTGGAAAACAACCTGATCAAGGAGCTGAAGCCGCGCTTCAACATCCTGTTCCGCGACGACAAGTCCTACCCCTACCTGCTGCTGACCGGGCACCGTTTTCCGCGCCTCGCCTATTTCCGCGGCACGCCGAAGAAGAACGACCAGGTGTTCGGACCGTATCCAAACGCCTATGCGGTGCGCGAAAGCATCCAGCTGCTGCAGAAGGTGTTCCAGCTGCGCACCTGCGAGGACAGCGTGTTCGCCAACCGCTCGCGGCCGTGCCTGCTGTATCAGATCAAGCGCTGCACCGCACCCTGCGTCGGCCACATCGCGCCCGAC
>NZ_JANJXQ010000159.1 GCF_024708915.1 Thiobacillus sp.
GCGTTGCGCCGCTTGGCAAGGGATGGCCCTTGCCAGCGCGACGCGCCTTGCATCCATCGCTTTCTCGCGGCAACGCAGGTGCGAAATCAGCATTATCAGGCCCTTATCCGCGTGTGTTCGACTGATGCTCGAACTGCGTCAGGTCGACGCGCGGCGCCGGCTGCCAGCCTTTCTTGCGGTGTTCGGCGACCACGTTGGTGAAGATCCCGCCGCGCACGTAGAACTTGGCGGTCAGCCGCATGAAGCGCGGCTTCGTCGCCTTGACCAGATCGTCGAGTATCCGGTTGGTCACGTCTTCATGAAAATGCCCTTCCTCGCGGAAGCTCCACATGTAGAGCTTCAGGCTTTTGAGTTCCACACACTGCTTGTCGGGGATGTAGTCGAGCATCAGCGTGGCGAAATCCGGCTGTCCTGTCTTCGGGCAAAGACACGTGAATTCAGGGATTTCCATGTGAATGTGAAAGTCGCGCTCAACTTTCGGGTTGGGGAAGGTTTCGAGGGTCTTGGCGGGCGTGGAAGGCATAAAAAGGCTCGGTGTAGAATGGCGGCAACAAAAACGACCCCTCAAGGGCGTTTGGAGACCCCATTATAAAAGCCAAGGTTCCGCTGTCTTGCGTTTAACCCACATCAAACTTGCCGGTTTCAAGAGTTTCGTCGATCCCACCGTGATTCCCGTCCCCGCGCAGCTGACCGGGGTGGTGGGGCCGAACGGCTGCGGCAAGTCGAACGTGATCGACGCGGTGCGCTGGGTGCTCGGTGAATCGTCGGCCAAGCACCTGCGTGGCGAAACCATGCAGGACGTGATCTTCAACGGCTCCACCAGCCGCAAGCCGGCGTCGCGCGCCTCGGTCGAACTGGCGTTCAACAACGAACTCGGCCGCGCCGCCGGCCAGTGGTCGCAATACGCCGAAATCTCGGTCAAGCGCGTGCTCGACCGCAGCGGCGATTCCACCTATTACATCAACAACATGCGGGTGCGGCGGCGTGACGTTGCCGACCTCTTTCTCGGCACCGGGGTCGGCGCGCGCGCCTATGCCATCATCGAGCAGGGCATGATCTCGCGTCTGATCGAGGCCAGGCCGGAAGAACTGCGCGGCTATCTGGAAGAAGCCGCGGGCGTCTCCAAGTACAAGGAACGCCGCAAGGAAACCGAAGCCCGGCTGAAGGACGCGCGCGACAACATGAACCGCGTCGAGGACATCCAGCGCGAACTCGGGAGCCAGGTCGAAAAGCTCGCCGCGCAGGCTGCGGTCGCCCAACACTACCGCAGCTTTCAGGCAGATTTGACGTTTGCCCAGCACCGCCTGTGGTTCGCCCGCAAGCACGATGCCGCGCAGCAGCGCGCGCGCATCGACAAGGATCTGTCCGAGGCGCAGAACCGGCTCGAAGCCGAAACCGCGCGCCTGCGCCATATCGAAGCGACCCTGGAAACCGCGCGCCAGACCCAGTTCGCCGGGCAGGACACACTCAACACCACGCAGGCTGCGTATTACCAGGCGCAATCCGAGGTCGCGCGCATCGAGCAGGCCATGACGCACCAGAACGCCACCCGCGAGCGCCTGGTTCGCCAGGTGCAGGAACTGGGCGCGCGCATGGAATCACAACAGGCGCGCCGCGGTTCGACTGCGGAAGCGCTGGACGAGGTGAACGCACAGCAGCCCGGCCTCGAGGCCGTGCTTGCCGAGGCCGAGGCCGCCGCGCGCCAGGCCACCGACAGCACGCTGCCGCAGAAGGACGCCGCCCTGCGCCAGGCGCAGCAGGCGGTGGGCGAGGCGCAGCGCGTGGTCTCGCAACTGGATCAGGCGCGCCAGGTCGACGAAAACAGCCTCGGCCACACCAGACGCCAGCTCGAACAGCTGGATCTACGCCAGCGCAGGCTCGCCCAGGAACAGGCGCAGCTGCCGCGCACCGATACCACCGGGCTGGCGCAAAAACAGAGCGAAGTCGAGGAACTGGCGCAGACATTGTCGACTGCGCAGACGGGCCTCAAGGAAGCCGAAACCGCCTTGTCCGAACTTGACGCCGCGCGCGCGCAGCACACGCGCGAACTCGAAACCGCGCGCAAGACGCTGCACCAGACCGAAGCCGAGCTCGCCGCATTGAAGAAATTGCAGGAAAGCCTCAAGGCCGACGAGAAGCTCGGCGGCTGGCTGCGGAGCCGCGGCCTGGACAGCGTGCCGCGGCTGTGGGAAAAACTTTCCGTCGCGCCCGGCTGGGAAGCGGCGGTCGAAGCGGTGCTGCGCGAACGCCTGCAGGCGGTGGCCGCCGAGGCGACGCCCGACTGGTTCGCCGATGCGCCGCCGGCGCGGCTCACGGTGTGGGCGGGCGACGGGACTACGCTACCGGTCGCGGCGGAACTGCTTGTCAGCAAGATTGCCAGCGACGATGGCGCAGCCCGGACGGCGCTGACCGACTGGCTCGCCGGCGTCTACTGGGCCAACGACGCGGAGGCTGCACGCGGCCGGGCCGCCAGCCTCGCGGCCGGCGAATGCGCGGTGACGCCACAGGGCCATGTATTCACCCGCCACAGCGTCACCTTTCATGGCCCGCACACGGCGGTGGAAGGCATTCTGGCGCGCGGGCGCGAGCTCGAGCGGCTTGCCGATGACGCCGCTCGCCTGCGCGAGGAAGCGGCCTGGCTCGAAGCCGCCCACGCCGAGGCCCAGCAAGGCTACAGCGACCGCCAGCGCGAAATCCAGGCGCTGCGCGCGCAGACCGGGCAGACGCAAAGCCGCCACCACACCGCGCAAATGGAGCTGCTGCGCCTGCAGCAGGCGGTGGAGCGGGTGCAGAGCCGGGCGGCGCAGATTGCCCAGGAACTGGAAGAAGTCATCCATCAACACACCAGCGAGCACGCCACGCTGGACATGCTGGAGGCCCGTCTCAAGGACTACCGCGCGCAGGGTGACGATGCGCGCGAGGCGCTCTACGCCGCGCGCCAGCAGCGCGATCAGGCCGACCGCGCCGTGTTCGAGGCGCGCGAACTGCAGCGCGCCGCCGAACGGCGCCATCAGGAGGCCGGCTTCGCGCTCACCACCTGCAGCAACAAGATCAGGGAACTCGGTGAAATGCTGGCGCGCATCGAGCAGGAAATCGCCGACGACGAGACGCGCCTTGCCCAGGCGCGCGAAGAACTCGCCCGCCTGCCCGCCGACGCGCTGGATGCCGAACTGCAATCTGCCCTGACCGCTCGCACCGCGGCCGAAGCCGCGCTGGCCGCCGCGCGTGAAGCAGTGGAAGGCCTGACCGCGCAGCTCAGAGGCCATGATGAAGCGCGCATGACCTGCGAGCAGGGGCTCGACCCGCTGCGCCGCGGCATCGAGCAACTGAAACTCAAGGACCAGGAGGCCATGCTGATGCAGTCGCAGTTCGAGCTGCAGCTGCGCGAGGCGGCGGCCGACGAGGCCAGCCTCGAATCGGGCCTCGCCGACAGTCCCAGGCCCGCGCAATTGCAGGCCGAGATCACCCGCCTGCAAAACGAGATCGCCGCGCTCGGCGCGGTCAACCTCGCCGCGCTGGACGAACTCACCCAGGCGCAGGAACGCGCCGACTACCTCGCCGCCCAATGCGCCGACCTGCTGGAAGCCGTTACCACCCTGGAGGACGCGATCCGCCGCATCGACCAGGAATCGCGCACCCGGCTGAAGGAGACCTTCGACACCGTCAACCGGCACATGGGTGAACTGTTCCCGAAGCTGTTCGGCGGCGGTCAGGCGCGGCTGATTCTCACCGGCGACGAACTGCTCGACGCCGGCGTGCAGGTGTTCGCCCAGCCACCCGGCAAGAAGAACGCCTCGATCCATCTGCTGTCCGGCGGCGAGAAGACGCTCACCGCATTGAGCCTGGTGTTCGCCATGTTCAAGCTCAACCCGGCGCCGTTCTGCCTGTTGGACGAAGTCGACGCGCCGCTCGACGATGCCAACACCGAGCGCTACTGCAACCTGGTCAAGGCGATGTCCGACCACACCCAGTTCCTCTTCATCACCCACAACCGCGTCACCATGGAAATGGCCCAGCATCTCGCCGGCGTCACCATGCAGGAGCCCGGCGTGTCGCGCATCGTCGCGGTGGATGTGGAAGAGGCGGTGGGGATGGTCGAAGCGGCCTGAGCCGACTGGTCAGGACTTCCCATCCCGGGCTAATCAAACTAGACTAACAAAACTTAGTTTAACCGGAGGCGATCATGCATACCGTCAATATTCACGAAGCCAAAACCCAGTTGTCGAAGCTGATCGAGCAGGCGGTGCAAGGCGAAGCCTTCATTATCGCCAAGGCCGGGAAACCTCTGGTCAAGGTCACCCGGCTGGATGCACCCGCGACCGGGCAGGCCAAACGCCTTGGTTTCATGGCGGGTCAGATTGCCGTGCCGGACGATTTCGACCGCATGGGCGCCGAAGCCATCGAGCAGCTTTTTGGCGCCGAAGGATGAAGCTGCTGCTGGATACGCACGTGTTGCTCTGGGCGGCGGGTTCGCCCGATCAATTGCCTCCTGACGCACGGGCCTTGCTGGATGACCCGGATAACGAACTGCTGTTCAGTGCGGCCAGCCTGTGGGAAATAGCAATCAAGCGTGGCCTTGGGCGCGCAGATTTTCAGGTCGATGCCAGAGTATTGCGTCGAGGCCTGCTGGATAACGGCTATCTGGAATTGCCCATTACCAGTGAACACACGGTGTTCATTGAAAGCCTGCCACCCATCCACAAGGATCCGTTCGATCGTATTCTTGTCGCGCAGGCAACGGTCGAAGGCATCACCCTGCTCACAGCCGACACGCTGATCGCGCAATACCCCGGCCCGATACTCAAACTCTGAAATCCATGACCCCGCACGACTTCATCGCCAAATGGAACGGGGCGGACGGCAGCGAACGCGCCAACTACCCCCTGTTCTTCAACGACCTGTGCGATCTGCTCGGGGTCGGCAAGCCGCAGCCGGCGCTGGCCGACGACTGGCACAACGCCTACGTCAACGAGCGCTACATCGACGCGCGCGACGGCGCAAGCGCGGGCACGGCGCGCTACATCGACACCTACCATCGCGGCCGTTTCATCTGCGAAGCGAAGAGTTTCGCCCTCGGCAGGGATGCTGAAACGTCGGCACCCGCAAGGGGTACGCCGCCAGACGCTCGCGCTGTGCGCGGTCTTGGCGCAGAACGCAAGCTGTTCAAGGCCAAGAGCCAGGCCGAAAGCTACGCCCGCAACCTGCCCGAATCCGAGCCGCGCCCGCCGATCCTGATGGTGGTCAACGTCGGGCGTTTCATCGCCCTGTATGCGCAGTTCAAGGACAACGACCGCGCCTACGAGATGTTTCCCGACCGCGCGACGTACAAGATCGCCATCGCCGACCTCGCGGACGACGCCATCCGCGAACGCCTGCGCCAGGTCTGGCTCGATCCGCACGCGCTCAACCCGGAACTCGTCTCCGCCCGCGTCACCCGCGCGGTCGCCGGCCATCTGGGCAGTCTCGCGCGCGAACTGGAGCAGGCCGGCCACGACTCGCACGACGTCGCCGGCTTTCTCACCCGCTGCCTTTTCACCCTGTTCGCCGAGGACGTGCAGCTGCTGCCCGCCGGCGCGTTCACCCGGCTGCTGCTTCAGGCGCAGGCCAGCCCGGCCGCGCTGCAACCCAACCTCGAAGACCTGTGGCGGGCGATGGACCGCGGCCAGTTCGCGGTTTCGCTGCAGGCCCGGGTCGCGCATTTCAACGGCAAGCTGTTCAAGACCCCGGACGCGCTGCCGCTCAGCCGCGCGCAGATCGAAACCCTGCTCGCCGCCGCAAAGCAGGACTGGAAGCACGTCGAACCGGCGATTTTCGGCACCCTGATCGAGCGCGCGCTCGACCCCGACGAGCGCCACGCTCTCGGCGCCCACTTCACTCCGCGCGCCTACGTCGAACGCCTGGTCATGCCCACAGTCATCGAACCGCTCAGGGCGCAGTGGGCCAATATCCAGGCCGCCGCGATTTCGCTGGAAGACGGCGGCGACCACAAGGGCGCGCTCAAACTGGTGCGCGATTTTCACGGCGCGCTGTGCCAGACCCGCGTGCTCGACCCGGCCTGCGGCTCCGGCAATTTCCTCTATATCGCGCTGGAACACATGAAGCGGCTCGAAGGCGAAGTCCTCGAACAGCTCGACGCCTTCAACGCCCAGCACACCCTCGAAACCGAGGGCCTGGCGGTCGACCCGCACCAGTTCCTCGGCATCGAGCGCAACCCGCGCGCCGCCGCCGTCGCCGAACTGGTGCTGTGGATCGGCCACCTGCAATGGCACTTCCGCACCCGCGGCCGGACCCAGCCGCCCACCCCGGTGCTGCGCGACTTCAAGAACATCGAATGCCGCGACGCCGTGCTCGAATGGGACGCCATCGAACCCGTGCGCGACGAAGCCGGCGCGCCGCTTACCCGCTGGGACGGCAAGACCCTGAAGCCGCACCCGGTCACCGGGAAAATGGTGCCCGACGACAGCGCCCGCGTCGCCCTCGAACGCTACTGCAGCCCGCGCCCGGCCGCGTGGCCCGGCGCCGACTACGTCGTCGGCAACCCGCCCTTCATCGGCGCCGCGTCGATGCGCCAGGCGCTGGGCGACGGCTACGTCGAAGCCCTGCGCGCCGCGTACCCGGCGGTGCCCGAATCCGCCGACCTGGTCATGTTCTGGTGGCATTGCGCCGCGCAACTGCTGGCCGCCGGCCGGATCGCCCGCTTCGGCTTCATCACCACCAACAGCCTCACCCAGACCTTCAACCGGCGCGTGCTGGAAGCCCATTTACGCCCCGCAAGCGGGGCCGGGGGTGAGGGAAGCTCCCTCCACCTCGCCTTCGCCATCCCCGACCACCCCTGGGTCGACAGCGCCGACGGCGCCGCGGTGCGGGTGGCGATGACGGTGGCCGCGCCAGGCGACGGGGCGGAGCGCCTGCTGCGCGTGACGAACGAAACGCCGGGCGAAGAGGGCGAGGTGGCCGTCGAACTCGCCGAGACAAGCGGGCTGATTCACCCCGACCTGACCGTCGGCGCGAACGTGGCGGGAGTTGAAAGTCTGCGGGCGAATGAAAATGTCGCGAACCGAGGCGTCCAGTTACTTGCGGCAGGGTTTACCGTCTCTGCGGACGATGCGGCACGGCTCGACGCGCCGGGACTGATTCGCCAATACCGCAACGGTAAAGACCTCGCCGACAGGGCACGCGGCATTCTGGTAATAGATACGTTTGGCCTGAGCGAAGCCGAACTCAGGAGCAAACACCCCTTTGTCTGGCAATGGCTGTACGACCGCGCCAAGCCAGAGCGGGACCACAATTCTCGCGCCACCTATCGGGATAACTGGTGGTTGTTTGGTGAAAATCAGCCGACCATGCGTGCGTCCCTGGCGGGCCTGAACCGGTATATCGCAACGCCTGTCACGGCAAAGCACCGTATATTCCAGTTTCTCGATTCGACCATTCTTCCCGACCAGGCACTGATCTGCATCGCGCTCGACGACGCCTATGCCCTCGGCGTGCTGTCCAGCCGCGTGCATGGCGTCTGGGCGCTGGCGGCGGGCGGCAGACTCGGCGTAGGCAACGACCCCCGCTACAACAAGACCCGCTGCTTCGAGCCTTTCCCTTTCCCCGCCGCCACGCCCGAGCAGCAGGCCCGCATCCGCAAACTGGCCGAAGACCTCGACGCCCACCGCAAGCGCCAGCAGGTCGCGCACCCGGCGCTGACACTGACCGGGATGTACAACGTGCTGGCGAAACTGCGCAGCGGCGAAGCGCTCGCCGCCAGGGACAAGCTCATCCACGAACAGGGGCTGGTCGCGGTGCTGAAGCAGCTGCACGACGAACTGGACGAAGCGGTGCTGGCGGCTTACGGCTGGAGCGATTTGCCGGACGACGCGACGCTGCTCGAACGCCTGGTCGCGCTCAACGCCGAACGCGCCCGCGCGGAAGCCGACGGCAGCGTATGCTGGCTGCGCCCGGCGTTTCAAACCCGCTCCGCGCCTGCCGCCACGTCGCAGAAGCTGGATCTGCCCGCGGCCGCAGCCGCGGCCGCCCCGGCCGCCAAACTGCCCTGGCCCGCCGACCTGCCCGGCCAGCTCGGCGCGGTGGCGCAGGTGCTGCGGGACGCCGGCGCGCCGATCCAGGCGGCCGCGCTGGCCGCGCGCTTCACCGGCAAACGCGGCCTCGCCCAAACCCTGCCCGGCCTGCTGGCCGCGCTGGAGGCGGTGGCGCGGGCGCAACGACACGCGGACGGAAGTTACAGCGCGACGTGATGCATATTCACGCTGGACGTTAATCACGCCACGCGTTATGATCAAGACATGATTCAGTCGTTTCGCTGCCGCGACACTCAGGCACTGTTTGAGCGCAAACGGGTGCCGCGCTTCGTCAACATCGAACGTGTCGCCCGGCGCAAGCTGGAACAACTGGAATGGGCGGAACGCGTCGAGGATTTGCGCATCCCGCCGCAAAACCGTCTGGAAGCCTTGAAGGGCAGCCGTAAAGGACAATGGAGCATTCGCATCAACGATCAATGGCGTGTGTGCTTCCGTTTTGAAGCCGGACAGGCGCTTGATGTGGAAATCGTCGACTATCACTGAGGAGCGTGCGCGATGAAGAAACTCTCTCCGATTCACCCCGGCGAAATCCTGCTGGAAGAATTTCTGAAGCCGATGGGCCTTAGCCAGTATCGGCTGGCCAAGGAAGTCGGCGTGCCGCCGCAGCGCATCGGCGAAATCGTGGCCGGTCGCCGCTCGGTCACGGCCGATACCGATTTGCGGCTGTGCCGGTTTTTCGGCTTGTCCGAAGGCTACTGGCTGCGCGGCCAGGCGCGTTACGACATGGAAATGACGAAGGATGCGCTGGCTGGCGAACTGGATAAAATTCATCCTTGGTCACCTGATCGCGCTGCGGCATGAGTGGCGGTGTGCCAGGATTTTCGCGGACAATCCCTTTTTGCCTTATTTGATCTGAATTCCCATGCTTGATATCCGGCTGCTGCGTAAAGACGCAGCTCTCGTCGCCGAGCGTCTCGCCGCGCGCGCAACGACACCCGGACGGAAGCTGGAGCGCGGTGTGATGCATGGCTTTCGGGCGGGTTTGGCAGGGCGGGCGGTCTCGCTCTATACCAGTAGCGTATTAAATTTTATCCTTGTCGGCGTCATTGATGACGATGGCGCGTTTCAACCAAGGAGTGGCGCATGGAGCATCTGGATCGCATTACCCAACAGCCTGATGTGATGGGCGGCAAGGCGTGCATCCGCGGCATGCGCGTTACGGTCGGCATGGTCGTGGGGCAAATCGGCGCAGGGCACAGCATCGATGACGTGCTCGCCGATTATCCCTACCTGGAACGCGAGGACATCATGCAGGCGCTTCGGTATGCCGCATGGCGCGCCGAAGAACGCGAGGTCATGCTGGGCAACGCATGAAACTGCTCGTCGACATGAACCTGTCGCCACGCTGGACGGGGATGCTGGCGGGTTTCGGCTTCGAAGCGGTGCACTGGTCAACGCTTGGCGCGATGAATGCGCCGGACTCGGAGATCATGGCCTACGCCAGAATGAACAACTATGTGGTGCTGACCCACGATCTGGATTTCGGTGCGATCCTTGCCGTGACTCAGGGCGAGAAACCCAGTGTGGTACAAATCCGTGCTGAAGATGTCAGCCCGGATGCAATCGGCAAACAGCTTGCCGCCGCCCTGAAGCAGATGGAGACCGAGTTGGAAGAGGGCGCATTGCTGACCGTGGACCCGAACCGAACACGTTTGCGTGTGCTGCCCTTGCAGCCAAAACAGTCATGAAGAAGCTCACCCCGGTTCATCCCGGCGAAACAATTTCGCGGACAATCCCTTTTTGCATTATTTTGATCTGAATTCCCATGCTTGATATCCAGCTGCTGCGTAAAGACGCAGCCCTTGTAGCCGAGCGCCTCGCCGCGCGCGGTTTTGCCTTCGACGCGGCGCGTTTCGACGCGCTGGAGGCCGAGCGCAAGACGATCCAGACCCGCACCCAGGAGGCGCAAAGCCGCCGCAACACCCTGTCGAAGCAGATCGGCATGCTGAAGGGCAAGGGCGAGGACACCACCGCGGTGATGGCCGAGGTGGCCGGGCTGGGCGACGAGCAGAAGCAGCTGGAAACGCGTTTGTCCGAGTTGCAGGCTGAACTCGGCGATTTCCTGATGGGCGTGCCGAACCTGCCGCACGAGTCGGTGGCGCACGGCCTGGACGAAACCGCCAACGTCGAGGTAAGCCGCTGGGGCACGCCGAAAACATTCGATTTCCCGGTGCGCGACCATGTGGACATTGGCGAAGGGCTGGGCCAGCTCGACTTCGCCGCCGCGGTGAAGATCACCGGCAGCCGCTTTTCGGTGATGAAAGGGCCGCTGGCGCGGCTGCACCGGGCGCTCGCCCAGTTCATGCTCGACGTGCACACGGCGGAGCATGGCTACACGGAAGTCTATGTGCCCTACCTGGTGAACGCCGATTCGATGCGCGGCACCGGGCAGCTGCCGAAGTTCGAGGAAGACCTGTTCCACGTGCCGCGCCACGCCAAACAGGAATGCACGGATGCCGACAGGCTCTACCTCATCCCCACCGCCGAAGTGCCGGTGACCAACCTGCTGCGCGACGAGATCGTCGCCGCCGAAGCGCTGCCGCTGAAGTTCGTCGCGCATACGCCGTGCTTCCGCTCGGAAGCCGGCTCCTACGGCCGCGACACCCGCGGGATGATCCGCCAGCACCAGTTCGACAAGGTGGAGCTGGTGCAGATGGTGCGCCCCGAGGAGTCCTATATTGCGCTGGAAGCGCTGACCGCGAACGCCGAGGCGATCCTGCAGAAGCTCGGCCTGCCGTACCGCAGGATGCTGCTGTGCACCGGCGACATGGGATTTTCGGCGGCCAAGACCTACGACCTCGAAGTGTGGCTGCCGGCGCAGAACACCTACCGCGAGATTTCCTCGTGCTCCAATTTCGAGGCCTTCCAGGCGCGCCGCATGCAGGCGCGCTTCAAGGCGGGGCAGGGCAAGCCGGAACTGCTGCACACGCTGAACGGCTCCGGGCTGGCGGTGGGGCGCACGCTGGTGGCGATTCTGGAGAACTATCAGAACGCCGACGGCAGTGTGATCGTGCCGGAGGCGCTGCGCCCGTGGATGGGCGGAGTGGAGCGGCTGACCGCCGTCTGATTCAGCCCGGCCCGATGGGCAGGCCTTCCTCGCTGTCGCCCAGATTGATCAACGGGTTGTATTCCGGCTCCAGCCGCAGCAGGATGTCGTAATAGTTGCGGATGTTTTCGGCAAAATGCAGCGCCTCGCCGCCGCGCGCATAGCCGTATTTCATGGTGCTGGCATAGGTGCCCCGGCTTAGATGCGGCAAAGCCTCCTTGACGTCGGCCCAGCTGTCCGGGCTGCCGTTGCGCGCCTGCGCGATGCGGCGCGCGTCTTCCATGTGCCCCTGTCCCTGATTGTAGGCGGCCAACGCCAGCCAAGTGCGGTCGGGCTCGGCGATGCGGTCGGGCAGGGCTGTTTTCAACATGAGCAGATAACGCGCACCTCCAAGAATGCTCTGGCGCGCATTGAGGCGGTCGGTGATTCCCATGCGGTCGGCCGTTTCCCCGGTCAGCATCATCAGCCCCCGCACCCCTGTCGGCGAGGTGGCGAATGCATTCCATTGCGATTCCTGATAGCCGATGGCGGCGAGCAGGCGCCAGTCGATGCCGGTGAGGGTTTGCGCCTCGTGAAAATGCTGGCGCAGTTCGGGCAGCCGTTGCCGGCGGCGCTGCAGGATGCCGAGGATATCCGTGCTGTCCAGCCGCTTGACGTGGCCGAAATAGCGCTCGTAAATGCGCTTGATGGTGCCGTCCTTGCGCGACTGCTCGACGAAGCGCGCCAGCGCATTGCGCAGCGCCTGCGAACTGTGGGGGGGCAACGCCCATACGATTTTCTGCGTATCGCCGATGTCGAACGCAACCGCCAGTTCAGGGTAGAAATTGCGCATCGGATCGAAATCCATGCCGTTGATGACCACCGCGTCGTATTTGCCGGCTCGCAGCTGCGCGAGCAGTTCCTCCGGCCAGACGTTGTCCAGTGCCGACCAGGCAAGTTCTGGATGCTTGCGTTGCAAGCGCATCAGCATGGGCGTATGCCCGGAGCCGATAATCAGGGCCAGCCTTTTGCCGGGCAAGTCCGCCATGCTGCGCGGCGCTTTGTCGCTGGCGCGGTAAACGATGTGGACCGGCGTTTCAAACAGCACCGGACCCGCAATCAGGTGGCGATCCTTCACGACTGCAAGCGGCAGGGCCGCCGCCGCCAAGTGGATCTGGTGCGTGTCGAGCAGTTCGAACAGCGCTTCGGGGCGGCTTTTTTCGGTCCAGCTGAGCGACCAGTTCTGCGACCGGCTGAACGCCACCATCAAGTCATGCTCGAATCCGGCGGCCTCGCCATTGTGGGCGATGTAATAGGTGGCCGGGCTGTTGCGTGCGCCGACCCGTAACTCGCCGGTGGTTTCGGGCGGGGGCAGGGAACGGCTGCAGGCAGCCAGCGCCAAAGCCAGCACCAGCGCAGCGAGCCTCCCGATCGACCCCCCTGTTTTTATGGTGAGCATGGGCGCAGTCTGACCGAGTGCGAAATTTTCGTCCAGCAAACTGCCTGGCTCGGTTACAATACGCGCCGCCGGAGAGGTGGCAGAGTGGTCGAATGTACCTGACTCGAAATCAGGCGTAGGTGCAAGCCTACCGTGGGTTCGAATCCCACCCTCTCCGCCACCCCCGTTCCCCTCGCATCTCCGTCGAGGCTTTGGCCCTACTTACAGCGGGCTTGAAAATTCCTCTCATCACCTCAAAATAAAGCCAGTGACCCGGGCTTATTCCTGCTATGGCAACCAAGCGAGAAGGCAGTACCCTACTGGAACCAGCCGCGGCGAAAGTGAAGCCGCCGCCCCTGTACAAGGTTTTACTGCTGAATGACGACTACACTCCAATGGAGTTCGTGGTGCTTGTCCTGAAAAAGTTTTTTGGCATCGACCAAGAACGGGCGACACAAATCATGCTCAAAGTGCATACTGAGGGCGTAGGTGTGTGCGGGGTGTACCCTAGGGATATCGCTCATACCAAGGTCGAGCAGGTTGTGGATTTCGCGCGGCAGCATCAGCATCCGCTGCAATGTACGATGGAGGAAAGTTAGATGATTGCCCAGGAACTCGAAGTCACGCTGCACATGGCATTCATGGACGCACGGCAGAAGCGCCACGAATTCATTTCCGTGGAGCACCTGCTGATGGCGATGCTGGACAACCCTTCGGCGGTGGAAGTGTTGCGCGCCTGCGGCGCCAACATCGAGGCCATGCGCGAACAGCTCGGCAAATTTATCGAGGAACACACGCCCAAGGTGACGGGCGAGGGCGAGGTCGACACCCAGCCGACGCTCGGTTTCCAGCGCGTGATCCAGCGTGCCATCCTGCACGTGCAGTCGTCAGGCAAGAAGGAAGTCACCGGCGCCAACGTGCTGGTGGCAGTGTTTGGCGAGAAAGATTCGCATGCGGTGTATTTCCTCAGCCAGCAGGGCGTGACGCGGCTTGATATCGTCAATTTCATCTCTCACGGCATCACCAAGACCCCGCAGAGCGAGCCGATACGTCCCGACGAGGCGACGGAAACCAATGCCGAAGCACCGGCGGCTTCTCCGCTCGACAGTTTCGCGCAGAATCTGAATTCGCAGGCATTGGCCGGCAAGATCGACCCCCTGATCGGACGCGACCAGGAACTGGAACGCGTGATCCAGACCCTGTGCCGCCGGCGCAAGAACAATCCCTTGCTGGTAGGCGAAGCCGGGGTGGGCAAAACGGCGATAGCCGAAGGTCTGGCGCGCCGCATCATCGAGGGGTCGGTACCTGAAATTCTGGGGAAAAGCACGGTGTATGCCCTGGATATGGGCGCCTTGCTGGCCGGCACCAAATACCGTGGCGACTTCGAACAGCGCCTGAAAGGCGTGTTGAAGCAGCTGTCCGACAATCCCAGCGCCATTCTGTTCATCGACGAGATTCACACCCTGATCGGCGCCGGGGCGGCATCCGGCGGAACGCTCGATGCCTCCAACCTGCTGAAGCCGGCACTGTCGTCCGGGCAGTTGCGCTGTATCGGTGCGACGACCTATACCGAATACCGCGGCATTTTCGAGAAAGACCATGCGCTGTCGCGGCGCTTCCAGAAGATCGACGTGCCGGAACCCTCGGTCAACGAAACCGTGGCGATCCTGCGCGGCCTGAAGTCGCGCTTCGAGGACCACCATGGCGTCAAATACACGGCGGCGGCGCTGACCACGGCGGCGCAACTGGCGGCACGCTACATCAACGACCGCCATCTGCCGGACAAGGCGATCGACGTCATCGACGAGGCGGGCGCGGCGCAGCGCATCCTGCCGAAATCGAAGCAAAAGCGCGTCATCACGCCGCGCGAGATCGAGGACATCATCGCCAAGATTGCGCGGATTCCGCCCAAGACCGTGTCGTCCGACGACAAGAACTCGCTGAAGACGCTGGACCGCGATCTGAAGGCCGTGGTGTATGGCCAGGAGGCCGCAATCGATGCGCTGGCGACGGCAATCAAGATGTCGCGCAGCGGTCTCGGTGATCCGCAAAAACCGATCGGCAATTTCCTGTTTTCCGGCCCGACCGGAGTCGGCAAGACCGAGGTTGCCAGACAGCTGGCCTATGTGCTGGGAGTCGAATTGATCCGCTTCGACATGTCGGAGTACATGGAGCGTCATGCGGTGTCGCGGCTGATCGGCGCGCCTCCCGGCTATGTCGGTTTTGACCAGGGCGGATTGTTGACTGAGGCCATTAACAAACATCCCTATGCCGTTGTTTTGCTGGATGAAGTTGAAAAGGCCCACCCGGACATTTTCAACGTGCTGTTGCAGGTGATGGATCACGGCACGCTGACCGACACCAACGGGCGCAAGGCCGATTTCCGCAATGTGGTGCTCATCATGACCACCAATGCGGGCGCGGAAATGCTCAACAAATCGACCATCGGGTTCTCCGGTTCGCGCGCAAGCGGGGACGAGATGGGCGAAATCCGCCGCATGTTCACGCCGGAATTCCGCAACCGGCTGGACGCGATCATCCCGTTTGCGCCGCTGACCGAGCCGGTCATCCTGCAGGTGGTCGACAAGTTCCTGATGCAGTTGGAAGAGCAACTGCACGAGAAGAAGGTCGAGGCGGTATTCACCGACGCGCTGAAGGCCTATCTCGCCAAGCACGGCTTCGACCCGCTGATGGGCGCACGGCCGATGGCACGCCTGATCCAGGACACCATCCGCAAGGCGCTGGCCGATGAACTGCTGTTCGGCAGGCTGGCGCAGGGCGGGCGGGTGACGATCGATCTGGACGCCAGCGGAAAGGTCGGCCTGGAGTTTGAAGAGGCCGTGGCGGCGTAATTTCCCGTAAAGCTTCGTGCATGCGTGACCGTAAACCTTCCTAGCGGCAGGCGCTATCGGGTTGCTGGCGGCGCTCCCATTTTCAATTTCATGAAGATGGGAGAACCGGGCAAAACGATGCCTGCGGTCTGTTTGCCGAGACGGAAGGAAATTCATGAACGCCCACTACGCATCGCGTGCCGCCGCCACGCTGGCAATGCTGCTGTCAGTCTGCGTCCAGGCTGCCGACACAGAACTTGGCAAGGCTGTGCCCGAAACCCCGGCCATCTCCGCCGATGATCTGGCCGCGATAGGCGAGCGCATCCGCCAGACCGGGGCGCAGATCCGCGCCGACATCAAGGAGGCACGTGCCCGCCTCGATGCCCAGAAGGCGCAAGAGGAAGCAGAGCGCAAGCGAGACGCTGAGCAGGCGCGCCTGCAGGCGATCAGGGAAAGCAAAAACCGGCAAGCCGCAGAGGCCGCTCAGACGCGGGCCCGCCAGGAAGCAGCAGCCCAGGCGGAACAGGCCGCACGCGAGCGCCAGGAGGCGTTGCGCGCGCAGCGGCAGCAGACAGAGAAGGCAGAGAAGGCCAAACGCGAGGAGCAACTCGCTCTGGCGGCGCAATCCACCAAAGATGAGCAGGCAGCCAGGCTGCAGACGGCCAAGGAAAAGGCGGCCGAAGCGCTCAGTCAAGCGCGTGCATCGGCCGGGGTGAGGGCGTTTGCTGAAGAGCCGGGCCGCTAAGACGGTCCCGGCAGTCCGGCGGGCCGTAAAACAAAAGCGGCGCCCAAGGCGCCGCAAAAAACCCGGTGTGGCAGGAGGAGGAGCGCCCAAGGACAAACCCTGTACCAGGTTCTACATAGTCTGAATATAGGCCAGTAAACGGCTTGCGCCAGCGGTATGAAATTTCAGTCTGAGGTAGTGATTCTGCATTACGGCAGTGATCGTTTTTTTCTTTAGTTCCTTGCCTGCTGACCGCCCCCAACTTGCCGAACGCCGCGGAATCCCGCACCATACCGGCGATTTTTCTGAATGACCGGAGCGTCAATGAACATCTATCGCAGGTACTTTCTCGCGGCCGTTGCAGCCTTGTCGTTGGCCGCCTGCGAACAGCCGGCCACGACCGCCAGAGACAGCATTGCGGCAACGGTAGGCGGCGACGCAATCGGCGAGGTCGAGCTGGGGCGTGCAGTGGCCCGTCTGGGCGAGTTGAATGCGGCCGAGTCCGCACAAGCGCGCGGCAGGGTGCTGGAAGCCCTGATCGATCAGCACCTGGTCAGCCAGGCAGCCAAAAAGGCCAGGCTGGAGCAGACTCCCGAGGTTGCCCTGGCAATGCAGCAGGCGCAGCGTCAGGTGCTGGTCGAGGCGTACATGGAACGCCTGTTCAAAGACATGGCCCAGCCTGCCGACACGGAAATCCAGGACTATTACGCCAAGCATCCCGAATTGTTCGCGCAGCGCAAGGTATACCGCATCCAGGAACTGGAGTTGCAACTGGCACCGGCGCGCGTTGCCGAGGTCGAGGCGCAGCTCAAGCAGAGCCGCACGCTGGCCGAGTTTGCCGACTGGCTGCGTGCGCAGGGGATCGCCGGCAAGACTGGCGCGGCGGTCAAGCCGGCGGAACAGATTGCTGCCCCCATGCTGGCGCAGCTGATCAACATGAAGGACGGCCAGGTGGTGGTGGTGCCGATGGGGGGGAATCGTGTCAGCGTGCTGCAATTGCAGGGCAGCCAGGCGCAGCCCGTCACGCTGGAGCAGGCCAGGGCCGCAATCGAGCGCGTCGTGCTGAGCGAGAAACGCAAAACCCTGCTGGAAGCCGAAATCGGAAAACTGCGCGCCAGCGAAAAAGTTGTCTATGCCAGCGGTTTCGCGCCGTCCTCGCAAACCGGAAAGCCCTGAGTCCGGCATGATTCTGATCACCGGCGGCGCGGGGTTCATCGGCGCCAATTTCGTTATCGACTGGCTGGCGGCGGGCAACGAGCCCGTCGTCAATCTCGACAAGCTGACGTATGCAGGCAATCTGGACAACCTGCGGTCGCTGCGTGAGGACGAGCGGCATATTTTCGTTGCGGGCGATATCGGCGATCGCGATCTGGTCGAAGCGCTGCTGCGCGAACACCGGCCGCGCGCGATCGTCAATTTCGCGGCGGAAAGCCACGTCGACCGCTCCATTCACGGCCCGGCCGAATTCATCCAGACCAATGTCGTCGGCACCTTCAATCTGCTGGAGTCGGTGCGCGCCTGGTGGTCCCGGTTGCCCGCGGCCGAGCAGGCGGCGTTCCGTTTCCTGCACGTGTCGACCGACGAGGTGTACGGCTCGCTCGGCGCGAACGATCCGGCGTTTTCCGAAACCACGCCGTTTGCGCCGAACAGCCCCTATTCGGCCTCGAAGGCCGCGTCGGATCACCTGGTGCGGGCGTACCACCATACTTACGGCCTGCCGGTGCTGACCACCAACTGCTCGAACAATTACGGGCCGCTGCAGTTTCCTGAAAAGCTCATTCCGCTGGTCATCCACAACGCGCTGGCGGGCAATCCGCTGCCGATCTACGGCGATGGCAGCAATGTTCGCGACTGGCTCTACGTCAGCGACCATTGCAGCGCGATCCGGCGCGTACTGGAAGCGGGCAGGGTGGGCGAGACCTACAACATCGGCGGCTGCAACGAGAAAACCAATCTCGATGTGGTGAAGACGCTGTGCGCCATCCTCGACGAGCTGCACCCGGGCTCGCCGGTGACGCCGCATGCCCGCCTCATCGCCTTCGTCAAGGATCGTCCGGGCCACGACCAGCGCTATGCGATCGACGCCGGCAAGATCGAGCGCGAACTGGGCTGGACGCCGAGCGAAACCTTCGAGAGCGGCATCCGCAAGACGGTGGCCTGGTACCTGGCCAACCAGGACTGGGTGGCCCACCTCACCAGCGGCGAATACCGCAACTGGGTGTCCAGGAATTACGCAGATCATCAGGTATGAACACACGCAAGGGCATCATCCTCGCCGGCGGCTCCGGCACCCGCCTGTATCCCGTCACGCAGGCGGTCTCCAAGCAGCTGCTGCCGGTCTACGACAAGCCCATGGTGTACTACCCGCTGACCACGCTGATGCTGGCGGGGATCCGCGACATCCTGCTGATCTCGACCTCGCAGGACACGCCACGCTTCGAGCAGCTGCTGGGCGACGGTGCGCAATGGGGGCTCAACATTCGGTATGCAGTGCAGGCGGAGCCCGAAGGGCTGGCGCAGGCTTTCCTCATCGGCAGCGATTTCATCGGCAACGGCTCCAGCGCGCTGGTGCTGGGTGACAACATCTTCTACGGTCACGAACTCAGCCAGGATCTGCGCGCGGCGGGGCAGCGCGAACACGGTGCCACCGTGTTCGCCTATCCGGTGCAAGACCCCGAGCGGTACGGCGTGGTCGAGTTCGACGCTGCCGGACGCGCGGTCAGCCTGGAGGAAAAACCCGCCAAGCCCAAGTCGCGCTATGCCGTCACCGGCCTGTATTTCTACGACAACCGGGTGATCGACATCGCGCGTGACTTGAAGCCCTCGCCACGCGGCGAACTGGAAATCACCGATGTCAATCGCCAGTACCTGGAATGGGGCGGGCTCGACGTGCAGGTGATGGGACGCGGCCAGGCCTGGCTCGACACCGGTACCCACGATTCGCTGATCGAGGCGGCGCTCTACATCCAGACCATCGAGAAGCGGCAGGGCCTGAAAATCGCCTGTCCCGAGGAAATCGCCTACCGCCAGGGCTTCATCGACGCCGCGCAGCTGCAGGTATTGGCACATCCGCTGATGAAGAACGGCTACGGGCAGTACCTGATGGATGTGCTGAACGAGCGGGTGTTCTGATGGAGGTGGTCGCAACCCAGCATCCGGATGTATTGTTGCTACGCCCTCAGGTGTTCGGCGATGCGCGCGGTTTTTTTTTCGAAAGCTACAACCACAGGGTTTTCTCCGAAGCCGGCATAGCCGCCGAGTTTGTGCAGGACAACCATTCGCGTTCGGCCAAGGGCGTGCTGCGCGGCTTGCATTACCAGATCCGGCAGCCGCAGGGCAAGCTGGTGCGCGTGGCGGCGGGCGAGGTGTTCGACGTGGCGGTCGACCTGCGCCGCAGCTCGCCGTATTTCGGGCGCGTCGCCAGCTTCTGCCTGTCGGCCGACACGCACGAGATGGCGTGGATTCCGCCGGGGTTCGCGCACGGTTTTCTGGTGCTGTCCGGGCATGCCGAGTTTCTCTACAAGACCACCGACTACTACGCGCCACAGTTCGAGCGCAGCCTGCTATGGAACGACCCTGCGCTCGACATTGCCTGGCCGCTGCAGGGCGAGCTGCTGTTGTCCGCCAAGGACCGGGCCGGCTTGCCGCTGGCCGAGTGCGAGGTGTTTGCGTGAGAATCCTGCTCACCGGCGTCAACGGCCAGGTGGGCTGGGAATTGCAGCGCACGCTGGCGCCGCTGGGCGAGGTGATCGCTGCCGGCCGCAGCCTCCTTGACCTCGCCGATACGGCAAGCATCCGTCGCACGGTGGCGGCGATCGCGCCGGATTTGATCGTCAACCCGGCAGCCTACACCGCGGTCGACAAGGCTGAATCCGAACCAGAGCTGGCGCGGGCCATCAATGCGGATGCACCCGGCGAACTCGCCGCTTGCGGCGTTCCATTGGTACATTTTTCCACCGACTACGTGTTCGACGGACACAAACCGGGCGCGTATACGGAAACGGACGTGCCGAACCCGCTTGGCGTGTACGGCGCGAGCAAACTGGCGGGCGAGCAGGCGGTGCAGCGTAGCGGCACTCCGCATCTGGTCCTGCGCGCCAGCTGGGTCTACGGCCTGCGCGGCCGCAACTTTCTGCTCACCATGCAGCGGCTGGCGCGCGAGCGCGACGTCCTGACGGTGGTCGACGACCAGTTCGGCGCGCCGACCTGGTCGCGCCTGATCGCCGAAGCCAGCGCTTTGACGGTTGCGCGCTGGCTGGACCGCCCCGATCGGGTTGCAGCATCCGGGATATATCATCTGAGCTGCGGCGGCCGCACCAGCTGGCACGGCTTCACCGCGGCCATCCTGGCGCACATGGCGACGGCGGACACGAAACTGGCCCGGCTCACGGCGACCCCGAGCTCGGGTTATCCCACGGCGGCAGTGCGCCCGGCCAATTCGCAGTTGAACTGCGACAAGCTGGCAACCTGCTTTGGCGTGCGTCTGCCCGATTGGGAAAGCGCGCTCGCCCTGTGCCTGGAACGGAACTTGCCTCAATCGACGAAATGATTTTTTTAGCCGAGCACACGATATGACCACCATCCATCCCGTGATCCTTTCCGGCGGCTCGGGCACGCGCCTGTGGCCCTTGTCCCGCGCGGCCCTGCCCAAGCAGCTGCTGCCGCTCGCCAGCGACCGCAGCCTGTTGCAGGACACAGTCAGCCGTCTGGCAGACATGCCGGAAATGGCGGCACCGCTGATGGTGTGCAACGTCGAACATCGTTTCATGATTGCCGAGCAGATGCGCCAGATCGACACCGTGCCGCATGCCATCGTGCTGGAGCCGGCGGGACGCAACACCGCACCGGCCATCGCTGTGGCTGCGCTGATGCTGTCGCGCGACGATCCCGACGCGCTGATGCTGGTGCTGCCGGCCGACCACCTGATCGGCGACGTCGCGGCCTTTCATGCTGCCATCCGCAGTGCCGCCGAAGCGGCAGGAAAAGGGCATCTGGCTACCTTCGGCATTGTCGCCGCCACCCCCGAAACCGGCTACGGTTACATCCGCAAGGGCGCGTTGCTGCCGGGCTGCGCCGGCGCGTACCAGGTGGCGGGCTTCGTCGAAAAACCCGACCTGGATACCGCGCAGCAGTACGTCGCGAGCGGTGACTATTTCTGGAACAGCGGCATGTTCCTGTTCCGGGCGGCGGATTTTCTCGACGAGTTGCAGGCTTTGCGCCCGGACATCCTGGAGGCCAGTCGTGCTGCGCTCGATGCCGCCATCCCCGACCTCGATTTCGTGCGCCTTGATCCCGCCGCGTTCGAGGCCTGCCCGTCGGAGTCGGTCGACTACGCGGTGATGGAGCATACCCGCCGCGCCGCCGTGGTGCCGGCGGACATGGCATGGAACGACATCGGCGCCTGGTCGGCATTATGGGAAGTGGCGGTCAAGGACGCGCAGGGCAATGCCACCCGCGGCGACGTCATGCTGGAAAACGCCAGCAACAACTTCGTCCGTGCCGAAACGCGCATGGTGGCGATGCTCGGCGTGTCCGACCTGGTGGTGGTGGAAACCGCCGACGTGGTGCTGGTGGCGAACAAGGACCAGGTGCAGGACGTGAAAAAACTGGTCGACCGCCTGAAAGCCGAAAAGCGCTGCGAGCATCTGGTCCACAAGCAGGTGCACAGGCCCTGGGGGTGGTACGAGGGCATCGACGAGGGCGAGCGTTTCCAGGTCAAGCGCATCATGGTCAAGCCGGGCGAGAAGCTCAGCCTGCAGATGCATCACCACCGCGCCGAGCACTGGATCGTGGTGTCCGGTACCGCCAGCGTCACCTGCGGCGAGGCGGTCATGCTGCTGACCGAGAACCAGTCCACCTATATTCCGCTCGGCACGACGCACCGCCTGGAGAATCCCGGCAAGGTCGACCTGCATATGATTGAGGTGCAGTCGGGTTCTTATCTGGGCGAAGACGACATCGTGCGCTTCGAGGATATTTACAAGCGCAGTTGAGGCGGCCGGCCGGCTTTTTTATACGCGGGGTTCGCCGGCTTCGCGATCCATGCGCTCTCCTGTTGTAGTCCTTTGTTGTTTATGACAATTCCTGTTGATCCGACGATCGGCCGGCGCGCGCTTGCGGCCCGGCATGGCCCGGTTTTCGATCTGCCCGCCGCGCCATGTAGGACAAACGCCTACACCATGATTCGCCCGGGTTCCGTCCGGCAATACAGCGCATCTCTACGTTAACTTTCCCGGGGGTCGTCCGAAAACGAATTCACCACGCTGACTTAAGTGTGAATTCGAAAAAAATTCAACGAAGAAGGGCAAGCAAATGAAACTGGACGAAATGCTGGACGAGATGCGCGATGTCAATCTCAACTACCTGATGCTCGCGCAAAACATGATCCGGCACGACAAGGCGACCGCCGTTTTTCGCCTGGGCATCAGCCAGGACGTGGCCGACCTGATCGAGGCGCTGACCCCGGCGCAAATCCTCAAGCTGGCCGCTTCCGGCATGCTGGTGTCGCGTTTCCGCTTCGACGACGGCGTGGTGCTGAACATGCTGACCAGCTACACCAAGGATCGTGCATTGGCGCAATCCCATGCCGCCATTCTGATGGCGGGCCAGGCTGTGGAAGCGTTTGCCTGATTTCGCATCGCAAGAAATAAAACAAGCAAGGGGAGGGGCCATGAGCAAGAAAAGTCTGTTGACCGAGATGCGCGATACGCAACTGGCGATCGAATTGATCGAACTCGGTGCCCGCCCGCAGGTGCTGGAGTCCGAAACCTCGCTGTCGCGCGAGCGCCTGCTCAAGCTGTACAAGGAAGTCAAAGGCGTCTCGCCGCCCAAGGGCATGCTGCCGTTTTCGACCGACTGGTTCCTGACCTGGCTTCCCAACGTGCATTCCTCGCTGTTCATCAACATTCATCGCTACCTCACCAGGAACAGCGATTGCAGCGGCATCGAAGCGGTGCTCAAGAGCTATCGCCTGTATCAGGAATATCTCCACACCAACCAGATCGAAGCCGTGCTGAGCTTCACCCGCGCCTGGACCCTGAACCGTTTCTTCGAAAGCCGCATGCTCGATACTGCCGTCTGCAGCGACTGCGGCGGCCATTTCGTGGTGCATACGGACGACCTGCACAGCCAGTACGTGTGCGGCCTCTGCAACATGCCGGCGCGCGCCGGGAAAACCCGCAAAGCCAAAGCTGCGGCCAGGACCGAACTGAGCGCCGCCGCCTGACGGATTTTCTCTCCGAAGTCCGGTGATGGCGCGCCTGCCGATCAGTCTCCAGTCGCTCGTCATCCAGTGCATCGCCGTGCTGCTGGCGATGCTGCCGCACACCCTGCCGCCAACCGTTTTTTCATTCCAGCCCGCGCTGTGGCAGTTCGCCCTGATACAAGGGGCCATCGCCGCCGGTCTCAGCATCGTCTGGCGGCAGCCGGCCTGGTGGCCGCCGCTGCATTTCGGTTTCCTGCCTGCCATCCTGCTGGCCCAACGGATTGATGCGCCGGCCTGGTTCCATCTGGCTGCATTCCTGCTGCTGCTTGCGTTTTACTGGAGCACCTTCCGCACCCGGGTGCCGCTGTATCTGTCCAGCCGCAAAGCCAGACAGGCGCTGGCGTCGCTGCTGCCGCAGGCGCAGCCGCTCCGCTTCATCGATCTTGGCAGCGGATTTGGCGGCGTGCCGTGTTATCTGGAAAGCCGCTTTCCGCTCGGCCGCTTTTATGGCACCGAGCTTGCCCCCGCCCCCTGGCTCGTCAGCCGTTTGCGCGCCTGGCTGACAGGCAGCCGGGTGCGCTTCATGCGGCGCGATTACGCTCAACTCAGTCTGGCGGATTTCGATGTCGTGTTTGCTTTTCTTTCGCCCGCTGCCATGCCCGGGTTGTGGCGGCAGGCCCGCTCCCAGATGCGCAGCGGCAGTCTGCTGGTCAGCCTGTCGTTCGCCGTGGACGCGCAGCCGCCGGATCGCGTCGT
Source organism: Thiobacillus sp. (assembly GCF_024708915.1). The sequence continues at coordinate 24,066 of NZ_JANJXQ010000159.1, forward strand.
AACGCTGGCGGAAGGCGCACGGCATACCTTGTATGCGTGGCGGATGTAGGCGTCGCCACGCGGAAATACTGTCTCTGAGCCATCAAGTTTCCGCCGCGCCGGTCGAATCCTCATGGTGAGAGCGCTTGCTTCGCATGCTTAAACTTCGGGGTGGACAGGACAGCTTCCGCTCCATGTCCCCGCCAAAAGGAACACACGGTTGTGCTAGTCATCGTTGGATATATTGTCGTCTTGTTCAGCATCTTCGGTGGCTTCGCGCTGGCGGGCGGGCACATGGCGGCGCTGTTCCAGCCGGTCGAACTCCTGATGATCGCGGGAGGCGCAGCAGGCGCCTTCTTCGTCGGCAACAACAGCAAGGCCATCAAGGCCACCCTGAAGGCCCTGCCTACCGTATTCAAGGGATCGAAATACACCCGCGCGCTATACATGGACATCATGGCGCTGCTGTACGAGTTGCTGACCAAGATCCGCAAGGAAGGGCTGATGTCGGTGGAATCCGATGTCGACTCGCCTGAGAACAGTCCGCTGTTCGCGAAATACCCGGCGGTGATGGCCGATCACCACATCGTCGAATTCCTCACCGATTATCTGCGCCTGATGGTGAGCGGCAGCATGAATGCCTTCGAAATCGAAAACCTGATGGACAATGAAATCGAAACCCATCACCACGAGGGCGAGCTTCCTTCCCATGTCATCGCCAAGGTGGGCGACGGCCTGCCTGCCTTCGGCATTATCGCGGCGGTGATGGGCGTGGTGCATACCATGGAGTCGGTCGGTCTGCCGCCGGCGGAACTGGGGATCCTGATTGCGCGCGCGCTGGTCGGCACCTTCCTCGGCATTCTGCTGGCTTATGGGTTTATCGGGCCGCTCGCGAGCCTGCTTGAACAAAAGCAGCACGAATCGACCAAGATGCTGCAGTGCATCAAGGTGACCTTGCTCGCCAGCCTGAATGGCTACGCACCGGCGATCGCCGTGGAATTCGGCCGCAAGGTGCTGTACTCGACCGAGCGCCCGACCTTCATCGAGCTCGAAACCCACGTCAAGAGCGCGAAATCGCGCTGATCGGGGGGCGTCCCGCGTATGAGCGAGCAAAAACCGCCGATCATCGTCAAACGCATCAGGAAGGTCACCGGCGGCCACCACGGTGGCGCGTGGAAGATCGCGTATGCCGATTTCGTCACGGCGATGATGGCGTTCTTCCTCCTCATGTGGCTGCTCGGTTCGACGGCGAAAGGTGATCTCGAGGGCATCGCCGAATATTTCAAGACCCCGCTCAAGGTGGCGATGCAGGGCGGCTCCGGCAGCGGCGACAGTTCGAGCGTGATCAAGGGAGGCGGCGCCGATCTGACGCGCAAGACCGGACAGATCCAGCGCGGGCAGACTGAGGCGCCCAAGAAGACCTATAACCTCAAGACGGCCCAGGCCGAACTGGAACGGCTCGAGGCGGAGAAGCTGAAGACGCTGAAGACGCGTCTGGAGC
>NZ_JANJXQ010000168.1 GCF_024708915.1 Thiobacillus sp.
GCGGCATCGATGCGGATGCTGCCGCGCCACAGCGCGCGCAGCGTGGCCGGCTCGAACCCGGCCAGCGCCGGATGCTGGGCATACAGGATGAAGGCGCGCAGCAGGGCATCGGGCTTGCGTTCGAACAAGTCGGCGGCGCGCGCTTCGAGCAGGTTGGCGCGCAGCTGGAAGTCGGCGTCGATCGGGCTGGGCGGCGCAGTCACCGGAAACAGCCGTACCCGCAATGACTGGATGAGGATGTCGTTGGTGCGCTGGATCAGCTTGGCCGCGCGGTAATAGCCCTGCATCAGGCGTTCGCCCGCGTGCTTGTGCGCGGTGGCGGCGAGTCCCAGGCGGGCAGCGAGCTCAGTCTGGTAATCGAAGGCGAGGCGGTCGTCGCGCCGCCTCGCCAGCAGGTGCAGATGGATGCGTAGCGCCGACAGGGCGCGTTCCTCGCGCGCGATGCGCTGCGCCTCCGCTTGGGTCAGCAACCCGGCGCGTGCGATGCCGTTCCAGCCGCCGGCGATGCCGCAGGCCTGCGCCAGCCAGTGAATCATGTGCAGATCGCGCAGGCCGCCCGGGCTGTCCTTGAGATTGGGCTCGAGTTTGTAAGCGCTGTCGTCGAAGCGGGCGTGGCGCGCCTGCTGCTCGGCGAGCTTGCCGTCGAAAAAGCGCTGCGGGCTGAAGCGTGCCCGGAAGCGCTGTTCGAGTTCCTCGAACAGCGGACGGCTGCCCCACAGGAAGCGTGCTTCAAGCAGATTGGTTTCGACCGTGATGTCGGCGTCGGCCTCGCCGATGCAGGCCTCGACGGTGCGCACGCTGTGGCCGATTTCCAGTCCGACGTCCCAGCATGCCTGCACCCAGCTTTCCAGCGTGGCCTGCTGCCCGCTTGTGGGTTCGTGCGGCAGCAACAGCAGCACGTCCACGTCCGAACCGGGGAACAGTTCGCCGCGCCCGTAGCCGCCGACGGCGGCAAGGCAGAAGCTGGCGGGCAGCGCGAGCCGGGTGCCGATTTCCGCCAGCACGCCGTCCACCAGAGCGGCGTGGCGCGTCAGGTAGCGGGAAACGACGGGTTTTTCAAGATAGGCCGCAGCCAGCGCCGCGCGGCCGGATTTGAGCCGCTCGCGCAGATCGGCGAACGGCGGGACGCTCACGCGGCGTGGCGGACGCGATCGGGAATCGCCGGGGTGCCTGCCGAGACGGTCAGCACTTCGTAACCGCTGTCGGTGACCAGCACCGTGTGTTCCCATTGCGCCGACAGGCTGCGATCCTTGGTGACGATGGTCCAGCCGTCCGGCATCTGGCGGATGTCGCGGCGGCCGGCGTTGATCATCGGTTCGATGGTGAAGGTCATGCCGGGCTCCAGCACGAGGCCGGTGCCGGGTTTGCCGTAATGCAGCACCTGCGGCTCCTCATGGAAATCGAGGCCGATGCCGTGGCCGCAGAATTCGCGCACCACGCTGTAGCCGTGGTTTTCGGCAAAACGCTGGATCGCATGGCCGACGTCGCCGAGCCGCGCGCCGGGTTTCACCTGGACGATGCCGACCCACATCGCTTCGTAGGTCACCTGGATCAGCCGTTTGGCCTGGATCGACGCTTCGCCCACTGCGAACATGCGGCTGGTGTCGCCGTGCCAGCCGTCCTTGATCACGGTGATGTCGAGGTTCACGATGTCGCCGTTCTTCAGGATCTTGTCGCTCGGCACGCCGTGGCACACCTGGTTGTTGATCGAAGTGCAGATCGACTTGGGGTAGGGCGTGTGGCCGGACGGCGCATAGTTCAGGGGCGCGGGGATGGTGCCCTGCACGTTCACCATGTAGTCGTGGCACAGCCGGTCGAGTTCGCCGGTGGTGACGCCGGGTTTGATGAAAGGCGCGATGTAATCGAGTACTTCCGAGGCGAGACGGCAGGCAATGCGCATGCCTTCGATCTCGGCGCCGGTTTTGATGGTGACAGTCATGTAACGGGCAGGCGGGAATTTTAAAGCCACATTCTAGCCAGCGTGCCCGCTGTACGCCAGAGAAACCCCGACGTGCCGGCTGCCCGGGCACGGGCCGTCCGCATGGTCCGCCCATCGGCGCGGCCGTGCGCCGGCAGATGCCCTCCTTGAAATGAAGGCCTCGACGAATTAGAATTGCGGGCTGTCCGGAATGGTTCGGACAAATTCGCACACCTGTCATTAAAGGGTGGCGGCGCATCCGGGCAAGCGATGCGCGGCTGCTGGCGGGTGGAGGCTCAACCCTTTAGGAGATTCAAATGTCTGTCACCATGCGTCAAATGCTGGAAGCCGGTGTCCACTTCGGCCACCAGACCCGCTTCTGGAACCCCAAGATGGCCCCGTTCATTTTCGGTCATCGCAACAAGATTCATATCGTCAACCTGGAGAAGTCGCTGCCGATGTTCCAGGAGGCGCAGAAATTCGTGCGTAAGCTGGCGTCCAACAAAGGCAACGTGCTGTTCGTCGGCACCAAGCGTGCTGCGCGCGACATCGTTCGCGAAGAAGCGCAGCGCGCCGGCATGCCCTACGTCGAC
>NZ_JANJXQ010000174.1 GCF_024708915.1 Thiobacillus sp.
CGACCGTGAGGTCGGGCGATGCTATCAAGTGCCGCTTGGCTAATCTTCAACTTGTTGTTTCAATCCGCGCCCGACCGTGAGGTCGGGCGATGCACTGGAAAAGTAACGGCCATCAACACGCCTGCAAGTTTCAATCCGCGCCCGACCGTGAGGTCGGGCGATGCGCGAAATGACATTGAAGCACTGATTCAGTTCATGGTTTCAATCCGCGCCCGACCGTGAGGTCGGGCGATGCGTTGCGGTTGCAGGTGATGTTGCAATGATTTGCTGTTTCAATCCGCGCCCGACCGTGAGGTCGGGCGATGCTCAACAAAACGGGAACATTGAAATGCGCACACTGGTTTCAATCCGCGCCCGACCGTGAGGTCGGGCGATGCCACACCTATCATCGTCATCATGCAGCGGTTGCATGAGTTTCAATCCGCGCCCGACCGTGAGGTCGGGCGATGCGCGGGGTTCTCAAGGCTACGGTTGCGCCGCTGTCTGTTTCAATCCGCGCCCGACCGTGAGGTCGGGCGATGCCCAACAACACCTTCATATCTTCCCCTGTTTTGTTGTTTCAATCCGCGCCCGACCGTGAGGTCGGGCGATGCTGCCAACACTCAAACACTACAACCACAATGACGTGTTTCAATCCGCGCCCGACCGTGAGGTCGGGCGATGCGCCAACTACGTTACACCCCCTAATGTCCGCCACGAGTTTCAATCCGCGCCCGACCGTGAGGTCGGGCGATGCATGATGATGGCCGCGCCGGGCTTCAGGCGGGTACGGTTTCAATCCGCGCCCGACCGTGAGGTCGGGCGATGCTCCAGCGGGTAGATGCGGTGCTCACAGTCGATGCCGTTTCAATCCGCGCCCGACCGTGAGGTCGGGCGATGCAACTATGCCGAGAACTCCAACGACGGCGGCGCGGCGTTTCAATCCGCGCCCGACCGTGAGGTCGGGCGATGCCGGCGAACCGACTGCCGGCCGGGTGGTAGTAGTTGTTTCAATCCGCGCCCGACCGTGAGGTCGGGCGATGCACCACACATGCAACCTGTTGATTGTTCTGCGCAGCGTTACAAGTTTCCGCGAACCCGCTTTGCGCCGCAATCTGGTGGCCATGTTTTGTGATGGTTAATTTCTTCAGGTTGTTAAAGAACAAAGAGTTATCGCATGCGCGAACTCGACGGGTTTGTGCCGTTGATGGGGGTTCGCGCGTCATATCACCAAGGGGCCTTCAAAATCGACGGACCGGAAACAGCCGTGTTGTTTGACGCGGAGTTCTACCGGCTCGGTGATGCGGTAGAAGCGCAGATTGTCTTGTTTCGGATCTATTTCATCCAGTAGTTCGCGCTCAAGTTGTTCGAACTGCATTTCGTTGACGGTGCATTCGAAGACGGATTTCTGCACTCGCTGGCCGACGCGCTCGCAGGCTTTGGCGACGCGTCGCAGGCGTTTGCGGCCGGCGGCGGTTTCGGTGGAGACGTCGTAGGTAACGATAATGAGCATGGCCTATTTCGTCAGATAGGGTAGGTAGCTTTCCATTTCGCCGCGCAGGGTGCGCGCAATAAATCGCGCCTGAACGAAGGGCAGGAGCGCAAGCGGCAGTTTGGTTTCGGTGAGCGGGTGGGTGAGTTCTTCCTGCTTGCGCTCCTGCCAGGCGGCGACGACGGTACGGCGGCCACGGTCGTTGAGCATGACTGCGCCGCCTTCGCGCAGATCAAAATCGCCGGCACTGATTTGGCCGCGATTGATGAGGGTGAGGGCGAGGCGGTCGCACAGAACGGCGCGGAATTCTTCCTGGAGATCAAGCGCAAGTGCGGCGCGGCCGGGACGCACGGCATGCAGAAATCCGAGTTGCGGGTCGAGGCCGGAGGCTTCCAGTGCGGAACGACAGTCGTTCATGAGCATGGCGTAGAGAAAGGAAATCAGCGCGTTGAAGCGGTCGAGCGGTGGCCGGCGGGTGCGGCCGTTAAGCTGGAAATGTTCGCGTGCAGCGGTTTTTACGATGAGGTTGACCGCGGCAAAGTAGCCGCGCGCGGCTTCGCCTTCGACACCGCGCAGTTCGTCCAGAGTGGTCGCGACAGCGGCGGCGCGCAGCGAGGCGGCCAGGTTGTCGGTGGCGCGGGTGATCTGTGCCGCCTCTTGTTCGTTCGACGCCTCACGCGCGCCGCGCTGCAACACGCTGCGGCTGTTCTTGAGCTTGCCGGCAACGACGGCGCGGGCTAGTTCGATGTTGAAGGCCGTATCGTCTGCCTGCCGGTGCTGGGCCTGGCGCAACAGGATGTTGCCGGAAACCGGACCTTCGAGCCGGGCCTTGAAACGGCCATGGTCGTCCAGCAACACCAGGGACTTTCCTTCGTCGGCCAGGCGATGCATCAGTGCAGGCGATACCATGACGTTGCCAAAACACACCAGCCCGCCCAGATGATGAAGCGGCACCTGGAGTTTCTTTTCGTGTTCCACGTCGATACGCACGGTGGCGTTTTCAAGATGGGCATACGCCAGCGGGGTCATGACGTAGAGTGTGTTCTGGATGGTATGCAACTCATGCCTCCGGGTCGAACAGACGGTGCTGTTGTTGTCGCTGCCTGGTTCGGTCGGCGACGGCTTCAGGCTGGCAAATCTCTTTCAGGGAACATTCCCTGCATCGGGAATCGTTGACCGGCGGCGGCAACACACCCGAGACAAGCATTGCGCGGATTGCCTTCGCGGTATCGATTACCCGTGCCCTCAACTCCGGCGTGATGACGACTTCCCGCCGCCGGTGACTGCTGGCGTGGAAGATCGCGCCTTTTGACACCGGGCGCCCGAGCATGTCTTCCAGACACATCGCCTGCGCGGCGAGTTGAAGGTCGTCGTACAGTTTTTGCCGTTTCGCGCCGTGCTTGAATTCAACCGGGTATATGCTGCCATCCGGGTGGAATTCGACCAGATCGGCCTTGCCGATGAGGTTGAGGCGGTCGCTCCACAAGGGCAGCGCGCGCTCCACCCGCACGCCGGACTTGATCTCGTAGCCCGGCGTGTCGACCAGATGGTGCACCGCCTGCCCGCGCGCCGTGTGGATGTTGTCGGCAAAGGCCTGCTCCAGATGAATCAGCCCGCACTGGCGAGGGCAATAGGCCCAGTGCTGGAGCGCGGAAAGGGGGATTGGGTCTGTCTCGATCACGGTGCTAACATGCAGACAGATCAACGAATTGGGAGCGCAATTATGGCCGCCACCCTTGCAGAAATAGAGGCCCAGGCGCTGCAACTCACGCCCCGCGAACGCGGCGAACTCGCGCATCGCCTGATCGAGAGCCTGGACGGCCCGGCAGAAGACACGCCCGAAGCCATCGCCCAAGCCTGGGACGAGGAAATTGCACGGCGCGTGGCGGATATGGAAGCCGGTCGTACCGAGTGGATTCCGGCCGAAGACGTATTCAAGGAAATCGACGAAATCATCGAAACGGCGCGCAAGCGGTGCGCATAAGTTTCAATCCGCTTGCCCGCGCCGAACTTGTCGAAGGGGCGCACTGGTATGCCAATGAGGCCGGAGCGTTTCGGGCCGGCGATTTCAGGCAGGAAGTCCAGCGCAGTTTACGTCTGGCCATTGAGCATCCCGCACTGGCCTCGCCAGCAGTCAACAACACACGTCGTTTGCAGGTTCATCGTTTTCCCTATTCGGTGATTTACAGGGCAGAGGGCGACATGCTGCGGGTACTCGCGGTTGCACACCACAGCCGCCGCCCGGGGTATTGGGCAGGGCGGCGGTAGCACCTCAAGCTTTGCGCAGCAGCGACACACCCACAGGCAGGGCGGCCTCGTTTACCGTCACTTCGTAGTCAGAGAAGCTGCGCGGTACATCGACCTTACGTTCGGCCTTGATGCGATCAAATAGCGCATGGGCCGGGGCGTTGCCCAGTTCTGAATCGTGCTTGAAGACATACAGCCCGCGTGTCGCCATTTCGCCGCGCGCGGCGGAACGGTCATGTTCAAACATTTGCGCGAGCGCCTGCCACAGCAGTTCAAGATCGTCTTCAGAAAAGCCGGTTTGTTTGGCCAGGAAACTGGAAACGAAGCCGTGTGCAGCGTAAAGCCCGTAAGGCACGGTGTGCTTGCGGCCCATGGTGCGGTTGTCGCCGTCCTGTTTTTCCGCTTCGGCTTCGGTCGCCACTGCCATGCGGGTGATCGAATGTTCCTGCGCGATGATCGGATCGACTGAACGCGCGAACGTCAGCTGCACTGGCCCGCGCACCTGGCCGCAGTTGACGCCGGTGGACATGACCGCGCCGAAGGTGCGCACATCGAAGAAGTTCTGACACATCCAGTCACGTGCCTCGCCAACAGCATCGCCGCCCTTGCGTTTCTTGTCGTCGCCTTTGAGTAAATCCGCTTTTCCGATGCCTACATAGGCACGCTCATGCGTCTTGTTGAGGATGGCTTTTTCTTTCACGTAAATCTCATAAGGCGGTTGCTCGCCTTTGACCAGTCCAACGAAGTTACGCACCTTGCGCTTGAGCGACACGTCAGTTACCAAACCGTGGCCTGTTTCGGCATCCAGCCGCGGCAGGTTGCCGGCGTCAGGATCGCCGTTAGGATTGCCGTCCTTTACATCAAACAGCAGCACGAAGTCGTAGCGGTTGGTCAGGCTCATTTGGATTCCTCCGGGGTGGATTTGGTGAAGAAGATTTGGCGCTGGTGATAGTAGCCGAGAGCGAATCGGCCTTGATCTTGTAGCGGGAGCTGGCGAGGAAAATCGGCCAAACCTTCCATGATTTCACCCAGCATTTTTTCCATTTGTGTCGCGCGGCCACGCGAGAGCTTAGCCATGTGGTGGTTTTTCAAACGCAGCAAAGTGGGAAAAACCGTAACCGGGATACTGGATGCTGCACCGTAATAGCGATCGCGGATGGTGGCATTGAGGCCAGGGCTGGCTTCTTCCTGAATTTTTTCCAGCACGGCGAACAGTCGTCCTAATCGGTATGCGGCGTTGATATTGGCAGGGTCGAGCATGGGCAGGAACTCCATTTCTTGAGTTTTGCGGGAGCGAATCCAGCGGTTGAGACAGGCCTTGATGACGGCGGCACGGGCGTAACTGGGTTTTTGCTCGGCCCGGCAGCGCTGCACAGCCAGGTTGAGCAGGGTGGTCGGGTAGGGCAGGTCTTCGAGAATGGCGCGCATGACCTCGCCGCCGAGATTGGGCGGAATATTGTCGGCCTTATTGAGAAGCGCCACGCCTGTGAGCAGGCGAAACAGCGACAAATGCTCGGGCTCGTGTGGTGCGTGAACCAGCGTGATGTCGTCGAAGTGCTGTTTGATGCGCCGGGCCAACTCCAGCGCGGTGGTGGTTTCCCAGAAACGGATACTGATCCGCGCTGCATTCGGCGCAAGTCCGAGCACGTGAAAGCGTGTGTCGATGCCGCCGACGGAAAACTGGCCTTTATCCACGGCGGCGTATAGTGCTTTGAGCGCGTCGATGTTGCGGTCGGGATCGTCCTTGGGTGGATCGCCGAACAAGTCGACGACTGCGCTTTCCAGCTCGTGCGGTTCGCTGGCCCAGAATACTGTCGAGGTGTCGCCCACTTGCATTCGCTGGCGCGAATCTCTTGCCAGCAGGTGGTTGAGCGCAGTGGTGTAGGCAAACACGGCAGCCATCCCCAACGGCGCGTTCGCACCCTGCGCCTTGCCGTAGGAATTGAAGGCGTCGAGGTTGAACGACACGATGTTCGCCCCCGAAGTCTGCGCCCCCCATACACCCTTGATCGCCGGATGCAGACGTTCGATGACGGCAGGCTGGCCGCTGACCAGGCATATGCCATCGGGTACTTTCTCGGATTGTCCTGCTGTTGCCGCCACCACGGCGGGGCGCTGGCAGACCAGGCCCAAGTCGCCGTGCAGGCGAAAGCTCATGACTGGATTGCCTGCCTGGAGGTCGGCAAAGACGGGCAGATTGGCAAGCGTCTCGGGCTTGAACGATGCCAGAAAAGCCTGCACCGCGCGGATGCCGTCGTCCTCACGCACAGTCTCTGGCAGCGCTTCGATACGCGCCCGGAACGCGGTGTGCTGCTCGGCCACGCGCTCAGGTTTGCCGCGCGTATCCAGGCCCAGCACGTATTCGGTGGTGTCCCACAGCAGATTCGCTGCTACACCGGAGGTTTTCTTTATTCCCTGCGGCACAAGAAAACGCTGGCCGATTTTTTTCTTGCCTTCGCCGCTGCGCGTGTCGGCCAGGTTGACCAGCTTTCCGGCAACATCGATTTCAAGAATAAAGGGGATTTCCTTGTTCTCCAGGCCGGAGGCGGGCAAGCGGTTTTGCGGATCCGGGTCGGTTTGCTTGCGGCGGTAGTAGGCGTCGAGCGCTTGCAGAATCATCCCCGCACCTCCACGCTATCCCAGGCGGGAACCTGCACCACGCCGTTTTCCAGGCGGACGCGGAAAAAGCGCGGTTGCGGGTCGGCGGGTTTGGAAAAGTCCAGGTCGTGCAGCATGAATCCCAGGTCGCGGGTTTCATCGTGCGGCGGCGGCTCGGCTGCCGGATCGCCGACCAGCCTGAAGTTCGCCGCAAATTCGCGGCAGCCGAGATAAGGCTGGTTTACGCACTGCCCCTTGGCCGCGCGGCGCTCGAACATTTCGAAGTACTTTGCCGCACTGGCATCTGGGTCGCGTGCGGGCAGGAACTCCAGATCGGCGTGCACCCGGTAGGCCACATCGCGCAGGAACAGGCCGGCGCGCTGCTGGCGGTCGTCTTCGATGTTGAGGCCAAGATCGCCGCGCCCGTTCTTCATGGCCGTTTCGACGTTGCGGGTGGACACCACACTGGCCACTTCGTTGCGTCGCAGGTTGATCCAGCGGATCGGCTTGAGCACTTCTATTTTGCGTATATGCCAGCGGATTGCGGGTTTCCATAGAATGGCTTCGAAGCAGGCGCGCGCGGCGGAGGGCGTCATCACGTCGTAGCTGACCCGTTCGACCTTCATTTCGGGGCGGGTGAAGCAGGCCCAAGGGCCAGAGAGTTCCAAACAAAATGTCTTCATTTTTCTCCCTTCAAACAATTGCGCTAGCCGAATTGGGCGGCGTTCCTTCTGGGTTCAGCCCAAGCTCAGGATGGTAGAGCCAGTCACTCATTTGTATGTAAAGGCCCGGCATCAGCTCCACGATATCTCCTTGTTGCAGCAGGGCTTGTGCTTCGCGCCGGTGGATGTTGACCGTGTAGCGCTGGAGTTTGCGCATCAGCCAGCGTTGCGGGCCTTCGAGGCGCAGCGTTGCCAGCCATTTGTCGATGCTGTTGTCCTGTCCATCAGTTCCCCGGTACAGCACGATGATGGATGCGTTGTCTTCGTCGCGGATCAGCCTGAAGTTATCAGCAGCAGTGCGGAAATTGACGGCCAGTTCATCGCCATCGAGCTTGTTGTTGGCCATGAACAGGTCGCCGCAGATGCCGTGCTCATCGAGCGTGCAGGCGGCAAAGAGCTGCCGGAAATATTGCTCGAACCTCATACATGAAAGAGGCGATTCGGTAACGCCATACAGCACGCTTTTGCAGGCGTTTTCGCCTTTCCTCAAGAGTCCCGGAGGCGCGGGTTTAGGTGGAACGAAGACGACGACTTCGCCTTTTTCAGTAAGACCCCCTTCACGGTTGCAGCGGCCCGCCGCCTGGGCGATGGAGTCCAGTCCAGCGAGTGCGCGGTAGACAACCGGGAAATCCACATCGACCCCGGCTTCGACCAGCTGCGTGCTGACTACCCGCGTTGGAACACCAGATTTGAGCCGGGCCTTGATCTCGGCGATGCGTTGCGAACGGTGCGCACCGCACAGCAGCGCTGATAGATGTAGCGTGCCTTCGGGTAGCAGTTCCCACAGCGCGCGGGCGTCTTTGCGGGTGTTGACGATGGCGAGTACCGAATCGTGGCGGGCCAGGTCATCCGCCACTTGAGGCCATTCGGAAGCTTGCTGCCAATCGGCGGGCAGGCGCACATTCACCCGTTCCAGCGCCTGATAAAGCGCATCGGGATCGTCGATGATTTCCCGCACATCGTCCAGGCCACGCAGGTTCTGGCTGGGGTCGAAATATTCACGCGTGGACAGGGCGGGCTGGGTGGCGGTGGACAGCACGACGGACACGCCGTAGTGGCGGGCCAGGAGCTTCAGCACGTCGAGGATGGGTTGCAGGAACTCCGGCGGCAGGAGTTGCGCTTCGTCGAGGATGACGACCGAATCGACCAGATTGTGCAGCTTGCGGCAGCGCGAAGTACGCGCGGCGAACAGCGATTCGAAGAACTGCACGTTGGTGGTGACGACGATGGGCGCATCCCAGTTTTCGCAAGCCAGGCGTGAGGCGGTGTTTTCCTGGCCGGGATCGGACTCGGCGTTGCTGTGATGCTCGATGACGGCTTCGCCAAAGATGCTGCGGAAAATGTCTGCCGTCTGCTCGATGATGCTGGTGTAGGGAATGACGTGGATAACACGACGCTTGCCGTGCGTGCGGGCGTGTTCGAGTGCGAATGCCATGCCGGAGAGCGTCTTGCCGCCGCCAGTCGGAACGGTCAAGGAAAACAGGCCAGGTTCGAGCGCGGCCTTCTCACGGCACTGGCGCAGGATGTCGGCGCGCAGCGCGTTGACCGGCGTGGAGTCAGCCTTCGCCGCGAGTTTGGCCATGTGGGCGTCGAACCGGGGAGCGAGCCGATCCAGTGTTGGCCATTGATTGCGTTGTGCGAATTTCTCCGCATCCATGTAACGCTCGGTGTCGAGAAAATCCGCATCGACCAGTGCCGAGAACAACATGCGTACCCACAAGGCGAAACCATCCCGGCCGCCCGGGATGGCGCGCAAATTGGGTTGGAAATCGCCATGATCAAGGATGTGGGCAGGCGGGCTTTCGGCCAGCGCCTCGTCGAGTTCCGCGCGGCTGTCGATGGCGGCAAGCCGAACCTCAAGGCCGCCGAACCAGTCCGCCAGCCCAGCGTGGTGGCCGGCGATCAGATAGGCCAGCACGCGTCCGGCAGCATCAAAACGGTCGCACGCCAGTATTGCCCCAGCCGTCGAATGTGGCGCTTTTCCTGCTTCGCCCTGGATATGCGCGTCCACTTCAAAGCCGCTGGCGAGACGAATGTAATTCTGGAAACGCTGCCGGTATTTGCCAAGGTCATGCCAACGGCCGGCCAGCCGCGCCCACTCTGGGCCAAAGGCGCACGCAAATTCGGCGGCAAGGGCGGCGACGCTGGTGAGATGTTCATCCAGGTCATGCGGGTCGCGCCAACTTCCGTCGGTATTCTGGGCAGCGTGGGCAATGGGACGGTGATGAGCCATGTTTCTCATCCTACCCGCCGTCAGGCTCAATTTCCGGGCCTGGCGCTACGCCTTGCCGATACTGCCCTGCCGCCACATCAAGCTGATTTCTGACAGCCTCGCGCAACGCGCCAGGCGCGACGACTTCAACCTCCGCTCCGTGCTTGAGGATGTCCATCAGGAGTTCGCGGTCGTCCGAGTACGGCACGGCGAGTTCATAGCGGCCGTCTTCCAGCCAGCGGCTTTGTTGCCGGGGGTGCCAGATTTCGTCGGCCACCCAGCGGGCACGTTTGGGGGTGAATCGCAGGACGGCGGTGGCGACGGGCAGGCCGGCAAAGATGCCGTAGGCGCTGGCGAGTTCGCGGTTGAGTGTGGATTCGGCGATGGCTTTTGCGGCTTTGCCGAGCGGTATGGCGGCGCGGATGCATTCGACGGCGAAGATGCGCAGGCCTTTTTTGTCGTGGCACCAGGCGTCCAGGTACCAGTTGTCGCGGTAATGGGTAAGACGTTGCGGGGAGATTTCGCGGGCGCCGGTTTGGTCTCGCTCGCGGTTGTAGTAGTCGATCCTGAGGCGGCGGCGCTGCAGGACGGCGCCGGCGACGGTTTGAAAGTGGCGGAGGTTTTTCTGGCGCGCGGCGGCGGCCAGGATGCGTATGCGTTGCGCGGCCTCGCCGGCGCCCAGGTGGTTGCTGCCCAGCAGCTTGTCGATGCGGGCTTGCAGCGGCCGCAGGTGGCCGTCGAGCAGCCCGGGTTCCAGGTTGGCGAGCAGATGCCTCAGCGTGACGAGAGCGTGCAGTTCGGCGGGGGTGAACCACAGGCCGGGGAGCGCGTGGCTGCCGTCGGCGGTGTCGTAGCGATAGCCGCCGCGTTCGCTGTCGTGGATGAGCGGGGCGCCGAGGCGGTCGCGCAGGTCGGCGATGAGGCGGGCGAGGGTGGAACGCGAAAAGCCGTGCTCATCGATGAGCACGCTGCGGGGCAGGCCTGTCCGCCGCCCGTCCAGCAGGCGGTGAAGGCGATAGAGTTCGTCGAATTTGCTCACGGGTGCCGGTGGCGTTTGTTGGTTTTTCTCTGCGTGTCCGGTTCGGGCCGTGTCAATAGTGTCGTGCAATGAGGCATGCCCGACAAGTCGGGCGCTTGGAAGCAAACTGCTGAGCCCGCAGCCGGCTTGGGTTTTCTTGGCGCCTGAATGAGCGGCATGGCGGCGCGTTGCAGGGCATCGGCGCGCGCGACTTTCCCCGCAGGCGCAGGCGGGCGGTGCCAGCCACGGTCCGCTTCAGCCGATCCCCAGATCCTGTGCCAGCCCGGCGTGGGTGATCTTGCCTGCGTGGACCTGCAGTCCCGCTTGCAGTCCGGCGTCCGCGTCCAGTGCGGCCAGGCCCTGGGCCGCCAGCGCCCGCACATAGGGCAGGGTGGCATGGGTGAGTGCGTCGGTGGCGGTGCGGGCGACGGCGCCGGGCATGTTGGTAACGCAGTAGTGGACGATGCCTTCGACGATGAAGAACGGGGCGCTGTGGGTGGTGGGGCGGGAGGTTTCGGCGATGCCGCCCTGGTCGATGGCCACGTCCACCAGCACCGAACCCGGCGGCATCCGCTGCAGCAAGGCGCGGCTGATCAGGCGCGGCGTGTGGCGGCCGGAAATCTGTACCGCGCCGATGACGATGTCGGCCTGCGCGAGGCCGTCGGCAATCGCCCGCGGCGAGGAAAACCGCGTTGCCACCCGCGGGCCGAACAGCGCTTCGGCGTGGGCGAGCTTGTCGGCCTGCTGGTCGAGCAGGGTGACCTGCGCGCCGAGGCCGGTGGCCGTGCGTGCGGCGCTCATGCCGACAACGCCGGCGCCGATGATGAGCACATGCGCAGGCGGCACGCCGGGCATGCCGCTGATCAGCTTGCCGTTGCCGCCGTGGGAGGTGTGCAGCCCGAGTGCGCCCATCTGCGGCGCCAGCCGCCCGGCAATGTCGGACATCGGCTGCAGCA
>NZ_JANJXQ010000175.1 GCF_024708915.1 Thiobacillus sp.
ACGGCAGGGAGTAGACATGGCCGCCTCTCCGCGCATTCTGCTGGTGGACGACGAGCCCGACCTGCTCGACCTGATGGAGCTGACGCTGGTCAAAATGGGGCTGGAAACCGATCGCGCGAACAGCGTGGCCGAAGCGCAGACCCGCCTGGCGCAGACGCATTACGACCTCTGCCTCACCGACATGCGGCTGGGAGACGGCGAAGGGCTGGACGTGGTCGCCTGCGCCAGTGCGCTGACGGCGCCGGTTCCGGTGGCCGTCATCACGGCCTATGGCAACGCCGGCAATGCGGTCGCCGCCCTCAAAGCCGGGGCCTTCGACTATCTGGCCAAACCGGTGGCGCTCGACCAGTTGCGCGCATTGGTCAAATCTGCGCTGAACATTCCTGAAGCCGCCCAGGCAGACGTCACTGCGCGCGACCTGATCGGCCAGTCCGCGGCCATGCAGGAAATCCGCGCACGCATCGCCAAGCTCGCCCGCACCCAGGCGCCGGTGCATATCGCCGGCGAATCGGGTAGCGGCAAGGAGCTCGCCGCACGGTTGATCCACCAGCTGGGCAACCGTTCGGACAAGCCCTTCGTCGCCGTCAATTGCGGCGCGATCCCCGAAACACTGATGGAAAGCGAATTTTTCGGCTATCGCAAAGGCGCGTTCACCGGCGCCGACGCCGATCGCAGCGGATTCTTCCAGGCGGCGGACGGCGGCACCCTGTTCCTCGACGAAATCGCCGACCTGCCGTTGTCGATGCAGGTGAAACTGCTGCGCGTGTTGCAGGAAAAAAAAGTACGCAAGGTCGGCGCCACCACCGAAGAAGCGGTTGACGTGCGCATCGTCAGCGCAACCCACCAGAATCTGGTCGCACTGATAGAGGCCGGGCGCTTTCGCCAGGATCTGTATTACCGCCTGAACGTCATCGATCTGATGATGCCCAGCCTGCGCGAACGCGCCGAAGACATCCCCGAGATGGCGCGCTTCCTGCTCGACAAGCTCGGCGGCGCCGAGATCAAACTCGACCGCGACGCCGAAAAAACGCTGCGCGCCTACGCCTTCCCGGGCAACGTACGTGAACTCGAAAACACCCTGGAGCGTGCGCTGGCATTGTGCGAAGACCGCTGCATCCGTGCCGCCGACCTCAACCTCGCGCCGGCCCAGCTCCCGGCCAGCGCCGCCTCCGGCTGCAAATACCCGCTGCAGGATTACCTCGACCAGGCGGAGCGCGCGGCCATCCTCGAGGCACTGGAACAAACCCGCTACAACAAAACTGCCGCCGCACGCGTGCTCGGCGTCACCTTCCGCAGCCTGCGCTACCGTCTGGAGCGGCTGGGCATCGAATAGCGCGCCGCGCCCAGCCGCCAAGGCCCGGGCCATCCAGATGAAAAAACCCGCAATCCTGATGGATGCGGGTTTTTATTGGATGTGCGGGAGCTTGTCTGACCCATAATTGCCAACGTAAGCCATATTTGCTGGGCCATCACGCTAAACGAAGAGACGTGATACCCCCATATATACCCCCACCTGTCGCCTGCAACCGATAAACGCCTCGCCCTTGTCGCGCAGGTATCATGGCTTTGCCGCCCACCGCCTGAATGCAACCATGAACACCCCTAACAACCCGGCTGACGATTCCGTCCTTTGGACAATTCCCCGGCCTGACTGGCGACAATGGGAAAGGAAGCGCAAAGCGAAGTTGTGGCAGGCCATCGCCCTACTGTGCGAGCTAGAACCCTCCAGACTTGAAAGCCCCAGGCCATTAAGCACCGTCCCGCAAAGCATCAGCACGACCGGCAAACTGGATACAGTGTTCACCCAACCCCCGCCGAAATTCAATTCGCTGCTTGGCCTTGCTAAAACCGGCATTGGCGCGGGCTTGCTAAGACCCGACAAACTCGACCCGGAAAAGCTTGAAGAGAGCGAAATCGACTTAACGGTGTTTACATCCTGGGCAAATACCATCGGGCTAGTTTTTCCTGGGGGATACCCCTGGCAGCCTGAAATGAATATTCAAGCCACCGGCTGGCCATGGGGGCGCTACGAAACCAATTTGCTTCGTAAACTAGCCCGAGCAGCTGACCTTTTCTGGAAAAGCTACGACCCCGCCGACCCCTCAAGCGCACCAACCAACAAGCAAGTTATTGAATGGCTAATCGGAGAGAAAGTCGCCAGGCGAACCGCCGAAGTTATGGCGACGATCCTGCGTGCGGACGGCCTCCCAACCGGCCCGCGAAAATAGTTATCCGCGCCCTCTCCCGCCAGTAGCGGCGCGGGATTCAGCTTATTTGCCGCACGATCCCCGCGACCTACTGCGCCTATTTCTGCCCTGACAGAATCGTAAAACTGCGAACCATCCTAATCCACCACTGAGGTGCAACGATGGTTCAACGACTCCTGCGGCTTCCTAGCGTCAAGGCCGAAACTGGCGCTTCGCGCTCGACGATCTACCTTCGCATTCAGCAAGGCTTGTGGCCCAAGCCTGTAAAACTCGGACCGCGCTCCGTGGCCTGGCCAGCTTCTGAGGTTGCCGCACTCAATGCCGCACGCATAGCGGGCATGGCCGATACAGAGATTCGCGCCTTGGTGGCGAAGCTCGAAACCGCCCGCAAATCAGCCACCAACCTGAGCATTTAAGCCATGCGCCCGGCAAAGCGCGTATGCCCACCGACGGAATGGACTTCTGAGGCTGAGCGCATCGTTTGGCATTTGGATAACAGCGATGGGGATGATCGGCGCTTTCGCCATGAGATTTTCCGGCAATGGCCAAACCGGATTGCATATGCGGTGGCCAAGTCATACCGGGAGCGCCACGACACCCAAGGGCTACGCGAAGCCAATCTTTTCCTGCTGGATATGCAGGACAAGTTCAAGCCTTCCAGCATGGCGCTTGCCTGGAATGATGACGAGCTGGTATCGGAAGCGGAACGGGCCAGCAAGCGATGCCGGGAAGCATTGGCGCTCTACCCGGGACGCCTTGATGAAACCCTCAGGCTCCTCCTCCGTATCTGTAACCGTTACAGCCTGGACGCTGCCCCTGTTACAGATACCGATACCGTTACAGAGAAAGAACCACGCATCCGAGTGGGGCAAACACCCTATACCGTTACCGGATTCATTCGCCGTGTTACCGATAGGGACAGCAGATGGTGGCGCAGGCAGCTACGCAGCCGACACGGGCGAGATATGGAAGCTGCCGCGATTCAAGTCGGATTAGTCAAAGCCCAGGCGGGCATTTATGCCAGCGATGAAACGCTGGAACGCAAGCGCCAGCAACACAGGCGAAACCGTCGCATCCTAGAGTCCATGCAGGCCGTAAACGATTCTGGATACTGCCAGAGTCTGGCTGAGCTTTCGGATGTAACCGTATCGAATCCGCGCATCCGGCGCGCCGAACTGATGACCCGTGCCCGCGGGTTTGAAGACATAGCCAAATCACTTGGGCATGCGGCCGAGTTTTACACCGTCACCTGCCCTTCTCGCATGCACGCCAGCCTCGCCAAGTCCGGCAAGCCTAATCCGAAGTACGACGGGACAACCCCCAAGGAAGCCCAAGCCTATTTGGCAAAGGTATGGGCCCGCATCCGCTCGGCTGCTGCACGCGAAGGGGTGGGCGTTTATGGCTTCCGGATTGCGGAGCCCCAGCACGATGGCACGCCACATTGGCATTTGCTGCTGTTCGTGCGACCAGACCAGATCAATACGCTAAGGACATTGTTCAAAAAATACGCCCTGCAAACCGATGGAAACGAACCCGGCGCGGAAAAACATCGATTCACGGCGGTGGCCATTGACTGCAATAAGGGGAGCGCCGTCGGATACATCGCCAAGTACATTTCCAAAAACATCGATGGCTTTGCGCTTGATTCCGGCGTCTATGGCGAAAACCCCATTGAGGGTGCAGAACGGGTTAAGGCATGGGCCAGCGCATGGGGCATTCGTCAGTTTCAGCAAATCGGCGGGCCACCCGTCAGCGTGTGGCGCGAGCTTCGGCGCCTAAAGGGTGGCGGCCCCCAGGGCGCGGTCGCTGAGTTATCCGCCGCCGCTGATCAAGGGGACTGGCAGACCTACGTAAAACTCATGGGTGGCCCTATGGCACCACGAAGGGACCATCCCCTTAGGCCGGCCCGCTTATGGAGCGATCAGCCGGGACAGGGTAATCCCCCCATTTTTAGCAGCCGCCAGAAATGGAGTTAGTTGGCGAGCATCAATTTCTGCACAGGTGTGATGCCGCCCAGCGCCATGTTCGGTCGTTCGTGATTGTACGACCATAGCCAGCGAGTGGCCGACTCCTG
>NZ_JANJXQ010000286.1 GCF_024708915.1 Thiobacillus sp.
ATAGGGGGTGGTCGGGGTGAGAGGATTCGAACCTCCGACATCCTGCTCCCAAAGCAGGCGCGCTACCGGGCTGCGCTACACCCCGAAATCCTGTTGGCGCTTCAGGCGCATTTCGGAGAGGCGAGACTATACCGCGGCGAATCGGCCGGGTCAATTTCCACTTGAGTAAGCGGGGGGGTTTCCGGGAAAATCACCCTTTTGCTTCAGGGTTGTCCTAATGAGCGCACGCATTCTCGACGGTAAGGCCATGGCCGACACCATACTTGCAGTGATCCACGACAAGGTGGCCGAACGCGAGGCGCAAGGCAAGCGCCGCCCCGGCCTGGCGGTCGTCCTGGTCGGCGACGATGCCGCCTCGGCGGTGTATGTGCGCAACAAGAAGCGCGCCTGCGAGCGCGGCGGCGTGGCCAGCGTCTCGCACGATCTGCCGTCTGCCGCGACCCAAGACCAATTGCTGGCGTTGATCGACCAGCTCAACGCCGATCCGGCCATCGACGGCATCCTGGTGCAGCTTCCGCTGCCCGCGCACATCGACGCCGAGACGGTGATCGAGCGCATCCGTCCCGACAAGGATGTCGACGGCTTCCACCCTTACAACATCGGCCGCCTGGCGGTGAAGATGCCGACGCTGCGCCCCTCCACCCCGCGCGGCATCATGACGCTGCTGCGCGCCACCAACGAGGAACTGCGCGGCAAGAATGCGGTGATGGTCGGCGCCTCCAACATCGTCGGCCGGCCGATGAGCCTGGAACTGCTGCTGGCCGGCTGCACCATCACCGTATGCCACAGCGCCACGCGCGACCTGGAAAGCTTCGTGCGCTCGGCCGAAATCCTGGTGGTGGGGGTGGGCAAGCCGCGCATGATTCCGGGCGAGTGGGTGCGCGAGGGCGCGATCGTGATCGACGTCGGCATCAACCGGCTGCCCGATGGCAAACTGGTCGGCGACGTCGATTTCGATTCCGCGGTGGAACGCGCCGGCTGGATCACCCCGGTGCCCGGCGGCGTCGGCCCCATGACCGTGGCGACCCTGCTGGAAAACACGCTCGAAGCAGCGCTGATACACAACCCCTGAAAAACAGGCTATCCGCGAAGGACGCGAAGGGTCGCGAAGAAAACCTGTTTTACCCTTCGCGTTTCTTCGCGTCCTTCGCGGATAAATTCAGTTAGCGTGCAGTGCCCTGAGATAGCCCACGTCGACGAACGGCTGACCGAGATCGGGGCCGGCCAGCACCCGGGTTGGTTCTCCCGGTTCACCGAGGTTGGATAGCACGACGGCCGCGCCCATGAAATCGTGGTCGAGCGTGTAGTCGTTGACTGTGATCAGTGTTCTCAGACCGGCCCCCAGGCTCGCGCGCAGGCCGTTCTCGGAATCCTCGAACGCCAGGCAGTCGGCGGCGTCGAGCCCCATTTTCTGCAACGCGTAGTGATAGATGTCGGGCGCGGGTTTCTTCGCCGGAACGATATCGCCTGCAGCGATCACCTCGAACCAGTCCGGCGTGCCGGCACCCAGGCTGTGTTCCAGCAGCACGGTGACGTTTTCCGGGGTGGTGGTGGTGGCGATCGCCAGCCGCAGCCCGGCGGCACGCGCCTCGACCAGCAGACGCTCGACCCCGGGCCGCATCGGAATGCCACCGCGCGCGGCGAGCGCCGCGTAGTGCCGGGTTTTGGCCTGATGCAGCTCGGCCACCATTGCGTCGAAATTGTCCGGTTTTCTATAATCCGGCCGATAG
>NZ_JANJXQ010000193.1 GCF_024708915.1 Thiobacillus sp.
CCAGGCGATCATCCCCGGCTATGAGAACGTGGCGACGGCGCTGATGAAGCAGACCATCGCCAACAACGGCGTGGCGACGATCCCCGACCTGCGCGAGCTCTGCCAGGAAGCCGACGTCAAGTTCATCGCCTGCCAGATGACCGTCGAGCTGTTCGGCTTCGAGCATTCCGACTTCATCGACGGTCTCGAGTACGGCGGCGCCGCCACCTTCTTCGAATTTGCGGGTGAAACCGATATCTGCCTGTTTATTTAAGAAGCGCCATCCGACCGACAGATTGCAGCACGATGAAAAAAGAGCCGAGTTGATCCGGCTCTTTTTTTGTGTGTCTTTTGTACCACACCCCGTCCGGTTTTTTAGGCTGCCGGACTGGGCTTGCTTGTCTAAGCTCCAGCACGGGCGTAGCCTTTGGTCGGGTCATTCAAAAAATCTATCTGTAGTAATTTTACCAAGAGGAGACATCAATGAAGTTCACGCGCGTATTCGCATTCATGGCGCTGGCGGGTCTGGCCGGCAGCGCCTACGCCACCAACGGTTATTTTTCGCACGGCTACGGCATGAAGGCCAAGGGCATGGCCGGGGCGGCCACCGCGACGCACGACGATGCCTTCTTTGGCGCGAACAACCCTGCGGCAGCGGCTTTTGTTGGTAACCGCATTGATCTTGGTGCCGATCTGTTCAGCCCGATTCGCGAGGCTTCGAATGCGGGGGACTTTGGTGCGCCGGTCTCTTCCGAGAGCGATTCCAACTATCACCTGATTCCCGAGTTCGGCTACAACCGCATGATCAACCCCAATCTGGCCTTGGGCGTGACTGTGTATGGCAACGGTGGCATGAATACTGACTACCCGGCTTTGGGCGGCGCGTTCGGCACGATGAACATTCTGGGCGGGCAAGGGGCGCTTGGCGTTGACCTGATGCAATTGGTCATTGCACCGACCGCAGCCTACAAGATTGCACCCAACCATTCGCTCGGTATTTCCCCGTTGATTGGTTACCAGCGCTTTGCGGCGACAGGTGCTCAACCGTTTGCCAACTTCTCTGCTTCGCCTACCAAGGTCAGCAACAACGGCCATGACGATGCCTTTGGCTTCGGTGTGCGCGTTGGCTATTTGGGCAAGATTACCCCGACCGTTACTATCGGTGCGGCTTACGCGTCCAAGATCGATTTCGATGAATTCGATGATTACGCTGGCCTCTTCGCTGAACAGGGCGACTTTGATCTTCCTGAAAACTACAATTTGGGCGTGGCTTGGCAAGCGACCCCGGTGCTGAAATTGGCACTTGATTATCAGCGCATCAACTACAGCGGTGTTGCGTCCGTCGGCAACCCTGTGACTAATTTGCTCGTCCTGAATCAGCCGATGGGTTCTGCAAATGGTCCCGGCTTCGGTTATTCCGATGTCGATGTGTGGAAGCTGGGTGTCGAATACAAATACAGCCCGAAGCTGACCCTGCGTGCAGGCTACAGCCATAATGACAATCCCATCAGCGCTAACGATATGGGTGAGGTCATGCTGAACATCCTGGCGCCAGCAGTGATCGAAGACCACGTTACGCTGGGCTTCACTTACACGTTGGCCTCTGGCGATGAAGTCACGATGGCTTACATGCATGGCTTCGAGAACGATGTAAGCGCAGCTCGCCCGGGTGCTCCCTTTGGTACCAATGTGGACACCATCCAGATGTATCAGAACTCGCTGGGTATCCAGTACAGCTGGAAGATGTAATTCCCTGCAGTCCTGATAGGCTGCTTAAAACCGGGGGCATGCCCCCGGTTTTTTTTTATGCAAGTTTGTTGTCGGAAAGAAAGATGCCGGCAACAAAAAAGCGCGGAAGAACCACGCTTTTTTGTTGGAGACAATCGGTCAGCCGAGCCGTGCGTGCTGGGCTTCCAGCTTGATTAGCATGCTGCCGAAATCGGCCAGGCGGGCCTTTTCCTGCTCGACCACCGCCGCAGGCGCGCGGTCGACGAAGCTGGGGTTGGCCAGCTTGCCCTGCGCCTTCTTGATCTCGCCCTGGATGCGGGCGATTTCCTTGGCCAGGCGCGCGCGTTCGGCGTCCTTGTCGATTTCCACCACCAGCATCATCCGCATCTCGCCGACCAGGGCGACCGGGGCGTCGGCGTCTGCAAGCGCCGCGACGGCGCTGACCTCGCTGAGCTTGCCGAGCGCGGCGATGTAGGGCGCCAGTGCCTTGATCGCGGCAGCGTCGCCTTCGATCACCAGCGGCACGCGCTGCGCGGGAGAGAGGCTCATTTCGCTGCGCAGGGTACGGCAGGCGCTGACCAGTTCCTTCAGTAGCTGGATGCGCGCGACGCTGTCGGGGTGGCGCTGCGCTTCGTCGACCTGCGGATAGGGGGCGAGCATGATGCTGTCGCCGGCGACGGCAGCGAGCGGCGCGACCTTCTGCCATAGTTCCTCGGTGATGAAAGGAATGATGGGGTGGGCGAGACGCAGCGTGGTTTCGAGCACGCTGGCCAGGGTGCGGCGGGTGGCGCGCTGCTGCTCCGGCGTGCCGGTGTTCAGTTGCACCTTGGCGAGTTCCAGGTACCAGTCGCAGTATTCGTCCCAGACGAATTCATAGACCGCGCGCGCGGCCTGGTCGAAGCGGTAGATGGCGAAACTCTCGCGCACTTCGGCGACGGCCTGCTGCAGCCGGGAGACGATCCAGCGGTCGGCGTCCGAATAGTCGAACTGGCCCTCTCCCCCGCTTGCGGGGGAGGGGAGGAAATCGTGGCCTTCCAGGTTCATCAGCGCGAAGCGGGTGGCGTTCCACAGCTTGTTGCAGAAGTTGCGGTAGCCCTCGGCGCGCTGCAGGTCGAACTTGATGTCGCGGCCGTGCGTGGCCAAGCTCGCGAAGGTGAAGCGCAGGGCATCGGTGCCGTAGGCGGCGATGCCCTCGGGGAATTCGCGGCGGGTGCGCTTCTCGATGCCGGCGGCCTGTTTGGGGTTCATCAGGCCCTGGGTGCGCTTGGCGACCAGATCGTCGATGCCGATGCCGTCGATGAGATCGATGGGGTCGAGCACGTTGCCCTTCGACTTGCTCATTTTCTGGCCTTCGGAGTCGCGCACCAGGCCGGTGACGTACACCTCGCGGAACGGCAGCTTGCCGGTGAAGTGCAGCGACATCATGACCATGCGGGCGACCCAGAAGAAGATGATGTCGAAGCCGGTGACCAGCACCGAAGTTGGCAGGTAGCGTTCGAGCTCCGGCGTCTGATCCGGCCAGCCCAGCGTCGAAAACGGCCACAGCGCGCTGGAGAACCAGGTGTCGAGGACGTCGTTGTCCTGCGTCAGTTCGCGGCCGCCGGCCTGCTTCCTGGCTTCTTCTTCGGAATATGCGACGTAGAAGTTGCCGTCGGCGTCGTACCACGCGGGGATGCGGTGGCCCCACCACAGCTGGCGCGACACGCACCAGTCCTGGATGTTTTCCAGCCACTGGCGATAGGTGGTGGTCCAGTTCTCCGGCACGAATTTCAGCTCGCCGGTATCGACCGCGGCAAGGCCCTGCCTGGCCAGGCCTTCCATGCTCATGAACCACTGGTCGGTGAGCATCGGCTCGATCACTGCGTGGGTGCGGTCGCCGCGCGGGATCATCAGCTTGTGCGGCTTGGCCGACACCAGCAGGCCCTTTGCCTGCAGTGCGTCGAGCAGTTTCTGGCGCGCGTCGTAGCGGTCGAGGCCCTGGTATTCGGTGGGGCAGAGGTCGTTCATTTTCGCGTCGAGCGTCAGCACGCTGATCGCCGCCAGCTTGTGGCGCTGCCCCACCTGCCAGTCGTTGAAATCGTGCGCCGGGGTGATCTTGACCACGCCGGTGCCGAATTCACGGTCGACGTAGTCGTCGGCGATCACGGGGATGCTGCGCTCGGCGACCGGCAGGCGCACGTGCTTGCCGATGAGATGCTTGTAGCGCTCGTCGTCAGGGTGCACCGCGACGGCGGAGTCGCCGAGCAGGGTTTCCGGGCGGGTGGTGGCGACGGTCAAATATTCGGGGCCGTCCTTGTGCCCTTCAGGGTATTCCAGCGGATAGTTGATTTCCCAGATGAAGCCGTCTTCTTCGGCGCTGACGACTTCGAGGTCGGATACCGCGGTTTGCAGCACCGGGTCCCAGTTCACCAGCCGCTTGCCGCGGTAGATGAGCCCCTCGCGGTAGAGCCGCACGAACACTTCGGTGACGGCCTTCGACAGGCCGGCATCCATGGTGAAGCGCTCGCGGCTCCAGTCCGGGCTGGTGCCGAGCCGCCGCATCTGCTGGGTGATGGTGGAGCCGGAGTGCTCCTTCCACTCCCACACCTTGTCGAGGAATTTCTCGCGGCCGAGGTCGTGGCGCGACACGCCCTGCGCGTCGAGCTGGCGTTCCACCACGATCTGGGTGGCGATGCCGGCGTGGTCGGTGCCGGGTTGCCACAGGGTGTTGTCGCCCGCCATGCGGTGATAGCGGGTGAGCGCGTCCATCAGGGTGTGCTGGAAAGCGTGCCCCATGTGCAGCGTGCCGGTGACGTTGGGCGGCGGCAGCATGATGCAGTAGGCGGGGGCGTCGGGCGCGTCGCCGGCCTTGAAGTAGCCGGCGCTTTCCCACTGGGCGTACCAGCGCTTTTCGATGTCAGCCGGTTCGAAGGATTTGGCGAGTTCCATGGCGTGCGGGCAAAGGGTTGATTATCCCAAAAAAGACTGGGACAGGCCCCAAAAATCATCGGGACGGGCCACAAAACGCGGCCGCATGCGGTTTCAGGTCGATGGGTCGCGCGGCTGCCTGAGTTTCTCCGCGACGGCGTCGCGCACGATTTCGCGCACGTTGACATCGAGCTGCGAGAGCAGGGTCGCCACGGTCTGGTCGAGGTTCTTGCGCAGTTCGGCGGCGACCTGTTTTTCCATCACTTCCGACAATCGGGGCGCGAGTTCGCTCATCAGTTGCTCGGCCAGGGTGTCGCTCACGGTGGTCGGATGCACTTCAATCGCGGACGCTGCAGGTTCGGCGCGCGGGGCTTCGGGTTCGACCATCTGCACAGCCGGAGGCGCGGGTTCGGTCGCAGGCGCGGAGGCGCGTGGGGGCATGCCACGTTCGATGACCTGGGTCAGAACCGGCAGCCAGGCATTGGGCGGAGCGGTCTGTTCAGCGGATGGCCCGGATACGGACGCGGGCGGCGACTCGCTGTCGCTCTCGGCGCCACCGCGATGCTTTTTCAGCAGCGCGTCCATTTTGCTCAGGATCGGACTGTCGCTCATCGGGTCTCCTGGCCGGCGTGCTGGCGCAGGTCGTGCGTTTGCAGAGCGTAGCCGCGCGTCTGATAAAAACGGTAGCGCGCGCGCCCCTGCTCGCGCCCGGCTTCGTCCTGGCCGACGATTTCGACCAGGCGCTCGAAGCGGGCAAAGGCGGGTGGCTGTTCGCGGTGCAGGTTGATCATCACGTCTGCCTGGCGCAGGGCGTCGGCGTCGGTGCCGATCAGCACCGGCGTCTCGCTTGCCAGCGGGTCGGCGTCGCGGCAGTGCGGCACGAAGCCCAGCGCGGGCGCGCTCCACAGCAGACGGTCGATGGCGTCGGCAATCGCCGGGTCGGGCGCGTAAATCATCACCTGCTTGCCCTGGCCGTGCGCCTTGGCGGCGACGCGGCGGGCGACGTCGAGCGGGTTGTCGGCAAAGGTGTAGAAGGTGATTTCGGTCACTGCCGGCGGCTTATTTCTGGGCGCGGTTCAGGAGGAAGTGCACCAGCAGCGACACCGGGCGGCCGGTCGAGCCCTTTTCGCGGCCGCCTTTCCAGGCGGTGCCGGCGATGTCGAGGTGCGCCCAATGGTATTTCCTGGCGAAGCGCGACAGGAAGCAGGCGGCGGTGATCGAGCCGGCCGGGCGGCCGCCGATGTTGGCCACGTCGGCGAGGCTGCTCTTCAGCTGCTCCTGGTAGTCGTCCCACAGCGGCATGCGCCAGACGCGGTCCCAGGTGTGGTCGGCGGCGTGCTCGATTTCGCGCGCCAGCGGATCGTGGTTGCTGTAGAGCGCGCTGGGGTGGGCGCCGAGTGCGATCACGCAGGCGCCGGTGAGGGTGGCCAGGTCGACCACCGCGTCGGGCTCGAAGCGCTCGGCGTAGGTCAGGGCGTCGCACAGGATGAGGCGGCCTTCGGCGTCGGTGTTGAGAATCTCGATGGTCTGGCCGGACATCGAGGTGACGATGTCGCCCGGCTTGTTGGCGTTCGCATCCGGCATGTTCTCGCAGGCCGGGATGAGGCCGACGACGTTGAGCGCAAGCCCCAGTTCGCCGATGGCGCGGAAGGCGCCGATGACCGCGCCGCCGCCGCTCATGTCGTAGTTCATCTCGTCCATTTCGGCCGGCGGCTTGAGCGAAATGCCGCCGGCGTCGAAGGTGACCGCCTTGCCGACCAGCACCACCGGCTTGTCGCCCTTGGCGCCGCCTTCATGCTTCAGCACGATGAAGCGCGGCGGCTTGTCGCTGCCCTTGCCGACCGACAGGAAGGAGCCCATGCCGAGCTTGTCGCAGGCGGCATAGTCGAGGATCTCGCTGCGGAAGCCGTAGGCCTTGGCCAGCTTTTGCGCCTGGCCGGCCAGGTATTCGGGGGTGCATATGTTGGACGGCGTGTTGCCCAGGTCCTTGGCCAGGCCGATGCCACGGGCAATCGCCAGGCCGCGTGCCAGGCCGACCTCGCCATACTTGAGTTCGCCGCGCCGCGAAACGGCGAAGACCACGCGCTTGAGCGGGCGGCGTGCCTCGCTCGGCTTGCTCTTCATGCGGTCGAAACGGTACAGCGCATCGTGGGCGCTGATCACCGCCTGTTCGATGTTCCAGGTGACGTCGCGCTTCCTGACCGGGATTTCGCTGAGGGTGACGGTAGCTTCCATCGAGCCGGTGTCGCGCAGGGTCTTCACTGCGCTGGCGATGGCGTCGCGGTAGGCTTTTTCGTGGAACTCGCGTTCCTTGCCGAGGCCGACCAGCAGGATGCGGTCGGCCAGAATGTTGGGTACCTTGTGCAGCAGCAGCGTGCTGCCGGCCTTGCCTTCCATGTCGCCGCCGCGCAGGATGTCCGACAGATAGCCGTCGCTGGCGCGGTCGATGTCGATTGCCGGGGCCGACAGCTTGCGGCTCTCGAACACGCCGACGACGACGCAGGCGGTGCGCTGCTTTTCGGGCGCGCCGCTTTTTATGCTAAATTCGAGTTCGATTTCCTTGTTTTCCATGTCTGTGCTCAAAAAAATACGATTTGCCGGTCGGACGATTATTGGCGCAGCCGCAGTGGAATGTCAAAAGCATATTCGTGTCCCGAATGACCCCCGGATAGTTGCATGCTCTACCGTCGTGCACTGACCCGCGAAATGGGCCTTACCACCGGCGCCGTGCTGACGGTGCTGATCGCGATTGCGCTGGTGATCCTGTTCATCCGCCTGCTCGGCGACGTGGCGCGGGGCGAGCTCGCCAATCAGGCGGTATTTGCCTTTCTCGGCTTCTCGCTGCTGTATTTTCTGCCGGTATTGATGACGATCGCGCTGTTCGCCGGCGTACTGCTGCCGCTGTCACGCATGTGGCGCGACAGCGAAATGGTCATCTGGCTCAATGCCGGGCTGTCGCTCACGCAATGGATGCGGCCGGTATTGACGTTCGCCGTGCCGTTTTCGCTGGTGATCCTGTTGCTGACGCTGGTGCTCAATCCGTGGGCGCAGGCCAAGAAAAGCGAATACCGCCAGGATTTGCGCAGCCGCAGCGAAAGCTCCCTGATCGCCCCCGGACTGTTTGCCGAATCCAGCATCGGCCAGCGCGTTTATTACGTCGAATCGCTCAACCCGCTGACCGGCATCGTGCGCAACGTGTTCATGCAGTCGCGCATCGACGGCCAGCTTGGCCTGGTGGTGGCGCGCGAAGGCAACCACACCCAGCTGCCCGACGGTTCGCGCTACCTGGTATTCAAGGATGGACGCCGCTATGAAGGCATCCCCGGCCAACTCGACTACCGCATCGTGCAGTTCGAACGCTACTGGATGCGGCTCGACCCGGTGGCTGCCGGTGACAAGGTAACCGGCATCCGGCAGACGCCGCCGGGCGAGCTGATCGGCGATGCGTCGCCCGCGGCGCGCGCCGAGCTGTTGTGGCGGCTGGGCGTTCCGCTCAGTGCGCTGATTCTTGCCGTGATGGCGATTCCCCTCAGCTTCGTCAACACGCGCGCGCGCCGCTCCTACGGGCTGGTGATCGCGCTGCTGCTGTATTTCGTCTACAACAACCTGCTGTCGCTGGCGCAGGCCTGGGTGGCGCAGGGCAGGCTCAATCCGTGGGTGGGAATGCTGTCACCGCATCTGTTGATGCTGCTCGCCGTGGCTGCCCTGTTTTACGTGCGTGCGCGCCAGTATGGCGCGCGCCGGAAACGGCCATGAAGCTGCTGGCGCGCTACCTCGCGCAGCAGGTGCTGGTGGCCACCGGATTCCTGCTGCTCGCGCTGCTGGTGCTGTTTGCCTTTTTCGACGTGATGGAGGAACTCGGCAGCCTGGGCCGCAACAACTATGGCTTGGGGCAGGCGGCCGTGGTGGTGCTGCTCAGCATGCCCGGGCATCTGTATGAAATCCTGCCGGTGGCGGCGCTGATCGGAACGCTGTTTGCGCTCTCGCGCCTGGTGGGTAATTCGGAATACGCGGTCATGCGCGTGTCGGGCCTGTCCAACTGGCGGGTGGCGGGGTATTTCGCGGTAATCGGCGCGCTGCTCGCGCTGCTGGCGCTGCTGGTCGGCGAATACGTGACCCCGTGGTCGGATCAGACCGCGCAGCGCTACAAACTGTCGGCCACCCGTTCGGTGGTGGCGCAGCAGTTCCGCTCCGGGCTGTGGGTCAAGGACGGCACGGCGTTCATCAACGTGCGCGAAGTGATGCCCGACAATACCCTGCGCGGTATCGAAATTTACGGCTTCGATGCCGGCGGCCGCCTCGGCTGGATCCGCGCCGCCGCCGAGGCCAGCTGGCACGGCAACCAGACCTGGAGCCTGCAGCAAGTGGTGGAAACGCGCTTCGACACCGATGGTATCCGTGCCATCCGCAGCGCGCGCCAGGACTGGCAGTCGGTACTGACGCCCGACATTCTGAGCGTGCTGCTGGTGGCGCCGGAGAAAATGTCGGCGCGCACCCTCTGGCGCTATGTGGCGCATCTCAAGGAAAACGGCCAGAAAGCCACGCGTTACGAACTTGCCCTGTGGACGAAATTTCTCAGCCCGTTCGTCATCCCGATCATGATGCTGATCGCCATGCCGTTTGCCATCCAGGGGCCGCGTTCCGGCGGCACCAGCAGCAAGATTTTCATCGGCATTCTGGCCGGCCTCGGCTTTCATTTGCTGAGCCGGCTGTTCGGCCATCTCGGCCTGCTGAACGACTGGCCTGCGGTGGTGGTATCGATCCTGCCGCTGCTGATCTTCCTGGCCATCGCGCTGATGGGCATCCGGTGGGTGGACCGGCGCTAGACTCGTTGCCCGGGCGGCTCGCTGCCTGCCTGCAAGCGAGCGAGCCGGCGGCCAAGCTCGCCTGCGTGCATGCGCTGCAGGCAGACTGGCAGGCCGGGCGCGTGGACCCTGCTCCGCACGCGACACGCATGCCAATCGGACAGCCGGGGCATCCCGAAAAACCGCTGCAGGTCGCGCCGCAGAAGGTGCCGCGCCGCCGCGCCGACACGCTGCCCGGCCGCGCGGCGCTCATCCATGCATTGGCGCATATCGAATTCAATGCGATCAATCTGGCGCTCGACGCCGCCCATCGTTTTGCCGGTATGCCGGCCGCGTATTACGCCGACTGGCTGTGCGTGGCGGACGAGGAGGCGCTGCATTTCGCGTTGCTGAACACCCACCTGGCTACGCTGGGATATGCCTACGGCGATTTTCCGGCGCACAACGGCCTGTGGGACATGGCGCTGAAAACCGCGCACGACCCGTTGGTGCGCATGGCGCTGGTGCCGCGCGTGCTGGAAGCGCGCGGGCTCGACGCCACGCCGCTGATCGTCGACAAGCTCCGCGCTGCGAACGACACGCGCATGGTCGAGATCCTCGCCGTCATCGAGCGCGACGAAATCGGCCATGTCGCCATCGGCAGCCGCTGGTTCGGCTGGCTGTGCGCGGCGCGCGGTCTGCAGCCCGAAACGACGTTCCGCCAGTTGCTGGTCGATTACGACGCGCCGCCGCTGAAACCGCCGTTCAATCTGGCGGCGCGCCGAAAGGCCGGCTTCAGCGAGCCCGAGCTGGCCTGGCTAAGCACGCTCTAGTTTTCTTACAAGCCCAGTGTGGTCGCCGACACGCCGGCTGGCGCGCGCTGCCACATGCCTTCGAAATCCTGATGCAGCGCCACGGCGCTGGCGGGGTCGTCCGGATGCAGGATGCCGTGCACCGCCGCCTTGTCGGCGCGCAGCAGCACGCCGTGGCGGTCGGCCAGTACGAATGCCTGGCCGGGGCGCGGTGCGTCGGGATCGGCCTGGCGGATTTCGAGGACATGGCCGAAATCGCGCAGCAGCTGCATCAGACGGGGATGCTCGCGTGCGACGCGGCCGATGTCGTCGAGCAGCAGCTCGATGCGGCGCCCGCCGCCAGCCACACACAGCGCGCGCAGAGCCGCGTGGCGGGGGGCGTGGTCGAGGTCGAACAGACTCAGGTCGTGGTCGTACAGGCGCAGCCGGCGCTGTGTGGCGGCCAGCAGTGCGTCGAACGCGGCGCGGAGTTCAGCCGGGGTTTCAAGGGCATTCATTCGGCGCCGATCTCCAGCCAGCCGGCCAGGTACCAGTCATACAGGCGCTTGCGCAGCGCGGCCGGCAGCGGCGCGGGGTGACGGCGCCGGTCGGCCAGTTGCCGCAGCGCGACGGTTTCGCCGGCCTGCGGCGTGAACGCCTCGCCGTTGATGAAAAAGCGTTTGCCGGCGAACAGCAGGCGCGACCTGGGATCGAGCGCCACGCCGGTCTTGCCCGCCTGTTTGCCGAAGGCGGCTTGGCTGAGCGGGGTGTCCGGCGGGTTGAAAAACACATTCGGCTTGGGTTCGGACAAATAGCGCCCGGCAAACTCGGCGATGTCGCGTTTGGTCCATTTGATGCGGGCGATCATGCCTTCGATTTGCGTCAGCATCGCGCGGCCGATTTCGCCGGGATGGGTTTGCCGGCGCAGGTCGGGATCGGCGTAGCGACCTTCCAGCGCGAGCGTGTCCTGCAGATGCATCAGGAAGCCATGCGCCAGTTCTTCGGTGGCGGGGGCGCGGAAACCGATCGAATACGTCATGCAGGCATCCACGGCGACGCCGTAGTGCGCGACGTGCGGCGGCAGGTAGAGCATGTCGCCGGGGCCGAGCAGCCATTCGTCCTCCGCCTTGAAGCGGCGCAGGATTTTCAGCGGCGCATCGTCCAGCAACGCCAGATCGCTTTGCGTGCCGATCTGCCAGCGGCGGTGCCCCTGGCCCTGCAGCAGAAAAACGTCGTACGAATCGAAATGCGGTCCGACGCTGCCGCCGGGCACGGCGTAGCTCGCCATCAAATCGTCGAGGCGGGCGTGCGGAATGAAATCGAAGCGCGCCAGCAGCGCATCGGCTTCGGGCAGCACATGGTTGAGCGACTGCACCAGCAGGGTCCACTCGGTTTTTGGCAGGCGCCTGAAATCGCTTTTCCTGAACGGGCCATGGTCGAGTTGCCAGCGGGTGCCGCTGCCCTGGATCAGCCGCGACTCGACGTCGTCGCGGCAGGCCAGTTGCCGCATCTCGGCGGGCGACAGCAGGCCGGTAAAGTCAGGTATCGCGTTGCGGATCAGCAGCGGGCGTTTGTGCCAGATCTCGCGCAGGAAGCGGGCGGGGCTGAGGCCGCCAAGCAGGGGGGTCGTCATGGGCGGAATTATAACGGTGCGATTGGATGCCCCCCTGTTAGAATGCTGCCGAAAAATACGCGGCGGAGCTGCCCATGTTGAAAGCTGGAGATCGCGCGCCGGATTTTTCCAACCCGGATGCGGACATGAATATCGTCGAACTGTCCCAGTTCCAGGGGAAAATCCTGGTGCTGTATTTTTACGTGCGCGACGACACGCCCGGATGCACCGCCGAAGCGATCGAATTTTCCGAACTGGAGAACGATTTCGCCGGGCTGGGGGCCAGCGTGCTCGGGGTGTCGCGCGACGACTGCATCAGGCATGGCGAGTTTCGCGACAAACACGGCATCAGTGTGCGCCTGTTGGCCGACAAGGAACAAACGACCTGCGCAGCCTATGGCGTGCTGCAGGACAAGGAGGTGGACGGCGTCATGCGCAAGAGCATGACGCGTTCCACCTTCGTCATCGACAAACAGGGCGTCATCCGTCACGCACTGTACGGCGTTTCCAGCCGCGGGCACGCGGCGGAAGTGCTGCAACTGGTTGCTTTAATGAGCAAAGGGGAACTCAATTGAATATCGGCAAGGACACCGTCGTCACCATCACTTACATCGTCCGCGACATGGAAGGCGCGCTGCTGGAGGAGAGCGACGAACCGGTCAGCTACCTGCACGGCGGCTACGACAACATCTTCCCGCTGGTGGAGCAGGCACTGGAAGGCAAGGCGGTGGGCGACCAAATCGACCTCAAGCTGCAGCCGGCCGATGCCTTCGGCGAATACGAGGAAGATCTGGTGCGGCTGGAACCGCGCGACGCCTTCCCTGACGATATCGAGGTCGGCATGCAGTTCGTCGGTTCGCCGGTCGACGGCAGCGAGGAAATGCTCTACACCGTGACCGAGATCGCCGAAGACAAGGTGGTGGTCGACGGCAACCACCCCTATTCGGGGCAGTCGGTGCATTTCCAGTGTGTGGTGGCCGAAGTGCGTGCCGCCTCGCCGGACGAGGTTTCGCACCGCCACGCGCATGGCGCCCACGGCCATCACCATCATTGAGCAAACTGCACGGTAAATAACGCCGGACTGCTAAAATGCCCGGCTAACCTGTGTTCTGTGACAGCCTGATGAAGACCGCCGATGAAAACCACTTTCCTCGATTTTGAGCAGCCGATTGCCGAACTCGAAGCCAAGATCGAAGAACTGCGCTTCGTGCAGGACGACTCCGCGCTGGACAT
>NZ_JANJXQ010000194.1 GCF_024708915.1 Thiobacillus sp.
GCGGCGCGAACGAGATTTCGCGCGAACTGCTGCATCGCATGAACGAAACCCAGTTTCACCGCGGTCCCGACGAAGGCGGCCTGCATCTGGAGCCCGGCGTGGGGCTGGGGCACCGGCGGCTGTCGATCATCGACCTGTCCACCGGCCAGCAGCCGCTGTTCAACGAAGACGGCTCGGTGGTGGTGGTGTTCAACGGCGAAATCTACAACTTCCAGCAACTGGTGCCCGAGCTCGAAGCGCTCGGCCACGTCTTCCGCACCCATTCCGACACCGAAGTCATCGTCCACGCCTGGGAGGCCTGGGGCGAAGCCTGCGTCGCGCGCTTCCGCGGCATGTTCGCGTTCGCGCTGTGGGACCGCAAGCAGGAAACGCTGTTCGTGGTGCGCGACCGCTTCGGCGTCAAGCCGCTGTATTACGCCTTCCTCGACAGCGGCGAGTTCATTTTCGGCTCCGAACTGAAGTCGCTGATGGCGCATCCCTGCCTGGCGCGCGACATCGACCCGCTGGCGGTCGAGGAATATTTCGCCTACGGCTACGTGCCCGAGCCGCGCACCATTTTCAAGCGCGCGTACAAACTGCCGCCGGGGTTCACGCTCACGCTCAAACGCGGCCAGGCGCGTGCGCTGCCGAAGCAGTACTGGGACATGCCCTTTGCCCCGGTAAAGGTTACGGACGAGGCTGGCGCGATGGACGAGCTGGTCGAACGGATGAAGGAATCGGTCCGCCTGCGCATGATCGCCGACGTGCCGCTCGGCGCGTTCCTGTCGGGCGGCGTCGATTCCAGCGCGGTGGTGGCGATGATGGCGACGCAGTCGGCCGCGCCGGTGAACACCTGCTCGATCGGCTTCGACGACCCGGCCTTCAACGAGGTCGAGTATGCGCAGCAGGTGGCTGACCGCTATCGCACGCAGCATCATGTCGAAACCGTCGCCGCCGACGATTTCAGCCTGGTCGGCAAGCTCGCCCAGGTATACGACGAGCCCTATGCCGATTCGTCCGCACTGCCGACCTACCGGGTGTGCGAACTGGCGAGGAAGCACGTGAAAGTCGCGCTGTCGGGCGACGGCGGCGACGAACATTTCGCCGGCTACCGGCGCTACCGCTGGTTCCGCTACGAAGAGCGCATGCGCGCGGCGATGCCGCTCGCGCTGCGCCGCCCGCTGTTCGGCACGCTCGGCAGGCTGTACCCGAAAGCCGATTGGGCGCCCAGGGTGCTGCGCGCCAAGACCACCTTCGAGGCGCTGGCGCGCGATACGGTCGAGGGCTATTTTCACGGCGTTTCGCTGCTGTCGGATGCGCAGCGCAGGCAGCTGTTTTCGCCGTCGTTCCGGCGCGAACTGCAGGGCTACCAGGCGGTGGAAGTGCTGCGCCGCCACGCGGCGGTGGCGCCCACCGACGATCCCCTGTCGCTGGTGCAGTATCTCGACATGAAAACCTATCTGGCCGGCGACATCCTCACCAAGGTCGACCGCGCCAGCATGGCGCACGCGCTCGAAGTGCGCGAGCCGCTGCTCGACCACGAGCTGATGGGCTGGGTGTCGGGGCTGCCCACCGATCTCAAGCTGCGCGGCACCGAGGGCAAATACTTGCTGAAAAAGGCGATGGAACCGTATCTGCCGCATGACGTGCTGTACCGCAGGAAAATGGGATTCTCGGTGCCGCTGGCCGCCTGGTTCCGCGGCCCGCTGGCCGCCACCATCCGCGGCGTGGTGCTGGGCGAGCGGCTGGTTTCCACCGGCCTGTTCAATCGGGATTTTCTGCGCCAGGCGGTCGAGGCCCATCAATCCGGTCAGCGCGATTATTCGGTGATTCTGTGGACGGTGCTGATGTTCGACGCCTTCCTGGCGCAGGTGCTGGGTATGGACGACACGCAGCGCGAGGCGGCATGAAGATCCTGCACGTATTCGACCACACCCTGCCGCTGCATTCAGGCTACACCTTCCGCAGCGCGGCGATCCTGCGCAACCAGCGCAAGCTGGGCTGGCAGACCTGGCACCTGTCCGGCCCCAAGCAGATCGATTGCAGCGTGCCGGAGGAGGACGCCGACGGCCTGCATTTTTACCGCACCCCGAAACCGTCCGGTCTGCTCGCCCGGCTGCCGGGCGGCGACCCGTTCGCAGTGATGGGGGCCATCGAAAAACGCCTGCTGGGATTGGCGCGCGACCTGCAGCCCGACGTCATCCACGCGCATTCGCCGGTGCTCGACGCGGTGCCGGCGATACGCGTCGGGCGCAAGCTGGGCATTCCGGTAGTGTATGAAATCCGTGCATTCTGGGAGGACGCCGCGGTCGATCACGGCAGCACGCAAGAAGGTGGCCTGCGCTACAGACTGACGCGCGCGCTGGAAACCTGGGCAGTAAAAAATGCCGACGCGGTGACGGTCATTTGCGAAGGCCTGCGCCGCGACCTCGTCGCGCGCGGCATCGCGCGGGACAAGATCACCGTCATCCCGAATGCGGTCGACATCGACCAATTCGCCGTCGGCGGCAAGCCCGATGCCGGGCTGAAGCTGAAGCTCGGTCTTGGCAGCAGCCGGGTGCTCGGCTTCATCGGCTCGTTCTATGCTTACGAAGGACTCGACTTGCTGCTCGATGCGCTGCCGGCGATTCTGAAACAGATACCCGACGTGAAGGTGCTGCTGGTCGGCGGCGGGCCGCAGGAGGCGGCCTTGAAACGGCAGGTGATGGCGCTCGATCTGAAAGAGCGCGTGGTGTTCACCGGGCGGGTGCCGCACGCCGAGGTGAACCGTTACTACGATCTGATCGACGTGCTGGTGTATGCGCGTCACCCGATGCGGCTGACCGAACTGGTCACGCCTTTGAAGCCGCTGGAAGCGATGGCGCAGGGGCGGCTGATGGTGGCGTCCGATGTCGGCGGCCACAAGGAACTGATCCAGGACGGCAAGACCGGCACGCTGTTCCAGGCGGGCAATGCCGGAGACCTCGCCAGCAAGGTGGTGGCGCTGCTGAAGTACGAGCAGGGTTGGGACCGCATGAAGCGCAACGGCCGCCAGTTCGTGGAATCCGAACGCAACTGGGCGGCCAGCGTGGCGCGTTATCGGGGGGTGTACGGCAGCCTCGTGAAGCCGGGCATGGAGACGGCGCTTGGCTGAGGCGGGCACAGTCGAACCGCGCCGGGTC
Source organism: Thiobacillus sp. (assembly GCF_024708915.1). The sequence continues at coordinate 3,141 of NZ_JANJXQ010000194.1, forward strand.
GACCTGGTCGTGTTCAGTTCGCTCTTCCCCAGTGCGGCACGCCCTGGTGCCGGCCTGTTCATCCGTGAGCGCATGTTCCGTGTGGCGCAGCATCGGCCGCTTGCCGTCGTTTCGCCGCAGCCGTGGTTTCCCGGCCAGTCGCTGATCCGCCGGCTGCGCCCCGGCTACCGTCCGTCGGCGCCGGTGCTGGAGATCCAGCAGGGCATCCGCGTGTATCACCCGCGTTTCCTGGCGCTGCCCGGTCTGCTGCGCCGGCTCGACGGCATGGCGATGGCGCTGGGCAGCTTTTTTCTGCTGCGCCGCCTCCGGGCCGAGGGCGCGCGCCTGATCGATGCCCACTTTACCTACCCGGACGGCGAAGCCGCGGTCCGGCTGGGGCGCTGGCTCGGCCTGCCGGTGACGGTCACCCTGCGCGGCACCGAAGTGCCGCATAGCCGCGATCCGGTGCTGCGTCCGCGCCTGGCTCGCACGCTCAAGGCCGCCACGCGGGTGTTCTCGGTGTCCGATTCCCTGCGCCGGCTGGCGCTCGATCTCGGCGCCGCCGACGAGAAAACCGAAGTCGTCGGCAACGGCGTGGATATTGGCGTTTTCCAGCCGGTCGAGCGGACCGCCGCGCGCGCCAGGTTCGAGCTGCCGGCCGGCGCGCGCGTGCTGATCTCGGTGGGGGGACTGGTCGAGCGCAAGGGCATGCACCGCGTCATCGACTGCCTGCCGGCGCTGCTCATGCGCCATCCGGACCTGCATTACCTCGTCGTCGGCGGCGGCAGCCCGGAAGGCGACCTGCGCCCCGAACTCGATGCGCAGGTTGCGCGGCTGGGCCTGGCCGGGCGCGTGCACTTTCTTGGCGCGCTGCCGCCGGAGGAGCTCAAATGGCCGTTGTCGGCATCAGACGTGTTCGTGCTGGCGACCCGCAACGAAGGCTGGGCCAATGTATTTCTCGAAGCCATGGCCTGCGGCCTGCCGGTCGTCACCACCGACGTCGGCGGCAATGCCGAGGTGGTCTGCCGTGCCGAACTCGGCAGCGTGGTGCCGTTTGGCGACGCGGCCGCCTTGCGGCAGGCGCTGGACGCCGCGCTGAATGCGGACTGGAATCGCGCCGCGATCCTCGAATACGCCCGCGCCAACCAGTGGGACAAGCGCGTGGCGCAGCTGCTGAGCGCGTTCGAGCGCATCATGAATACAACGGCGGTTCCTTCGGGGCTTGCAGGCAAATGAAAATCCCCGCCTGGCTCGCCCGCAACGTGTTTCGCGCCCAGGAGGCGGCGATGCAGCGGCCGACCTTCGCCGTGCTTGCCGAGCTGGAGCGCACGCAGTGGCTGTCGCGCAGCGAGATGCTGGATTATCAGACCGGGCATCTCAACGTGCTGCTGCAAGGCGCCCTGGCGCACAGCCCGTGGCACGCGGCCAGGCTGCAGGCCGCCGGGCTGACCGATGCCGTCAGAGCCGGGGCGGTGTTGCTGACCGACTTGTCGCGCCTTCCGACGATGGACAAGCGCGACGCCCGCGACAACGTCGAGCGGCTGGTGTGGCGCGGCGTACCGGGCGGGGTGTACCCCTACACCACCGGCGGTTCCAGCGGCGAGCCGCTGAGTTTCTATTTCGGCCGGGCACGCCAGGCCGCCGACGCCGCCGGGCGGCTGCGCGCGCGCCGCTGGTGGGGCGTCGATCCGGGCGAACGCGAGGTGTACCTGTGGGGCGCGCCGGTGGAGCTGAACAAGACCGACCACATCAAGTCCCTGCGCGACCGCCTGGTCAACCAGCTGTTGCTGAATGCGTTCGAGATGTCGCCCGCGCGCATGGATGATTACCTGCAGGCGATCCAGGCATGGAATCCGCGGGCGATCTACGGCTACGCCAGCAGCCTGGCGCTGCTGGCCGCCCATGCCGAGGCGCGCGGCAGCCGGCCGAAGCTGGCCGCGCTGCGTGTGGTGAGCAGCACCGGCGAGCCGCTGTTTCCGCATCAGCGCGAGTTGATCGAACGCGTGTTCGGGGTGCCGGTCTCGGTCGAGTACGGTGCCCGCGATGCCGGGCTGATGGCGCTGCAGGCACCGGACGGGTCGCTGCTGCAGATGAGCGAGACGCATCTCATCGAAGTGCTGGATGCGGCGGGCAAGCCGGCAGAGGAAGGCGAGGCGGTGATCACCAGCCTGGTGTCGGCGGCGCAGCCCTTCATCCGCTACCGCACCGGCGATGTGGTCAGGCGTTCGGGGCGGGCCGATCCCGGCGGGCGCGGCCTCGCCGTGCTGGACGCGGTGGTGGGGCGGCAGACCGATTTCATCGTCGCCGCCGACGGCCGCATCATGCATGCGCTGGCGGTGATTTACGTGCTGCGC
>NZ_JANJXQ010000295.1 GCF_024708915.1 Thiobacillus sp.
TCGCCGTCCCGCTTGAACCAGACGGTACGTACACGTACGGGTTTGACCATGATTATTCTCCTGTGGCCACGGGGCGGGCGGGATCGGTGATCCACTCGCTCCACGAGCCGGGGTAAAGCCGTGAACCGGGGAGACCGGCGATTTCCATCGCCAGCACGTTGTGGCAGGCGGTGACGCCGGAACCGCACATGTGGATGACCTGCCAGGCCGGCTTGCCCTTGAGCAGGGCCTGGTAGTTCTCGCGCAACGCTTCGGGCGGCAGGAAGGTGCCGTCCACATCGAGATTCTCGTCGAACGGGTAGTTGATCGCGCCCGGTACGTGCCCGGCCACCGGGTCGAGCGGTTCGAACTCGCCGCTGAAGCGGCGATCCGGACGCGCGTCGAGTATGAGTTGTTCGCCGCTCCGGGATGCGTGCAGAACCTCGTCCGCCGTTACGATCTGGCTGGGCTCGGGCAGGCAGGCGCAGGCGCCTTTGTGCGGTGACGGGATGTTGCCATCGACCGGGCGTTTTTCGCGCGTCCACTTCGGGTAGCCGCCGTCCAGCAGCGCCACGCCAGGGTGGCCGAGCCAGCGCATCATCCACCACAGCCGCACCGCCATGGCGCCATAGCTGTCGTCGTACACTACGACCTGCTTGTTGACCCCGACGCCCCATTGGCAGAGTTTTTCGGTCAGTGCGTGCGGATCGGGCAGCGGATGCCGTCCCGTGGTTTCGCCGACGGGGGCGGAGAGGTCTTCGTCCAGATGCACGTAACGTGCACCCGGAATATGTGCTTTCTCGTACGCCTGACGGCCTGCCTCGGTGTCGGTGAGGGTGAAGCGGCAGTCCAGAATGATCCAGTTGGGGTCATCCAGATGCGCGGCCAGGTCTTCAGTGGTAACGAGGGTGTTGGAAAACATGGTTGGAGCCGTGAAAAATGAACCGCCTGTTGGGTGGGCGCGGTTTTTCCGCTCCGCGCCCGACAGGCGGCTTTGATTGGGATCAGTAGCCGCCTTTGCCGAAGGGCTTGGGCAGGCCGGCAACGCGCGCACCCTGGCGAGCCGGCATATTGGGGAATAGCTCATACAGCTTTTTCTTCCAGTCGGTGCCCGGGTGCATATCTTCTATTTCCGCCAGCATGTTGCGGAAGTTCGGTGTTTGACCGTCTTCCTTATATTTGTCGCGCAGGTAGTTGATGACCGTCCAGTGCTCGTCGGTCAGCGTGATTTTTTCAGCCGCGGCGATGACCGGGGGGAC
>NZ_JANJXQ010000225.1 GCF_024708915.1 Thiobacillus sp.
GCCGCTTTTCCGAGCCGGTTTCCGAAATCGTCAAACGCTACACCGCGTCGATTCCCTTCGATTATCGGCTGGCCGAGTTCGATATTCAGGGTTCGCTGGCGCACGCCGCCATGTTGCACCACGTCGGCGTCCTGTCCAAGGACGACCTCGAAGCGATCCAGCGCGGCATGGCCGACCTGCTGGCCGAGATCCGTGCCGGCGGATTCAACTGGTCGCTCGACAGGGAAGACGTCCACCTCAACATCGAGGCCGCGCTGACCGCGAAAATCGGCGACGCCGGCAAGCGGCTGCATACCGGACGCAGCCGCAACGACCAGGTGGCGACCGATATCCGCCTCTACCTGCGCGACGCCATCGACCGCATCGTATCCGGTCTCAAGGCCTGCCAGACCTCGCTGGTCGACCTCGCCGAGGCGCACGCCGACACCGTGATGCCCGGCTTCACCCACCTGCAGGTGGCGCAGCCGGTCACCTTCGGCCACCACCTGCTGGCCTATTTCGAGATGCTGGCGCGCGACGCCGAGCGCATGGCCGACTGCCGCCGCCGCGTCAACCGGCTGCCGCTGGGCGCCGCCGCGCTGGCCGGCACCAGCTATCCAATCGACCGCCAGTTCGTCGCCGACCAGCTCGGCTTCGAGGCGGTGTGCGAGAACTCGCTCGACGCCGTCTCCGACCGCGATTTCGCCATCGAATTCGCCGCTGCCGCCGCCTTGGTAATGACCCACCTGTCGCGCCTGTCGGAAGAGCTGATCCTGTGGATGAGCCCGCGCTTCGGCTTCATCGATCTGGCCGACCGCTTCTGCACCGGCTCGTCGATCATGCCGCAGAAGAAGAACCCCGACGTGCCCGAGCTGGTGCGCGGCAAGACCGGCCGCGTCAACGGCCATCTGGTCGCCCTGCTCACCCTGATGAAGGGCCAGCCGCTGGCCTACAACAAAGACAACCAGGAGGACAAGGAGCCGCTGTTCGACAGCGTCGACACGCTGACCGACACGCTGGCGATCTACGCCGACATGCTGCGCGGGGTGACGGTCAAGCCGGAGGCGATGCGTGCCGCGGTGATGCAGGGCTTCGCCACCGCCACCGATCTGGCCGACTATCTGGTGAAGAAAGGCGTGCCCTTCCGCGACGCGCACGAAGTGGTGGCGCGCGCGGTGCGGACGGCGGAAGCATCGGGCCGCGATCTGGCCGACCTGCCGCTCGCCGAATTGCAGGCCTTCAGCCCGATCATCGCGGACGACGTTTACGCTGTGCTGACGCTGGAGGGCTCGCTTGCCGCCCGCAACCATCTCGGCGGCACCGCGCCGGCCCAGGTGCGCACGGCGATTGCGCGCGCGCGGCAGCGCATTTAAGCCGTCCCCGGCGCCACCGGCGGCGCATGCTCGCGGCAGATCCGCCGCACCTCGGGACTGGAGAGTTTTTCCTGCAGCAGCCCGCAGAAATAGCTGCGCGGCCCCAGCCGCTGATTGTGGCGGCAGGTGGTGCACACGCCGAAGCTGCGCTTGCCGCTTTGCGCCTGCACCTGCGCCAGCACCTGGCGCAGCACCACCATCGCCGAACTCACCCGCGCCGGGCTGGCGGTCTGCACAATGTCGCGCCAGGCGCCGCCGGCGGAGAGCGTCTTCAGGAGCGTGGTGCCGCCTTCGGCCAGGATCAGCCGCACCACCCGGCCGTCGCGCGGATCGGCGTAACGCGAGATCAGGCGGCGGCGCGCCAGCACCAGCACGGTCTGCGACACCGTACCCTTGGTCAGCCCGAGGTATTCGGTCAGCGCCTGCGGGGTGTTGCTGAAGCGGTTGGCCTGGTTGAGATAGAACAGCACCTGCAGGTGCACCGGCTGCAGGCCCTGCGCCGCGCCCGCCTGCCGCAAGTCGGCGCGGGTCAGCAACGACAGGCGCTCGACCAGATCGAACAGGGTGAGCGCCTGGCTTTTCAAATTTCAGCCTGGATCAGAAGCGGACCATGACGCCGCCCTGTGCCGCGATCAGCGCGGCCAGCTTGTCATGGAGCGGCTCGCCGCTCTTGGTGTCGACCCAGCCCGCACCCTGCGGCTTGAAGTGAAAGCCGCCCGAGCGCGCGGCCACCCATATTTCGCGCGCCACGCCATGACGGTTGATGATGATCTTGCTGCCGTCGTCGAACTCGACCTCGATGATGCCGTCGGCCGGCGTCTCGAAATCCAGATCGGCGTCTTCCAGCACCTGTTCGATGCGGGCCAGGGTGGTGCTGGCGGCCTGGTTGAATTCAATTTCAGTCATGATGTCCCGTGCTAACATTTCGCGCATGAAACTGCGCACCTTATATATAGTGTCCCTGTTGCTGTGCGGGCTGGGGCTGACCGCCTGTGGCTCCAAGGGTGGCCTGTATCTTCCCGAAAATTCCCCCGCACCGCAACGGACTTCCAATTGAACACTTTGCATCGCATCGACGGCCGCCTTTATCTTGAAGGCGTGGCGCTGGACACCCTTGCCGAGCGTTTCGGCACACCGCTTTATGTCTATTCCCGGCAGGCGCTCGAAGCCGCCTACCGGGCCTACAGCGACGCGTTTGCCGCCACCCCGCACCTGATCTGCTATGCGGTCAAGGCGAACTCCAACCTGGCCATCCTCAACCTGTTCGCCCGCCTCGGCGCAGGCTTCGACATCGTCTCCGGCGGCGAGCTCGCCCGCGTGCTGGCAGCCGGCGGCGATCCCGGCAAGGTGGTGTTCTCGGGCGTCGGCAAGACGGCCGGCGAGATGCGCGCCGCGCTCGATGCCGGCATCCTCTGTTTCAACGTCGAATCGGCCAGCGAACTGCAGCGGCTCAACCGCGTGGCGGGCGAGCTGGGCAAGATCGCGCCGGTGTCGTTCCGCGTCAATCCCGACGTCGATCCGAAGACCCATCCCTATATCTCCACCGGGCTCAAGGAAAACAAGTTCGGCGTGCCGATCGCCGATGCGCCGGCGCTGTACCGCCTGGCTGCCGGCCTGCCGAACCTGAACATCACCGGCATCGACTGCCACATCGGTTCGCAGCTGATCGACCTGTCACCGCTGGCCGATGCCGCGGATCGTGTGCTGGCGCTGGTCGACAGCCTGGCTGCCGAGGGCATCGTGCTGCATCACATCGACCTCGGCGGCGGCGTCGGCATTCGCTACCGCGACGAGATGCCGCCCGACCTGACTGCCTACGGCCGCGTGCTGGCTCAAAAATTTTCCGCCCGCCGCGAGAAGCTGCTGCTGGAACCGGGGCGTTCGCTGGTCGGCAACGCAGGCCTGCTGCTTGCCCGCATCGAGTACCTGAAGCCCGGTGAAGACAAGCATTTCGCCATCGTCGACGCGGCAATGAACGACCTGATGCGCCCGGCACTGTACGAGGCGTATCACGAAATCGTCGCCGTCAACGAACGCTCAACCCTGGCAAAGCGTTACGACATCGTCGGCCCGATCTGCGAGACCGGCGATTTCATTGGCTTTGCGCGTGATCTCGCAATCGAGGAAGGCGATCTTCTTGCCCTGCTTTCGGCGGGCGCCTACGGCATGAGCATGGCATCAAACTACAATTCACGCCCGCGGGCAGCCGAAGTACTGATAGACAAAAACGAAATCCACCTCATCCGTGAGCGTGAAACACTGGGCAGTCTGATGGCTGGAGAACGGCTTGTTTATTGACCTTAAGCAGGCCAAGCCAAGCGTTCCCTTCCCTTGATTTTAGTATCGAACCGATACATTTTGCTTGACTGCGACATTTTTCATCGAATTATGCTCGCAAGCTCTTGACTATCCATTGAACCCGAAAGAAAAGTAACTAGAATGAGGCTCACCAAGCGGAGCCTCGGTATCGCCCGTGTTTAGCGGGTTTCGGGCAAGTCGGTCGCCTGTCGGTACCACGCTTTGGAAGTGCAAACTCTGACTGCACGTGGCTTCAAGCTGTAGTGATAAGTGAATGTGTTCAACTTCTAAGGAGTGACAGATGGCAACAGTGAAAAAACCCGCCGCCAAACCGGTGGCCAAGAAGGCGGCCCCTGCCGCCAAAAAACCGGCAGCAAAACCGGTAGCCAAAAAAGCCGCCGCCAAGCCCGTAGCCAAAAAGGCTGTGGCAAAACCGGCAGCCAAAAAAGCCGCCCCGGCTAAAAAGGCCGTCGCCGCCAAAAAACCGGCAGCCAAGCCCGTAGCCAGAAAAGCCGCCGCCAAGCCCGCAGTCAAAAAAGCCGCGGCAAAACCGGTAGCCAAAAAAGCCGCCCCGGCTAAAAAGGCCGTCGCCGCCAAAAAACCGGCAGCCAAGCCCGTAGCCAGAAAAGTCGCCGCCAAGCCCGCAGTCAAAAAAGTAGCGGCAAAACCGGTAGTCAAGAAGCCGGCGGCAAAACCGGTAGCCAAAAAAGCCGCTCCGGCAGCCAGGAAGCCTGTTGCGAAAAAGGTGGTCGCCGCCAAACCCGCGCCGGCTCCGGCACCTGCTGCGCCCGCACCGGCGGTACCGGTCATCAAGCCCTTCGGGCTCTAACAGGTCGGGCATTGCCCAATCTGAAACGGGGGCTAGTCCCCCGTTTTTATTATCGTGAGCGGGGACTCGCTCGCCGTTTCATGGCCCCCTCGGCCGGCTACAGCCGGCTCTGCATACCGGAAGATCCTGCCTGCACGAAGCGCTTGCGTGCAGCCTGCAGCAATACCGTTCCCCACCGCAGGCGCAGAGCCAGCAGCAGGGCGAGTATCCCTCCATAGATCAGCGGCTCGGTCAGGTCTTTTTTCACCAGCCACAGGTAGTGGACCACACCCAGCAGGGCAATCAGGTAAATCAGGCGATGCAGCCGCTGCCAGCGGCGGCCCAGGCGGCGCATCATGGCATGGTTCGAGGTCGCGGCGAGCGGAATAAGGAGAATGAAGGCCGCGAAGCCGACGGTAACGAAGGGGCGTTTGACGATGTCCTTGGCGATAGCCGCCAGATCGAAGAATTGATCCAGCCAGACATACGTGACGAAATGCAGGCAGGCGTAAAAGAAGGCAAACAGCCCCAGCATGCGCCGGTAGCGGACGAGATCGGGCTGACCGGTCAAGTGCCGCAGCGGAGTGATGGACAACGTCACCATCAGCCCGGTCAATGCCCAAGTGCCGGTGGAATGGGTAACGAACTCGATCGGGTTCGCCCCCAGACCGCCGGCGACCCCCAGATACACCAGCCGCGCCAACGGCAACAGGCAAATCAGGAAAACCCCGACCTTAAGGGTGCGCAAGGCGGCGGGCATCAGAAGAATTTTTGCAGGTCCATGCCTCGATACAGTTGGGCAACCTGTGCGGCGTAGCCATTGAACATCAGCGTATCGCGCTTGGACAGTTCGCCGATGCGGCGCTCCTTGGCCTGGCTCCAGCGTGGATGGTCGACGTCGGGATTGACGTTGGAATAGAAGCCATACTCGCGCGGCGCGGCCGCCATCCAGGTGGTCAATGGCGGCTTTTCGACGAAGCGGATCTTGACGATGGACTTGGCGCTCTTGAAGCCGTATTTCCACGGCACCACCAGCCGGATCGGCGCACCGTTCTGATTGGGCAGCACCTCGCCGTAGAGGCCGACCGCCAGGATCGCCAGCGGATGCATCGCTTCATCCAGCCGCAGGCCTTCGACATAGGGCCAGCTCAGGATGCGCCGGCGCAATCCCGGCATCTGTTCGGGGTCGTTCAGCGTCACGAACTCGACATATCTGGCGTTGCCGGTGGGCGCCGCGCGCCGGATGAGTTCCTTCAGCGGGAACCCCACCCACGGAATCACCATCGACCAGCCTTCGACGCAGCGCATCCGGTAGACGCGTTCTTCCAGCGGGGCAAGTTTCAGCAGCGCATCGATGTCGTACGTTTTGGGATTGGCCACCTCGCCCTCGACCGCCACCGTCCAGGGGCGCGTTTTCAGGCTGCCGGCGTTTTCCGACGGATCGCCTTTGCCGGTGCCGAATTCGTAGAAATTGTTGTAGGTGGTGATGTCCTTGTAGGGCGTCTTGTCTTCGTCGAGGCGGTAGGCGCTGGCGCGCACACCGGCCAGTTTGACGCCGGCCTCGGCCGCGGGCGGGATTCCCAGGACGGCGCCGGCCGCCAGCGCACCCATGCCCTGCATGAAGCGGCGGCGTTCCCGGTAGATTTCAGGCGGGGTGATTTCGGACGGGGCGATATCGTTCGGCTGGCGTATCAGCATGGCGGAATCCTGTGAAAAAAGTGGCTCCCTGAAATGCTCAGTGTATGCGCTCATTTCCCTCGATACACCTGCATGAATTGACCTCCTCAGGCAGTTTTTGTTTCATCGTGGACCTGATAAGGTGCGCACCTGTCGTACGTCTTTGTTCTTCTTGCGGAATCTGCCATGCGCGCCTTGCTCGTCCTGCTGTTCGCCCCGTTGCTTGCTTTCGCCCAGACAGGCGGCCCGCCCTTCATCCCGGTCAACATGATGAAAGCAAGCGCCACCCCGGTGTCCAGCACGGTCAACGCAGTGGGCGCACTGATTGCCGAGGACAGCGTGGTGCTGCGCCCGGAAATCGACGGCCGCATCGACAAACTGCTGTTCAGGGAAGGCCAGCCGGTGAAGAAAGGCGCGGTGCTGGTGGTACTCGATTCCGCCGAGCCGCGCGCCCGTCTCGCCGCCGCCCAGGCCGATCTCAAGCTGGCGGAAAGCCGCTACCGGCGCAGCGAGGAACTGGTTGCGCAGAATTTCATCTCCAGACAGGCGCTCGACGAAGCGCGTGCCAACCTCGATATCCTGCGGGCGCGCCTGCGCCAGGAGCAGGTGGCCCTCGACAAGACGGTGATCCGCGCGCCGTTTGCCGCCCTGGCCGGATTGCGCCAGGTCAGCCCCGGCGCCTATGTCAGCAAGGGCGACGACATCGTGCGGCTGGATGCGCTCGGCAACCTGAAGCTGGAGGTGCCGGTGCCCGAAATCTATCTGCCGTTGGTGCGTATCGGCCTGCCGGTCACCCTGACCATCGACGCCCTGCCCGGCCAGACGTTCAGCGGCAAGGTGCACGCCATCGACCCGGTGGTCGACCCGGTCAGCCGCAACGTGCGGGTGCGGGCGCGCATCGCCAATCCCGCCGGCGTGCTCAAACCCGGCATGTTCGCTCGCGCCACCGCCGATCTGGGCGGCAAGACCAGCGCGATCCTGCTGCCCGAGCAGGCGATCGTGCCGCGCCCGGATGGCTCGTACGTTTTCCTGGCGGTCGACGGCAAGGCAGACCTGCGCAAAGTCACGCTGGGCAAGCGCGAACCGGGACGGGTCGAAATCGTATCCGGCGTTGCCGCCGGCGACACCGTCATCCTCGACGGCCAGATCAAGCTGCGCCCCGGCGTGCCGGTGGTCACGCTGGAGCAGGCGGCGCAGATGATGAAGAAAATGCCGGCCGGCAAGCCCCGCTGATCCGGGCTGACCGCGCTCGATTCAGGCAAACCGCGAAGACCGATCCATGATCCTCTCCGATATTTCCATCCGCCGCCCGGTGCTGGCCACCGTGATGAGCCTGCTCATCATCCTGGTCGGCCTGATCGCCTTCGACCGCCTGCCGGTGCGCGAATACCCCAATATCGACGCGCCGGTGGTATCGGTGCGCACGGTCTATCCCGGCGCCTCCGCCGAGGTGATGGAGAGCCAGATCACCAAGGTGCTGGAGGATTCGCTGTCCGGCATCGAGGGCATCCGCACCATCAAATCGGTGAGCCGCGAGGAAGTCAGCCAGATCACGGTCGAATTCATCCAGTCGCGCGACCCCGAAGCCGCCGCCAACGACACCCGCGACCGCGTCGCACGGGTGCGCGGCCAGCTGCCGAACGAAGCCGAAGACCCGGTGGTCGCCAAGATCGAAGCCGACGCCCAGGCCATCATCTGGCTGGCCTTTTCCAGCGACCGCCAGTCGCCGCTGGAAATCACCGACTACGCCGACCGCGTGGTGGCCGACCAGCTGAAGACCCTGCCCGGCGTCGCCTCGGTCATCATCGGCGGCGAGCGCCGCTATGCCATGCGGATATGGCTCGACCCCAGCCGCATGGCGGCGCTGGGGGTAACGGTGCAGGACGTGGAGGCGGCGCTGCGCAGCCAGAACACCGAACTGCCTTCCGGCCGCATCGAAAGCCAGACGCGCGAGTTTTCCGTGCTGGCCGAAACCGACCTGCGCACCCCGGCGCAGTTCGAACAGGTCATCATCCGCGACAGCGGCGGCATCCTGGTGCGGCTGGCCGACGTCGGCCGCGCCGAGATCGGCGCCGAGGACGAGCGCAACATCGTGCGCGTCAACGGCCGCGCTGCGGTGGGCCTCGGCATCGTCAAGCAGTCGACCGCCAACACGCTGGCAGTCGCGCGCGCAGTGAAGGCCGAGTTGCCGCGCCTGCAAGCCGCCCTGCCGGCCGGCATGCAGCTCAGGGTCGGCTTCGACAGCTCGATTTTTATCGAAAAATCGATCGACGCCGTGTACACCACCATGCTCGAAGCCATGGTGCTGGTCGTGGGGGTGATCTTCCTGTTCCTGCGCAACTGGCGCGCCACCCTGATTCCCTTCGTCACCATCCCGGTGTCGCTGATCGGCGCCTTCATCTTCCTCTACGCCATGGGCTTCACCATCAACGTGCTGACCCTGCTCGGACTGGTGCTGGCGATCGGCCTGGTGGTGGACGATGCCATCGTCATGCTGGAAAACATCTACCGCCACATCGAGGCAGGCGTGCCGCCGTTCGAGGCGGCGGTCAAGGGTTCCAGGGAAATCGGTTTCGCGGTGATGGCGATGACGCTCACGCTGGTCGCGGTGTTCGCGCCGCTGGCGTTTGCCGAGGGCAATACCGGCAAGCTGTTCACCGAATTCGCGATGACGGTGGCGGCGGCGGTGCTGGTGTCCGGCTTCGTCGCCTTGACGCTGACACCGATGCTGGCGAGCAAGATCCTGCACCACCAAACCAGCCATAACGCCTGGTTCAATTTCGGCGAGCGCGTGCTGAACGGGCTGAACAACGCCTACACCCGCGGCCTGACGCGCGTGATCAAGCATCCGTTGATCGTTGTGCTGGTATTTGTGCTGGTGGCGGCGGCCGCGTTCGGCCTCCTGAAATCGCTCAAATCCGAACTGGCGCCGACCGAGGATCGCGGCTTTTTCATCGGCTTCATGCTGGCGCCGGAAGGCGCCACCCTGCAATACACCGACCAGTATGCGCGCCAGCTCGAAGGCATCTACCAGAGCGTGCCTGAAGTGAGCACGGCGTTCGTCGTGGTGGCACCGGGGCTGGAACGCCCCAACCCGGTCAACAACGCGCTGTCGTTCGTGACGCTGACGCCGTGGGAGGAACGCAGCCGCAGCCAGATGGCGATCACCGAAAGCCTCGGCCCGCAGATGTTCATGGGCATGCCGGGCGTGCTCGCCTTCCCGATCAACCCGCCCTCGCTCGGCCAGAGCTTCCGCAACCCGCCGCTGCAGTTCGTGGTGCAGGCGCCGAGCTACACCGAGCTGGACAAGGCCGTGGAAGCCCTGATGGCGAAAGTGCGCGAATACCCGGGACTGGTCAACGCCGACACCGACCTCAAGCTCAACAAGCCGCAGCTGAAGGTCGACATCAACCGCGACAAGGCGGCGCAGATGGGGGTCGGCATCGACACCATCGGGCGCACCCTGGAAACCCTGCTCGGCGGGCGCGAAGTCACCCGCTTCAAGCAGGCAGGCGAGCAGTACAACGTGGTGGTGCAGCTCGACCCCGCCGCGCGCGCCACCCCGCAGGACCTGACCGCGCTGTACGTGCGCGGCCAGAGCGGCAGCCTGACACCGCTGTCCAACCTGGTCGCCGTTTCCGAAACCGTCGCGCCGAAAGAGCTCAACCACTTCGACCGCCAGCGCGCCGCCATCGTCTCGGCCAACATCGCGCCCGGCTACACGCTGGGCGAGGCGCTCGCCTTCATGGACCAGGCCGCCAAGGCAACGTTGCCGAAATCCGCACGCACCGCGCTCGACGGCCAGTCACGCGAATTCGGCGAATCCGGACAGACACTCGCCATCACCTTCGCGCTGGCACTGATCATCATTTACCTGGTGCTGGCGGCGCAGTTCGAGAGCTTCGTTTCACCCTTCATCATCATGCTCACCGTGCCGCTCGCCGCCACCGGCGCGCTGCTGGCACTGAAGCTCACCGGCGCCACGCTCAACGTCTACAGCCAGATCGGGCTGGTGATGCTGGTCGGCCTGATCACCAAACACGGCATCCTGATCGTCGAATTCGCCAACCAGCTGCGTGAAAGAGGAAAGTCCAAGGTCGAGGCGGTGATCGAGGCCGCCAGCCTGCGTCTGCGGCCGATCCTGATGACCACCTCGGCGATGGTGCTAGGCGCCGTACCGCTGGCACTCGCAGCGGGCGCCGGAGCGGAATCGCGCTCGCCCATCGGCTGGGTCATCGTCGGCGGCCTGCTGCTCGGCACCCTGCTGACGCTGTTCGTCATTCCGGTTGCCTACACCCTGCTGACACGCGACCGCACAGCCGCTGCCCGCACCATTCCGCCGCTCGCCAGCAGTCCCGGGAAGTGACGAACACGCCCACCGCACCGACGAAGCTTCGTCAGTGCGGTGCCTGGGTCTTTTCATCAAGCCGTCAAGCCCGCCTGCTTTAATGCGGGTTTCCGCGCACTCCGCGCCTTACGGGAGACTGGCATGAACCCTGCTCGATTCCTTGTGTATGCGACACAAGGAGATAGCGCAATGATCGAACTGGAATCCGGCAGCGCACTGGACATCGCCCTGCAGGAAGATAGCAGCGGCCGCGACCGCGTGGTGGTGACGCTTCAGTCGCAGGGCTGTGAACTCAACCTGACCCCGCACCAGGCACGAGTGCTGGCAACCGCACTCATCATGGTGGTGAACCGTGCCGAGGTGCGCAGCAATCTCAAGCACAGCCAGAACATGGGGCGTGGCGTTCAGCCGGCCGGACAAAAGCGCGGCCTGTTCGCCCAGGCTTTCGCCAAATAGATTTCAAGGCCAGCCGGTTTCGGCTGGACCTGGGTAGCGGACAACCCGTCCGGTCTGCCCGATAAGTCGCCTCCGCATTGTCGGGGGCCCGCCATCCGTGATAGGGTGGCATTCAGGCGCGGTGGATTCGTCCTCGCGCCTTTTTATTTCACCATTTCCACCACTTCGCAGGAATCAGCATGGCCGTCATCGAACTCACCAAGGACAACTTCGAATCCACCATCCAGAGCAACGACGTTGTCATTGTCGACTTCTGGGCGCCGTGGTGCGGTCCCTGCCGCGGGTTTGCGCCGATTTTCGAGGCTGCATCCGAAAACCACGCCGACATCGTCTTTGCCAAGGTCAATACCGAAGTCGAGCAGGATCTGGCCGGCTATTTCCAGATCCGCTCCATCCCCACGCTGATGGTATTCCGCGAACAGGTCATCCTTTATTCCGAAGCCGGCTCGCTGCCCGCCAACGCGCTGGATTCGCTGATCGAGCAAGTAATGGGGCTGGACATGGCGCAGGTCCACAAGGACATCGCCGAGCAGCAAGCCCAGCAGGGCCAGGCCTGATCAGCGCCTGCCGGCGCCGGACAACAACTGCCGCAGCAGCGGCAGCGTGATCGGACGGCGCATTTCGAGGCTGAAGCGGTCGAGCGCCTCCAGCACCCGCAGCAGGCTCTGCATGTCGCGCGCGGTATGATTCAACAAGTAGTCCGCCACCTGGGGCTCCAGCCGGAATCCCAGGGTTTCGGCGTGCTGTGCCAGCGCGGCGCGTTTTTCGGCGTCGTCCAGGCCGTGCAACTGGAACACCAGGCCCCAGCCCAGCCGGGTCTGCAATTCCGGCATCACCGGCAGTTCGGCCGGCGCCAGCTTTCCCGCCGCCAGCCACAACCCGCCCGCTTCGCGCACCCGGTTGAAGGCGGCGAAGCCGGCGCGCTGCTGCGCGGCGTCCCACGCGTCGACCCGATCCGCGATCACCGCCTGCGCGGCATTGCTCCCGGTGACATCCACGCTCAGGCCGCGCGCCTGACAGGCATGCGCCCAGGCCGCCAGCAAATAGCTCTTGCCGCTGCCCGGCGCGCCCCACACATACACCATGCGCTCGGCCGCGCTGCCGTCGAGCATGGCCTGCAGCTGCGCCATCAGTTCGACGTTGCGCCCCGCCACGAAGCGGGCGAGTTCGGGCTGCGCAGGAGGGCGGATGTCGAGAAGCAACTGTTGCATAGGGGCGCAAGGATAAGCCAAAAGTCCCCGCGGCGCGCCAGAAAAAACCCGGGCGCCGCCATGTGAAAACGTCCGCCACGCAGCGCTATACTTGAAAACCTTGCCTATCCGAATCTTGAGTCGTCACGATGAGCCTTGCCTTTCCCGTCCCGGTCAAACCCGTGATCCAGCCGCCGCCCATGGTGGAGGAGGTGCTCGCCCCCGATGAACGCGAGGCGCTCAAGGCACGCATCAAGACGCTGATGAAACAGCGGGACGCGGTGCTGGTCGCGCACTATTACACTTCGGGCGACCTGCAGGACCTGGCCGAGGAAACCGGCGGCTGCGTGTCGGATTCGCTGGAGATGGCGCGCTTCGGCCATGCCCACCCGGCGAAGACGCTGATCGTCGCCGGGGTCAAGTTCATGGGCGAAACCGCCAAGATCCTGAACCCGGAAAAACGCGTCATCATGCCCGACCTGCAGGCCGAGTGCTCGCTCGACCTGGCCTGCCCGGCGGACGAGTTCGCCGCCTTTTGCGACGCCCACCCGGACCGGCTCTCGGTGGTCTACGCCAACACCAGCGCAGCAGTGAAGGCGCGCGCCGACTGGGTCGTCACGTCCGGCATCGCCGCCAAGATCGTCAAGTACCTGCACCAGCAGGGCCACAAGCTCTTGTGGGCGCCGGACCGCCATCTGGGCGAATACGTGCAACGGGTGACCGGCGCCGACATGCTGCTGTGGCAGGGCTCATGCGTGGTGCACGAGGCGTTCAAGGCCGAGGCGCTGCAGCAGCTGCATGCCGAGCACCCGGCTGCCGCGGTGCTGGTGCACCCCGAATCGCCGGAGCCGGTGATCGCGCTGGCCGACGTGGTCGGCTCGACCACCCAGCTGATCGAGGCGGTGCGCACCCTGCCCAACCCCGAATTCATCGTCGCCACCGACAACGGCATCTTCCACAAAATGCACGCCGCTGCCCCCGGCAAGCTGCTGCTGGAAGCGCCGACCGCGGGTGAAGGTGCCACCTGTGTCTCCTGCGCGCACTGCCCGTGGATGGCGATGAACGGTCTGAGAAAACTCGCCGCCGTGCTGGAGAATGGCGGCAACGAAATCCACATCGAGGAAAGTATCCGCGCCAAAGCGGCGGTGTCGATCCAGCGCATGCTGGATTTTGCGGCAGCCGAAAAAGCCGGAAAAATTCAACTGGGCGACTGAGCCGCCCCCTGCCATGGCCGGAACCAGCCTGCTCGCCCTGATCGACGACATCGCCGGCATCCTCGACGACGTGTCGGCGATGACCAAGGTCGCTGCCAAGAAAACCTCGGGCGTGCTCGGCGACGACCTGGCGCTGAACGCCCAGCAGGTTGCAGGAGTGAAAGCCGAGCGTGAACTGCCGGTGGTGTGGGCGGTGGCCAAAGGCTCGTTCCGCAACAAGCTGATCCTCGTCCCCGCCGCGCTCGCCATCAGCGCGCTGGCGCCGTGGGCAATCATGCCGCTGCTGATGCTGGGTGGCGCCTTCCTGTGCTACGAAGGCTTCGAAAAGCTGGCGCATACATTTTTCCACCGCGCAGAAGACGATGCGCGCCATGCCGGGCCTGCGCAAGCGCCGGCCACCCCCGACGCCGATCCGGCCGCGCTCGAACGCGACAAGATCAAGGGCGCGGTACGCACCGATTTCATCCTGTCGGCCGAAATCATCGTCATCACCCTGGGTAGCGTTGCCGCCGCGTCGTTCGGCATGCAGGTCGCGGTGCTTGCCGGCATCGCCATCGCGATGACCGTCGGGGTGTACGGTCTGGTCGCCGGCATCGTCAAGCTCGACGACGCCGGGCTCTGGCTCAGCCGGCAGCCCGCCCGCCCTGCGCGCGCACTCGGGCGCGGCATCCTCGCCGCAGCGCCGCTCATGATGAAGGGGCTGTCGGTAATCGGCACCGCCGCCATGTTCCTCGTCGGCGGCGGCATCCTGGTGCACGGCCTGCCCGCCGCACATCGTCTCGTCGAAGCGGCCGCCCACGCCGTGGCGGCACTGCCCGGAATCGGCGGCATGCTGGGCACGCTCACCCCATTGCTGCTGAACGGACTGGCCGGCATCGCCGCGGGCGCACTGGTGCTGGCAGGCGTCACGCAAGGCAAGCGGCTGTTCAAATAGTCCGTCCGCCAGCCGGCACGACCAGCCCCGTCAGCCGCAGGGCTTTCGCAGTGCAGGCGCCGTTCACCCTCATGCGGCGCGCCCTCCCTGGCCGTGCGACCGGCGAGCACAACCGCGCCGGCAAGCGCTGCCGACATTCCGGCAATATCCCGTAAAATACAGCTTTTGCAGTACCGCCCCGCCATGAATTCCCGCCTCCGCGAAATCCCCTACAACTACACCTCGTTTTCCGACCGCGAAATCGTCATCCGCCTGCTCGGCGCCGATGCGTGGGATGTACTCAACACGCTGCGCGGCGAACGCAAGACCGGACGCTCGGCGCGTATGCTGTTCGAGGTACTGGGCGATATCTGGGTGGTGCGGCGCAATCCCTATCTGGAAGACGACCTGCTCGACAACCCGAAGCGGCGGCAGATGCTGGTCGAAGCGCTGCGGCATCGCCTGCACGAGATCGAAGTGCGGCGCCAGGGCAACGAACTGGTCGGCCAGCTGCTGGCAGCGGCCGGGCGCGCAGTGCGCGAATTCGAGGCCTGGTTCGACGACACCGCCAGCCTGCGGGCGCGCATCCTGCGGCGTCTGGCAGGCGTCACCCGGCGCGACAACATCGCATTCGACGGCCTGGCGCGCGTCTCGCATGTCACCGACGCCACCGACTGGCGGGTGGAATATCCTTTCGTGGTGCTGACCCCGGACAGCGAAGCCGAGATGGCCGCGCTGGTCGCCGGGCTGATCGAGCTGGGGTTGACCATCATCCCGCGCGGCGGCGGCACCGGCTACACCGGCGGCGCCATCCCGCTCACCGAACAGGCTGCCGTCATCAACACCGAAAAGCTCGAAGCGATGAGCGCGGTGGAAATGCGGCACCTGCCCGGCATGGAATTCGAAGTTCCCACCATTCATTGCGGCGCCGGCGTGGTGACCAAGCGGGTGATGGAAGCGGCCGACGCCGCCGGCCTGGTGTTCGCGGTCGACCCGACCTCCGCCGACGCCTCGACCATCGGCGGCAACGTGTCGATGAACGCGGGCGGCAAGAAGGCCGTGCTGTGGGGCACCGCACTGGACAACCTGGTGTCGTGGCGCATGGTCACGCCGGACGCCGACTGGATCGAGGTCAGCCGGCTCAACCACAACCTCGGCAAGATCCACGATGTGTCTTCGGCCACGTTCGAAATCCGCCGTTTCGCCGCCGACGGCAAGACGCCGAAAGGCTCGCCGGATATCCTCACCATCCCCGGCAGCCGCTTTCGCAAAACCGGCCTCGGCAAGGACGTCACCGACAAGTTCCTGGCCGGCCTGCCCGGCATCCAGAAAGAGGGCTGCGACGGCCTGATCACCTCGGCGCGCTTCATCCTGCACCGGCTGCCGGCGCACACCCGCACCGTATGCCTGGAGTTTTTCGGCAATGCCGCCGAAGCCACCCCGGCGATCGTCGAGGTGAAGGAATATTGCGACGCGCACCCCGCCATCCTGCTCGCCGGGCTGGAGCATCTCGACGCGCGCTACGTCAAGGCGGTCGGCTACGCCACCAAGGCGCCGCGGGCCGCGCGCCCGAACATGGTGCTGCTGATCGACGTCGTCTCGGACGACGAAGTCGCGGTCGGCGAAGCCGCCTCGCACATCGTGCGCATCGCCAACGCGCGCGGCGGCGAAGGCTTCATCGCGGTAGCACCCGAAACCCGCAAGATCTTCTGGCTCGACCGCGCCCGCACCGCTGCAATCGCGGCGCACACCAACGCCTTCAAGATCAACGAGGACGTGGTGATCCCGCTGCCGCGGCTGGGCGATTACACCGACGGCATCGAGCGCATCAACATCGAACTGTCGATCGCCAACAAGCTCAAGCTGCTCGACGCGCTGGCCGAATTTTTCGCCGCGCCACTGCCGCTGCTGGAAGACGACGATACCGTCGCCGATCCCGCGCAGGTGGAAGAAAAGCGCCAGCGCGCGCTGGCCCTGATCGAAACCGTGAAAGCCCGCTGGCAGGACTATGCCGGCGACCTCGATGCGCCGCACGCGCACGGAACGGTGTTCACCGCGCTGCGCGACAAGCACGTCCGCGTGTCGTGGAAGCGCGAGGTCAGGCGCGAACTACACCAACTGTTCATCGGCCGCGAATACACCCGCCTGCTCGAAGTCTGCGACCGCATCCACAAAGAGGTGTTGAAAAGCCGCGTCTTTGTGGCGCTGCACATGCACGCCGGCGACGGCAACGTGCATACCAACATCCCGGTCAACTCCGACGACTACGCCATGCTGCAGGCTGCCAACGCGGCGGTGGCGCGCATCATGGCGCTTGCCACTGACCTCGGCGGGGTGATTTCGGGCGAACACGGCATCGGCCTGACCAAGCTGGAATTCCTCGACGCCGCGACGATCGCGACCTTTGCCGACTACAAGAACAAGGTCGACCCGGCGCACCGCTTCAACAAGGGCAAGCTGCTGCCGGGCGCCGATCTGCGCAACGCCTACACACCGTCGTTCGGCCTGCTGGAAGCCGAGTCGATCATTCTCGAAGCCTCGGAAACCGGCGCCATCGCCGACTCGATCAAGGACTGCCTGCGCTGCGGCAAGTGCAAGCCGGTATGCAACACCCACATCCCGCGCGCCAACCTGCTGTACTCGCCGCGCAACAAGATCCTCGCCACCTCGCTGCTGATCGAGGCATTTTTATACGAGGAGCAGACCCGGCGTGGCGTGTCGCTGAAGCACTTCGACGAGTTCAGCGACGTCGCCGACCACTGCACCATCTGCCACAAGTGCAAGAACCCGTGCCCGGTCGACATCGACTTCGGCGACGTCTCGGTCGCCATGCGCAACCTGTTGAGGAAGCAGGGCAAGAAGAAATTCAATCCCGGCACCTGGGCGTCGATGGCATTTCTGAACGCGACCGACCCGGCCACCATCAAGGCGCTGCGTAAACCGCTGATCGAATGGGGCTACGCCAGCCAGCGGTTGGGGCACCAGCTGTTCAAGCGCATGGGCCTGATTCAGGCGCAGACAAAAAACCCGCCTGCCACGCTGGGCAGGCCGAAGCCGGTCGCGCAGGTGATCCATCTGGTCAACAAGCCGATGCCGGGCGGACTGCCGAAAAAGACCTCGCGCGCGCTGCTGGGACTGGAAGACCCCTCGATCGTGCCGATCCTGCGCAACCCGGCCAAGCTCAACGAAGACAGCGACGCGGTGTTCTACTTCCCCGGCTGCGGCTCCGAGCGGCTGTTCTCGCAGGTCGGGCTGGCCACCCAGGCGATGCTGTTCGAACTCGGCGCGCAGACCGTGTTGCCGCCCGGCTATCTCTGTTGCGGCTACCCGCAGACCGCAGGTGGCCAGGCCGACAAGGGTGAAGCGATCACCGTGGCCAACCGCGTGCTGTTCCATCGCGTCGCCAACACGCTGAACTACCTCGACATCAAGACCGTGATCGTGTCCTGCGGCACCTGCATGGACCAGCTGCTGAAATACGAATTCGAAAAAATCTTCCCCGGCTGCCGCCTGCTCGACATCCATGAATACCTGATGGAAAAAGGCGTCAAGCTCGACAACGTCAGCGGCGAGAAATACCTTTTTCACGACCCCTGCCACACCCCGATGAAAACCCACGCGCCGATGAAGGTCGCCAACGCGCTGCTCGGCGGCGGGGTCACTCTGTCCGACCGCTGCTGCGGCGAATCCGGCACGCTCGCCGTCAGCCGGCCGGACATTTCCACCCAGATCCGCTTCCGCAAGGAAGAGGAAATCCGCGCCGGCGTCGCCGCGCTCGGCGCGGGCAAGCAGCCGGTCAAGCTCCTCACCAGCTGCCCGTCGTGCCTGCAGGGGCTGGCGCGCTACAGCGACGACACCGGCACCGAGCCGGACTACATCGTGATCGAACTGGCGAAGCAGCTACTCGGCGAGAACTGGATGGCAAGCTACCTCGCGCAAGTGGGCAACGGCGGGATCGAACGCGTGCTGCTTTGAGCTGCCTCTTGTGCGACGAATCCGGTGGACAGCTGCTGTGGCAGGACGACTTCTGCCGCATCATCCTCGCCGACGAGCCAGACTACCCTGGCTTCCTGCGGGTGATTCTCAATGCCCATGTGAAGGAGATGAGCGACCTGCCACCGGCGGAGCAGCAACGCCTGCTGCAGGCGGTGCTGACCACGGAGTCCGCATTGCGCGAGGTGATGGCGCCGGACAAGGTCAACCTCGCCTCGCTCGGCAACGTGGTGCCGCATCTGCACTGGCACGTGATTCCGCGCTATGCGGATGACCCGCATTTCCCCGATCCGGTGTGGGGCGGGCGGAAGCGAGATACGCCGCACGCCGCGCCTGCTGGCCTCGACGCGCAGCTGACCGCTGCGCTTAGCCGGCGGCTTGGCCGCGCTCGGGAAACGGAATGACGGTTCCACCCTCCGGCGCATGCTGCATGTGCTGGAGGGGAAAGGTGGCCGAGAAGGTGCTGCCCTTGCCGGGAATGGACTGTATTTCCAGCCGCGCGCCGTGGCGGGTGAGCACATGCTTGACAATGGCGAGGCCGAGACCGGTGCCCCCGGTTTCGCGTGAGCGGCTGCGATCGACGCGGTAGAAGCGCTCGGTCAGGCGCGGGATGTGTTCGGCGGCGATGCCTTCACCGGTATCGGTGACGGCAAACACGCCTTCGCCGTCGCGCTCAAGCCAGCTCAGGGTGATTTCGCCGCCGCCCGGTGTATAGCGCACGGCATTCGAGACCAGGTTGCTGAGCGCGCTGCGGATTTCCTGCAGGCTGCCTTTCAGCCAGGCCGTGCTGTCGAGCTGCAGCCTGATTCGATGCTGCCCACGACTCAGCGACTCCGCCTCGGCCTTCAGCAAGCCCGCCAGTTCGGAAACATTGATGGGTTCGTCCTTCAGCTTGTGGTCGGCGCTTTCCAGCTGCGACAGCGTCAGCAGGTCATCCAGCAGATGCTGCATGCGCCGGGTGTGGTCGAGCATCAGATCGAAATAGCGGCGATACTCGGCGGCCGGCAGGTCGGGGGCATCGGCCATGGTTTCGACGAAGCCGCCGACCACCGTCAGCGGGGTGCGCAATTCATGCGATACGTTGGCGATGAAGTCGCGGCGCATGGCGTCGACGCGTTCGAGGTCGGTGATGTCGCGCGCGACCAGCAGTTTCTTGCCTTCGTCGAATGGCACCAGTTGCAGCGACAGCGTAATCTCGCGATTGATCGGCGATTTGCACACTAGGCGCCGTGAAAAATCGGCCGCGTCGAGAAACTCCAGAAAATGCGCCTGCCGCAGCAGATAGCGGATGAACTGGCCACGGTCGCGCTCACAATCCAGTCCCATGTATGTGCGCGAGGCGGGATTGCACCAGTCGATCTGTTCGTTGCCATTGAGAATGACCATGCCGTCGGGCACTGCCATCGCAGCGTGCTCGAACTGTTCGAGCGCGGTGGTGAGCTGGCCGCGGCTGGCTTTCTGGCGTTTCTGGAGTTTTTGCAGGCGGTAGAAGATGTCGCCCCAGGTGCCGGTGGCGTCGGGCGGTTCCACTTCGTCGGGATTTTCCAGCCAGCGCGCCAGGCGAAATTCCTGCCACAGGCGGCGCAGCATCACGAAGGCCTGGATGCCGGCGAGAAACCCCAGCGCAGCCACCCAGCCGGAAGCGGCCCACAGAATCAGCGCCACGAACAATACGCTGGCCAGCACGCTGAGCGGACGCCACCAGAAACCCATGCTTGACCCTTCCCAGAAACCCGGTAGGCGGATTATCCCACTTCGGCCGAAAAGCGATA
The DNA here is from genome assembly GCF_024708915.1 of Thiobacillus sp. The sequence goes on from NZ_JANJXQ010000225.1 coordinate 20,022, forward strand.
ACCCGAGCCGCGTACGGTCTGGATCAGTTCGGCATGGCCGGACGGTTCCAGCGCCAGGCGCAGGCGGCGGATATGGACATCCACCGTGCGCTCCTCCACGAACACGTCGTCGCCCCACACCTGATCGAGCAGCTGGGCGCGCGAATAGACGCGTTCGGGATGGGTCATGAAGAAATGCAGCAGACGGAATTCGGTCGGCCCCAGTTCCAGCGCCTGGCCCCTGCCGGATACCCGATGACTGGAGGGGTCGAGCTTGAGACTATTGATCTCGACCGGCTCGTCGGTCATCTGCGGCGCGCGGCGGCGCAGCACGGCCTTGATGCGCGACACCAGCTCGCGCGGCGAGAAGGGCTTGGTGATGTAGTCGTCGGCGCCGGTATCCAGCCCCAGCACCTTGTCGCGCTCCTCGCCGCGCGCGGTCAGCATGATGATGGGAATCGGCTGGTAGCGCTCATCGCTGCGCAGGCGCTTGCACAGGTCGATGCCCGACATGCCGGGCAGCATCCAGTCAAGCAGGATGACGTCGGGCAACGTGCTCTTGAGAAATTTCAGCGCATGCTCGGCATCGCCGGCGGCGGTGACCTGATGGCCTGCCTGCGCCAGGTTGAATTTGAGCAGTTCCTGAATCCCGGGTTCGTCTTCGACCAGCAGAATATTGGCAGCCATGGGGTCTCCGGGCTTGTTGCAATGTTGGCCATACTATGACGGCAGTATGACCGATTTATGACATCCGGCGGCGTCGCAAGCCCCTGCCAACCCGTGCGCTGGTAGAATTCCGGGCTTATTTGTTCGCCCCGTCTGCCATGGATAAAACCACCCATTTCGGCTACCAGCAGGTCGCCGAATCCGAAAAAGCCGCCAAGGTGGCCGAGGTCTTCCATTCCGTCGCCACGCAGTACGACCTCATGAACGACCTCATGTCGGCCGGTCTGCACCGCTTGTGGAAACGGTTTGCCGTAGCGCAGGCGGGATTGCGGCCCGGAATGCGCGTGCTCGACGTGGCGGGCGGCACCGCCGACCTCACCCGGCTGTTCCTGAAGGAAGTCGGCGACACCGGCTCCGTGCTGCTCACCGACATCAACTTCTCGATGCTGCGCGAAGGCCGCGACCGCATGCTGAACGAGGGCAGGACCCCGCCCGCCGTGCAGTGCGACGGCGAACGGCTGCCGTTCCCGGACGATCATTTCGATTGCGTGTCGGTGGCCTTCGGCCTGCGCAACATGACGCACAAGGATCAGGCGCTGGCCGAGATGCACCGCGTGCTGAAACCCGGCGGCCGCCTGCTGGTGCTGGAGTTCTCCAAGGTGTGGAAACCGCTGGAGCCGGCCTACGACCTGTATTCCTTCAAGCTGCTGCCGCTGATGGGCAGGCTCGTCGCCAACGACGCGGATAGCTACCAGTACCTCGCCGAGTCGATCCGCATGCATCCGGGCCAGGAGGAACTCAAGGCCATGATGGAAGCCGCAGGCTTCGCCAAGGTGAGCTACCACAACCTGACGGCTGGCGTGGTGGCGCTGCACAAGGGTTTCAAGGTTTGATCGCTGAAGCCCTCGTCGAGCGCAGCCTCAACCATCTGCTGCGGCAGTCGCCCGGCGCGGCCGAGGCGCTCGTCCGCCATGCCGGTGCAAGCGTGCGCTTCGATCTCACGCTCACGCAGCTCGATTTCCTCATCGCCGCTGACGGCTGCTTTTCCGAAGCGGTGGTCGATACCCCCGACGCCGTCGTGCGTCCCACCCCCACGCTCGTCGCGCGGCTGCCATTTTTCGGCCGCGAGGCCTTGCGTCACGCCGACTACAGTGGCGACCCTGCGCTTCTCGCCACGCTCGACCGGGTATTCAGGCAACTCGACTGGGATGCCGAAGCCGACCTCGCGCCGATCGTAGGCGATGTCGCTGCGCATCGTCTGCATGCGCTCGGCCGCGGCGCACTGGCCAGCCTCGGACAGATGTTTTCCGCGCTCGGCCGCAACGCCAGCGAATATGCAGTCGAGGAAGCCGAATTGATGGCACGCGGTGTCGATGTGGCACGCTTCAATCACGGCGTGGATGCGCTCGCCGACGATGTGGCACGACTGGATGCGCGGCTGCGTTTGCTGCAAGCCCGCCGCCCCGAGCCGGACACGCAGCCGCGACCCGCATGAAGCTGCTGCGCCTCGTCCGCATCCTCACCGTCGGCCTGCGCTACGGGCTGGAGGAGTTCTTCCTCGGCCACGAGCGGGTGCGCCCGCTGCGCTGGCTGGTGCGCGCCACCCTGTTCTGGCGCCCGCTCGCGGAGCCGCGCGGCGTGCGTCTGCGCCGCGCGCTGGAAGCGCTGGGGCCGATCTTCGTCAAGTTCGGGCAGATGCTCTCGACCCGGCGCGACCTGGTGCCGCTCGACATTGCCGACGAACTCGCCCTGCTGCAGGACCGGGTGCCGCCGTTTCCGTCCGCCGAGGCCATCGCCACGCTGGAAGCGGCATACAAAAAACCCCTGGCCGAGGTGTTTGCGGAATTCGACGCCACCCCGGTCGCCTCGGCCTCGGTGGCGCAGGTGCATTTCGCCCGCCTGCACGACAGGACGGCGGTTGCCGTCAAGGTGCTGCGCCCCGGCATCGCGCCGGTCATCGCGCACGACGTGTCGCTGCTGTATGCCGCCGCCGGTCTGGTGGAGAAACTGTTCGCCGACGGCAAACGGCTGCGCCCGCGCGAAGTGGTGGCGGAATTCGAGAAGCACCTGGAAGACGAACTGGATCTGATGCGCGAGGCCGCCAACTGCTCGCAGCTCAGGCGCAATTTCAAGGACTCGCCGCTGCTGCTGGTGCCCGAAGTCTACTGGGACTACTGCGGCCGCGACGTCATGGTGATGGACCGCATGGACGGCATCCCGGTGAGCCGCATCGAGCGCCTGCGCGAATCCGGCGTGAATCTCCCCAGGCTCGCCGCTGCCGGGGTCGAAATCTTCTTCACCCAGGTGTTCCGCGACGGCTTTTTCCACGCCGACATGCATCCCGGCAATATCCTGGTGCGCCCGGGAAGCAACCCTGATGAAGCCACTAACCAATCGACTAAGCCCGCAAGCGGGCAAGTCGCTGGTTATCTCCCGCAAGCGGGCGAGGGGGCGAACGCTGGGCCCAAACCGATTGACCAGTACATCGCGCTCGACTTCGGCATCATGGGCACGCTCACCGAAGTCGACAAGCAGTATCTCGCACGCAACTTCCTCGCCTTCTTCCGCCGCGACTACAAGGGCGTGGCGCTGGCGCACCTGGAATCCGGCTGGGTTCCGCCGGACACCCGCATCGACGAACTCGAAGCCGCGGTGCGCGCGGTGTGCGAACCGGTGTTCGACCGCCCGCTGAAGGAGATTTCCTTCGGCCGCGTGCTGCTGCAGCTGTTCCAGGCCTCGCGCCGCTTCAACGTGGAGATCCAGCCGCAGCTGGTGCTGCTGCAGAAGACCCTGCTCAACATCGAAGGCCTCGGCCGCCAGCTCGACCCCGATCTGGATTTATGGAAAACCGCCAAGCCCTTCCTTGAGCGCTGGATGAACGAGCAGGTCGGCTGGCGCGCGCTGGTGAAGAACCTGCAGACCGAAGCGCCCAAATGGGCCGCCCTGCTGCCGCAACTGCCGCGCCTGGCGCACCAGGCATTGAACGAAAACCGACTGACCCAACTGGAAGCCGGACTCGCCCTGATGCTGCGCCAGCAGCATGTCCGCAACCGCTGGCTGGGTGTCATCGCCGGCCTGCTCGCCGCACTGGCGGCGGCCGTCATTCTCTATTCCGCCTTGCACTAAGAGTGCTTCCATGTTGATTGGCTTCGTCGTCCTCTACCTGATCTTCTCCATCGGCGTCGGCCTGTATGCCGCCACCAAGGTCCACACTGCGAGCGACTACATCACCGCCGGGCGCGCGCTGCCGATGATCGTGGTGGTGGCGATGGTGTTTGCCACCTGGTTCGGCGCCGAAACCGTACTCGGCATCCCCGCCACCTTCCTCGATGAAAATCTCGGCGGCACGATTTCCGATCCGTTCGGCGCCTCGCTCGCGCTGATCCTGTTTGGCCTGTTCTTCGCCCGCCCGCTGTACCGCATGAAGCTGCTCACGCTGGGCGACTTCTTCCGCCAGCGCTACAACCGCCCGGTCGAGGTGGTGATTTCGGCGGCGATCGCGCTGTCCTATCTGGGCTGGGTATCGGCCCAGGTGGTGGCGCTGGGGCTGGTGTTCAACGTGCTGTCGGACGGCCTCGTCACCCAGCCGCAAGGCATCCTCATCGGCGCGGCCGTGGTGCTGCTTTACACCCTGTTCGGCGGCATGTGGTCGGTGGCCTTGACCACCCTGGTGCAGATGACGGTCATCGTCGCGGGGCTGCTGTGGATCGCCAAGCTGGTGGCCGACATGCCCGAGGTCAACGGCATCGCGCCGGTGATCGAGCACGCCGCGGCAGCCGGAAAATTCGAATTCTGGCCGCCGCTGGAATGGGCGGCGGTGGTCACCTTCGTCGCCGGCTTTCTCACCATGGGGCTGGGCTCGATCCCGCAGCAGGACGTGTTCCAGCGCGCCAATGCCGGCAAAACCGAGCGCATCGCGGTGTGGGGCACCATCATCGGCGGCTCGCTGTATTTCCTGTTCGCTGCGGTGCCGATCTACCTCACCTACTCCGCCACCCTGGTCGACCCCGCCATGACCGCGGCCTTGCTGGCCGCCGACGCCCAGATGGTCCTGCCCACCTTCGTCAAAACCCACCTGCCGCTCTACGCACAGATCATTTTTTACGGCGCCCTGCTGTCGGTCATCATGTCGACCGCTTCCGGCACCCTGCTGGCGCCTTCCGTCACCATCTCGGAAAACATCATCAAGGAGCTCATGCCGCATCACCGCCTGAGCCAGACAAAGCTGCTGTGGACCACCCGTGCCGTCGTGGTCGCCTTTACGCTCTTGGTCGTCGTGTATTCGCTGTGGTCGCTGCAAAGCGAAACCAGCATCCACCAGATGGTCGCCAATGCCTACAAGGTCACGCTGGCCTGCGCCTTCGTCCCGCTGGTCGCCGGACTGTACTGGAAGCGCGCCGGCAACACCGGCGCGGCCCTGTCGATCGTGCTTGGCTTTGTCGTCTGGATTGCCATGGAATTCATCGCGCCCGACGCCGCCTTGCCGCCGCATTTTGCCGGGCTTATCGCCAGTGCGGTAGGCATGCTGGCCGGATCGCAGAAAGGGCTTGAGGGATGCCTGAAATCGGGCGTCGGATTCTTTTACAACCGGAGCTGATTTCCGGCGACACCCCGATCCGGATGGGCAAGTGAAAACGGCGGCCCAAGGCCGCCGCTTTCACTGCTCTGGCGCAGTTCAGCGCAAGTACCCCTCGTGCTCCAGCTTGAGCAGGATTTGCTGCACCGCCTCGTCGATGCCCAGGCCCGTGGTATCGATCGCCAGCTCCGGTTTTTCGGGCACTTCGTAAGGATCGGAGACGCCGGTGAACTCCGGGATCAGTCCCGCGCGCGCCTTCGCGTACAGACCTTTGCGGTCGCGCAACTCGCAGGTTTCGATCGGCGTGGCGACGTGGATTTCGACGAAGCCGCCGACGGCTTCGATCATGGCGCGCACGTCGCGGCGCGTCTGGCGATACGGCGCGATCGGCGCGCAGACGGCGATGCCGCGATTCTTGGTGATTTCGCTCGCCACAAAACCGATGCGCCGCACGTTGATGTCGCGGTGCGCTTTTGAAAAACCCAGCTCGGACGAGAGATGGCGGCGCACGATATCGCCGTCCAGCAGGGTCACCGAACGTCCACCCATTTCCATCAGCCGCGCGGTCAGTGCACGCGCGAGAGTGGATTTCCCCGCACCGGACAGGCCGGTGAAGAATACGGTGAATCCCTGGCGCTCGCGTGGCGGATTCTGCCGGTGCAGCTCGACCAGCACTTCGGGAAAGCTGTACCAGTCAGGGATTTTCAGCCCCGCCCGCATGCGGCGCTGGAACTCCTCGCCACTGAGCGTGAGCAGGCGCGCCCCGGCCGGAGCCTCGGATTCCGGCAGGTGCTCGGCGCG
>NZ_JANJXQ010000229.1 GCF_024708915.1 Thiobacillus sp.
TTCTTGGCAGCACCGCCAAATTTCTTCGACAGAATGGTGGTGATCGCCGCGGTCAAGGTGGTCTTGCCGTGGTCAACGTGTCCAATCGTGCCTACGTTTACGTGCGGCTTGGTCCGCTCGAATTTTTCCTTAGCCATTTCAGATGCCCTATAAAATCAAAATTATTTCTTGGCGATAACCGCTTCCGCGACGCTCTTCGGCGCTTCGGCGTAGTGCTTGAATTCCATCGTATAGGTTGCGCGCCCCTGCGACATCGAACGCAGATCGGTCGCATAGCCGAACATTTCAGCCAGCGGAACCTCGGCCTTGATCGCCTTGACGCCAGCCACATCATCCATACCCTGGATGATGCCGCGCCGGCGATTCAGGTCGCCCATCACGTCACCCATATAATCCTCGGGCGTCTCGACCTCGACCGCCATCATCGGCTCCAGCAGCGCAGGACTGGCTTTGCGCATGCCGTCCTTGAACGCCAGAATGGCCGCCAGCTTGAACGCCAGCTCGGACGAATCGACATCGTGGTACGAACCGTCGAACAGGGTGACCTTGACGTCAACCACGGGAAAGCCCGCAAGCACGCCGTTGTTCATCGCCTCGATCAGGCCTTTTTCGACCGCAGGAATGTATTCGCGCGGCACCGTTCCACCCTTGATGGCATCGATGAATTCGAAGCCCTTGCCCGCTTCGTTCGGGCCCATCTTGATCCAGACATGGCCGTACTGGCCCTTACCACCCGACTGCTTGGCGTGCTTGCCTTCCTGCTCGACTTCTTTTCTGATCGCCTCACGGTAGGCCACCTGCGGTGCACCGACGTTGGCCTCCACGTTGAATTCGCGGCGCATACGATCGACGAGGATGTCGAGGTGCAGCTCACCCATGCCGGAGATGATGGTCTGACCAGACTCCTCGTCCGTGCGGACGCGGAACGACGGATCCTCGGACGCCAGACGACCCAGTGCGATACCCATTTTTTCCTGGTCGGCCTTCGTCTTCGGCTCGACCGCAACGTGGATGACGGGCTCGGGGAACACCATGCGCTCAAGGATGACCGGGGCCGCAACATCGCACAGTGTATCGCCCGTGGTCACATCCTTCAGCCCGACAACCGCCCCGATGTCGCCCGCCCGCAGCTCCTTGATTTCCTCGCGGTCGTTGGCGCGCATCTGCAGGATGCGCCCGATGCGCTCCTTCTTCCCCTTGACCGAGTTCAGAACGGTAGACCCCGCTTGCAGCGTCCCCGAATAGACACGGACAAAAGTCAGCTGGCCGACGAACGGATCGCTCATGAGCTTGAACGCCAGCGCCGAAAATTTTTCGTCGTCATTCGCCTGGCGCACAACCTCCTTGTCATTGTCATCCACACCCTCAACCGGCGGAATGTCGACCGGCGACGGCAGATACTGGATAACCGCATCCAGCATGCGCTGCACACCCTTGTTCTTGAATGCGGTACCGCACAGCATCGGCTGGATTTCGCCGGCAAGCGTACGCGTCCGCAGACCCAGCACGATATCGTCCCTGCTCAGCTCACCTTCCTCGAGATACCTGTTCATCAGCTCTTCCGAAGCCTCGGCAGCAGCCTCGACCATGTTCGAACGCCATTTGGCTGCCAGTTCGGCAAGCTCGGCCGGGACGTCCGAATAGTCGAACTTCATGCCCTGACTGGCCTCGTCCCAATTGATCGCCTTCATCTCCAGGAGATCAACGACGCCGACAAAGCTGTCTTCCGCGCCAATCGGTATCACGACCGGCACCGGGTTGGCCTGCAGCCGCGTACGCATCTGCTCGACAACCTTGAAGAAATTGGCGCCGGAGCGGTCCATCTTGTTTACGAACGCCAGTCGCGGCACGCCATATTTGTTGGCCTGACGCCACACCGTCTCCGACTGCGGCTGCACGCCACCCACCGCGCAATACACCATGCACGCGCCATCCAGCACACGCATCGAACGCTCGACCTCGATGGTGAAGTCGACGTGCCCCGGCGTATCGATGATGTTGATACGGTGCTCGGGCATGGACATGTCCATGCCTTTCCAGAAACAGGTCACGGCGGAGGAGGTGATAGTGATGCCACGCTCCTGCTCCTGCTCCATCCAGTCGGTCGTTGCCGCGCCGTCATGCACCTCGCCAAGCTTGTGACTCACACCGGTATAGAAAAGGATGCGCTCAGTAGTGGTCGTCTTGCCGGCGTCGATGTGCGCGGAAATGCCGATGTTGCGATAGCGTTCGATAGGAGTCGTGCGTGCCACGTTATGGTCCTGACTGTGTCTGGTAGTGTTTTTAAAAAGTAACGCTCAGAAACGGAAATGCGAGAACGCCTTGTTGGCTTCAGCCATACGATGCACTTCCTCACGCTTCTTCACTGCACCGCCGCGACCTTCGGACGCATCGAGCAATTCACCCGCCAGGCGGGCACCCATGGATTTCTCGCCACGCTTGCGCGCCGCATCCTTTAGCCAGCGCATCGCCAGTGCGGTACGGCGGCTCGAACGCACCTCGACCGGCACTTGGTAGTTGGCGCCACCGACGCGGCGGCTCTTTACCTCGACCAGCGGACGCGCATTGTTCAGCGCAGTGCTGAACACCTCCAGCGGATCTTTACCGGACTTGCTGGTGATCTGCTCGAAGGCGCCGTAGACGATGCGCTCGGCAACCGACTTCTTGCCACTGGACATGACGACGTTCATGAATTTCGAAACTTCCTGATTACCGAATTTCGGATCAGGCAGAATTTCACGTTTGGGGACTTCGCGACGACGGGGCATTTTCCTGTCTCTCTATCTAGTTAAGCTTGCTGGCCGATCAGGCTTTCTTGGGACGCTTGGCGCCGTACTTCGAACGCGACTGCTTGCGATCCTTCACGCCAGCGGTATCCAGGCTGCCACGCACCGTGTGGTAACGCACACCCGGCAAATCCTTGACCCGGCCACCACGCACCAGCACCACCGAGTGCTCCTGCAGGTTATGGCCTTCGCCGCCGATATAGCTGATGACCTCGAAGCCGCTGGTGAGCTTGACCTTGCAAACTTTGCGCAAGGCGGAGTTCGGCTTTTTGGGCGTCGTGGTGTACACGCGGGTACAAACGCCGCGGCGTTGCGGGCAGGCCTTCAAGGCCGGAACCTTGCTCTTCTCCACCGGAGCCTGACGCGGCTTGCGGATCAGCTGGTTAATCGTTGGCATGTCAAAAATTCCGAAAAATTAAGGTGAGCGTATCGTTTCTAAAACAAGCGGGACGGCGCCGACCGCATTCTGAAGCGGCGCCGTCCCGGGCTACAGTCCTGCGTTTCCCGGCGATTCTGCGGCCGGAAAAAGACGCGTGATTCTAGGGGAGAGCCGCCCCCCTGTCAAGCAACTTCCTGATTCTCGGTGGGGCTTGCTTCCTCGCCTTCGATCGGGCGTCCGGCGCCAAGGTCTTCCCCTGCTGCCTGGCGGCGGCGGGTATTGTGGTAGGCAAGGCCGGTTCCCGCCGGAATCAGGCGTCCGACAATCACGTTTTCCTTCAGGCCGCGCAGCTCGTCCTTCTTGCCCATGATGGCCGCTTCGGTCAGTACGCGCGTGGTTTCCTGGAAGGAAGCCGCCGAGATGAAGGAATCGGTCGACAGCGACGCCTTGGTGATGCCGAGCAGGATCGGGTCGTAGACGGCCGGCTCCTTGCCCGCAGCCGCCATATCATCGTTGATCTGCAACACTTCCGAGCGCTCGACCTGCTCGCCGGGAATGAGGCCGGTGTTGCCCGGATCCACCACCACGACGCGGCGCAGCATCTGGCGCACGATCACCTCGATATGCTTGTCGTTGATCTTGACGCCCTGCAGCCGGTACACATCCTGCACCTCGTCGGTGATGTAGCGCGCCAGCGCTTCCACCCCCTGCAAGCGCAGGATGTCGTGCGGATCGACCGGGCCGTCGACGATCATTTCGCCCTTCTGGACGATCTGGCCGTCGTGCGCCGTCACATGCTTCTCTTTCGTGATCAGGTACTCGTGCGCCACCCCGTCCAGATCGGTGATGACCAGGCGCTGCTTGCCCTTGGTGTCCTTGCCGAAAGAAACGGTGCCGGTGACTTCCGCCAGTACGCCCGCGTCTTTCGGCGAACGCGCCTCGAACAGCTCGGCCACACGCGGCAGACCGCCGGTAATGTCGCGCGTCTTCGAGGTTTCCTGAGGGATACGCGCCAGCACGTCGCCCACCGCGACATCCTGGCCGTCCTTCACGGTGATGATGGAACCGATCTGGAAAGTGATGTTGACCAGCGTGTCGGTACCCGCGATCTTGATTTCATTTCCGGCTTCGTCCAGCAGCTTGACCTGCGGGCGCACGCCCTTGGCAGCGCTGCTGGCCTTGCGCTTGGGATCGATCACCACCAGCGTGGACAGGCCGGTGACGTCGTCGAGCTGCTTGGCCACGGTAACGCCCTCTTCGATGTTCTCGAAGCGGATCCGCCCGGCGTACTCGGTGATGATGGGACGGGTATGCGGATCCCAGGCGGCCAGCACTGCGCCGGCCTTGATCTTGGCGCCGTCGGTCACCATCAGCGTGGCGCCGTACGGCACCTTGTGACGCTCGCGTTCGCGGCCGCTGTCGTCGGCAATGATGATTTCGCCGCTGCGCGAAATCGCCACCAGCTCCTTGCGTGCATTGGTCACGTAACGCATGGTGGCGGTGTACTGCACGGTGCCATTGGACTTGGCCTCGAGCTGGCTGGTCGCAGCGGCACGCGATGCGGCGCCACCGATGTGGAAGGTCCGCATGGTGAGCTGGGTGCCCGGCTCGCCGATCGACTGCGCGGCGATGACGCCGACGGCTTCGCCGGCGTTGACCAGATAACCGCGCCCGAGGTCGCGGCCGTAACACTTGGCGCACAAGCCATAGCGCGTCTCGCAGGTCAGCGGCGTGCGCACCTTGACTTCGTCGATGCCGAGCGACTCGATGGCGTCGACCACGTCTTCCACCAGCAGGGTGCCGGCTTCGAACAGGGTTTCCTGGGTTTCGGGATGAATGATGTCGCTGGCTGCCACGCGGCCGAGAATCCGTTCGCGCAGGGCTTCAACCACTTCGCCGCCTTCGACCAGCGCCTTGACCACCAGACCGTTCCTGGTGCCGCAATCGTCCTCGACCACCACCAGATCCTGCGTCACGTCGACCAGGCGGCGCGTCAGGTAGCCGGAGTTCGCGGTCTTCAGCGCGGTGTCGGCCAATCCCTTGCGGGCGCCGTGGGTCGAGATGAAGTACTGCAGCATGTTCAGGCCTTCACGGAAGTTCGCCGTGATCGGGGTTTCGATGATCGAGCCGTCCGG
>NZ_JANJXQ010000107.1 GCF_024708915.1 Thiobacillus sp.
TCGCCGGTCTCCCCGGTTCACGGCTTTACCCCGGCTCGTGGAGCGAGTGGATCACCGATCCCGCCCGCCCCGTGGCCACAGGAGAATAATCATGGTCAAACCCGTACGTGTACGTACCGTCTGGTTCAAGCGGGACGGCGAACGCAGCGCCGAGGAAATCGCCAGCTCGGTGGCCTCCACCATCTGGCGCGTCGCCGACAAGGCGATAGACAACCTCGGCCAGGAGAACTACGACATCATCACTCCGGCACGCGGCTTCAAGCTGATCGCCGAATGCCTCGCCTTCCTGGTGCATTACTGCGACCGCATGGCCTACGCCTCGCTCGCCCCCGAGCGCCGCACCGCCGTCCTGCAGGCCATTTCCAACCGGCTCGGCGAAGTGATGGAAGAAAACATCATCAGCGTCGTCGGCAAGGGCGACGGCAGCCGCAATTACAAGGCCGAGTTCATCGATTTCCTCAACCGCCGCTTCGCCGACTACGCCGAGTTCGAATTTCCCGACGACGAGAAGGCCAGCTTCCCGGCATTGCGCTTCCTCGGCCTGCAGATCCGTGACGAGATGGGCGACAGCGACAAGACCTGGATCATGGACCAGATCATGGACATCGAAATGCCCGAAATGATGGGCACGGTGAGGAAGAGCTTCAAGGGCCTGCTGTCCGACGCGCCGGTCAAGCGCGGCTTCGGTTCGCCCGACATGCTGCCGCCGGAATGATTCCGTTCCAGGATCGGACATGGCTTTGTCGCCTTCGCCTTGCCGTACATGAGTACTGTCTTCGGCTCGGCTTCGCGCCCTGCCCGATCCTGGAACGGAATCTAGCGTTCCCATGAGCAGCCCCTTCGATCTGGCCAACGAAAGCGGCTATCGTGCCTGGCGCGACGCCCGGCTCGCGGCGTATCCGCGCAGCGTTGACGAATTGATCGTGCCACTGGCTGATCCGCGCCATCTCACTCCAAAAGAAACAGGCGCCCTCGAATCGCGCTGCGCACGCGCCAACATGGCGATCTACAGCGCGCCGCATCTGCCGGCCGCCGACAAGTCGATCCCGCACCAACTGGCGCGCCAGCTCGGCCTCGTTCGCCTGGAAGGCAACTACCTCGCCGACGAGGACGGACTGTCCAGCATCACGCCGGCCGGCGATACCGGCAGCGCACGCGGCGACTTCATTCCGTACACCCACAAGCCGATCAACTGGCACACCGACGGCTATTACAACGCGCTCGACCGCCGCATCCTCGGCATGACCCTGCACTGCGCGCAGGATGCCGAGGCCGGCGGCGAGAACGCGCTGCTCGACCACGAGATCGCCTACCTCCAGCTGCGCGACGCCAATCCCGATTACGTCGCCGCGCTGATGCAGCCCGACGCGATGACGATTCCCGCACGCATGGACGAGGACAACGTCGCCCGCCCCGAGCAGAGCGGCCCGGTGTTCGCGGTCGATCCCGTGCAAGGCTTCCTTTACATGCGCTACACCGCGCGCACCCGCTCGATCGTCTGGAAAGGCGATGCGGTCACGCAAGCCGCCGTCAAAACCCTGGCCGAGATCCTCGCCGGCTCCGAATACATCCTCACCGCCCGCTTGCGACCGGGCATGGGGCTCATCTGCAACAACGTGCTGCACACCCGCAACGCGTTCTCCGATTCCCCCCGGCACCGCCGCCTGCTCTATCGCGGGCGCTATTACGACCGCCTGAGCTTTCCCGCGCGTCCGCAGTAGCGGGGGAGCGGGTAAAATAGCGGTCTACTTTTTTCGGCCATCTGCCGTCATGCAGCTTCTCACCCTCGGGGTCAACCATCACACTGCGCCGCTCGCGATCCGCGAGCAGGTGGCATTCGGCCCCGACAAGCTGGTGCAGGCGCTGCACGAACTGACGCAGAGCCAGCGCGCATCCGAAGTCGCCATCCTGTCGACCTGCAACCGCACCGAGTTGTATGTCAACACGCCGTCCCCCGATGCCGTGGCGCAGTGGCTGGCGGATTTCCACCACATCGAGCGGCGCGAACTCGCGCCCTATCTGTATACGCTGCCGCGCGAACAGGCGGCGCAGCATGCCTTCCGCGTCGCCGCCGGACTCGACTCGATGGTGCTCGGCGAAACCCAGATCCTCGGACAGATGAAGCAGGCGGTTGCCGCCGCCGAGGAAGCCGGCACCCTCGGTCTGCTGCTGCACAAGTTGTTCCAGCGCACTTTCTCGGTCGCCAAGGAAGTGCGCACCAGCACCGAAATCGGCGCCAATTCGGTGTCGATGGCCGCCGCCGCGGTGCGCCTGGCCGAACGCATCTTCCCCAACGTCAAGGACCAGGCCTGTCTGTTCATCGGCGCCGGCGAGATGATCGAACTGTGCATCACCCACTTCGCCGCGCAGCATCCGCGCCGCATGACGGTGGCCAACCGCACCGCCGAACGCGCCCGCCCGCTGGCCGAGCGTTTCAACGCCGGGGTCATCCCGCTCACCGAATTGCCGGACGAACTGCCCGGCTACGACATCATCGTCACCTCGACCGCGAGTCCGCTGCCCATCCTCGGCAAGGGCATGCTCGAACGCGCGATCAAGCAGCGCCGCCATCGCCCGATTTTCATCGTCGACCTGGCGGTGCCGCGCGACGT
>NZ_JANJXQ010000007.1 GCF_024708915.1 Thiobacillus sp.
GCCCGGCAAGGCGGATTTTGGATAGCCGGCGCGGTCGAGCGCGGATTGCCATTGCCCGGTTTCAAAGCCGTCGATCTTGTCGCTGCCCACCACCAGCACCGGAACGCTCAAGCGTCCGGTAAGTTTTTGCAGTTCGGCCTGAGCTTCGGGGCTGGCTTGCGGATCCTTGTTGCTATGGGGAACGCCGCGCTCGTTCAGCAGTTGCCGCGCCTGGTCGCAGGGCGCGCCGCAGGCGCTGGCGTACAGGGTGACCGGATATTTCTCGCGCGCGGTTCTGGCGGCATAGGATTCACCAACCTCGATGACACTGCCCTTGAAGGCCTTCTGCTGGGCATTCCTGATGCTGGGCGGGGGCGGCTGGTCGCTGTATACCGCGCGGCCTTGTGCGTCCTTCCACTGATACAGCTGAGCGGCGGCAAGCGGGGCGCTCGCCGCCGCCAGCCAGGCCGCTACCATGATGAGTCCCGCTTTCATGCCGTGCTCCGAACGATCTGATTCTCCGCTCTAACGGCCATAACCGGGCTGGGCTTTACCTGCGAGCAGCCTGAAGGCGTCAAGGCAGGTCGCGCTTGCAAGCCACCGGGCCCATGCGGAATCGTATGCGTCGCTCATGCCATGCCGTTGTGGCGCAGCAGGGCGTCGATGGTGGGTTCGCGGCCGCGGAAGGCCTTGAACGATTCGAGCGCCGGACGCGCGCCGCCCTGGGCGAGGATTTCGCTCCAGAAGCGGTGGCCGACTTCGGGGTTGAGCACGCCGCCGTAGCCTGCGGCCTCGTCCTCGAACAGCGCGTAGGCGTCGGCCGACAGCACTTCCGCCCACTTGTAGCTGTAGTAGCCCGCCGCGTAGCCGCCGGCGAAGATGTGCGAAAAATTGTTGGGGAAGCGGTTGTAGGCCGGCGGGATGACGACCGCGACCTGGCGGCGGATGTCGTCGATCAGGTCCAGCGCGGTGCGCGGGCCGCTGGGATCGAAGTCGTCGTGCAGATGCATGTCGAAGCTGGCGAATTCGATCTGGCGCAGCGTCTGCAGGCCGGCCTGGAAGTTCTTCGCCGCCAGCATCCTGTCGAACAGTTCCCTGGGCAGCGGTGCGCCGGTGTCGACGTGGGCGGTCATATGTTTGAGGACATCCCATTCCCAGCAGAAATTCTCCATGAACTGGCTGGGCAGTTCGACCGCGTCCCACTCGACGCCGTTGATGCCGGAGACGCCGAGCTCCTCGATTTGCGTCAGCAGGTGGTGCAGGCCGTGGCCCGCTTCATGAAAGAGCGTGATGACCTCGTCGTGGGTGAACAGCGCCGGCTTGTCGCCCACCGGACCGGAGAAGTTGCAGTTGAGGTAGGCCACCGGCGTCTGGATGCCGTCAGCCGTTTTGCGGCGGGTGATGACGTCGTCCATCCAGGCGCCGCCGCGCTTGGATGCGCGCGCGTAGAGGTCGAGGTAGAACTGGCCGACGCGCTGGCCGCTGCGGTCGTAGAGCGTGTAGAACTTGACGTCGGGGTGCCACAGCGGCGCCTGATCCTCGCGCACATGCAGGCCGTAGAGCGTCTCGATCAGCTTGAACAAGCCGGCCAGCACGCGCGGCTCGGGGAAGTACTGCTTCACTTCCTGATCGGAGAAACTATATCGAGCCACGCTCAGTTTTTCAGATACATAGGTGGTGTCCCAGGCCTGCAGGTCTGCGAGGCCGAGTTCGTCGCGGGCGAAGGCCTTGAGTTCTGCGTAGTCCTTCTCGGCGTAGGGGCGGGCACGGACGCCGAGTTCGTCGAGGAATTTCAGCACCTCGGCCGGGGTGTCGGCCATCTTGGCTGCCAGCGATACCTGTGCATAGCTGGAAAAACCGAGCAGTTCTGCCGCCTCGCGCCTGAGCTTGAGGATACCGGCAATCAGCGGGGTGTTGTCGAGTTCGGGTTTGCCGAATTCGGAGGCGCGGGTGACGTAGGCGCGATACATCTGCTCGCGCAGCGCGCGGTTGTCGGCGTACTGCATCACCGGCAGGTAGGACGGCATGTGCAGGGTGATCTTCCAGCCGCTTTTGCCGTCGGCTTCGGCGGCGGCCTTCATGGCGGCCAGCACGTCGTCCGGCACGCCGGCAAGCTCGGCCGCGTCGTCGATGAAAAGCGCGAAATCATTGGTGGCGTCGAGCAGGTTTTCCTCGAACTTGGCCGACAGCTGCGCCAGTTCCTCCTGCACCTGCATGAAGCGCGCCTTCTTGTCGGCCGGCAGTTCGGCGCCGCCGAGGCGGAAATCGCGCAATTCGTTGTCGACGATCTTCCGGCGCGGGGCCGACAGCGCGGCGAAATCGGGGCGCGCTTTCAGCGCCTTGAACTTGGCGAACAGCGCCTCGTTCTGCCCCAGTTCGGCGTAATAGACGGTGATCTTCGGCAGGTTGGCGTTGTAGACCTCGCGCAGTTCGGGCGAGTCCATCACCGAATGCAGGTGCGACACCTGGCCCCAGGCGCGGCCCAGTTTTTCGTTGGCGTCGTCGAGCGGGGCGACGAAGGCGTCCCACTCGGCCGGCGTGTCGGCAGCTTCCGCACGCGCCACCGCCGCGCGGGCGTCGGCCAGCAGCTGGTCGATGGCGGGGGTGACGAATTCGGGCTTGAATTCGGCGAAACGTGGCAGACCGGAAAAGTCGAGCAGGGGATTGATGCCCATCGGGGTATTCATGGCGGCAACCAGCAGTGAGGGAGGAAGGGAATTATACTTTCGGCTCGTAGACGGATTTTCAACCCCATGACAGACAAGGTTTATGCTCAACCGCTGGCGCCGCATCACGGCGTTGCCCCGGCGCTCGCCGCCGGCGCCTGGGTCCATCCGCGCGCCACGGTGGTCGGCGAGGTCAGCCTCGGGGCCGATGCTTCGGTGTGGCCGGGCGCGGTGATCCGCGGCGACGTCAATGCGATCGCCATCGGCGAGGCGAGCAACATCCAGGACAACAGCGTGCTGCACGTATCGCACAGGACGCCGGCCAACCCGGCGGGCGGGCCGCTGCTCATCGGCGCGCGCGTCACCGTCGGCCACACGGTCATCCTGCACGCCTGCACCATCGAAGACGAATGCCTGATCGGCATGGGCAGCATCATTCTCGACCGCGCGGTGGTACAGAAACACGTGCTGCTGGGCGCCGGTTCGCTGGTGCCGGAAGGCAAGGTGCTCGAATCCGGCCATCTGTATCTGGGACGTCCGGCCAAGCTGGTACGTGCGCTGACCACGGAAGAAATCGCCTACTTCAGCTATTCGGCCGAGCACTATGTCGCGCTGGCGCGGTCGTATCAATCCCAGGTGCAGGATCAAGCTGCCCGTTAACAAGGTAAAAGCCCATGAAATACACCAAACCGCTTCTCGTCGCCGTCGCCGTATTGGCCATCGTCGGCGCGCTGGCCTACGCCCTGATGGACAAGCCCGGCGCGCCCGCAGCCACCTTCACCACGCTGGAGGGCAAGTCCATCGTGCTCGATGAGCTGCGCGGCAAGGTGGTGTTGGTCAATTTCTGGGCGACCTCCTGCCCCGGCTGCATCAAGGAAATGCCGGGCATGATCGAGACCTACAACCAGTACAAGGGCCGCGGCTTCGAGATCGTCGCGGTGGCGATGAGCTACGACCCGCCCAACTACGTCACCAATTTCGTCCAGACGCGGCGACTGCCGTTTCCGGTCGCGCTCGACGTCGACGGCGAGCACGCGCGCGCCTTCGGCAACGTGCAGCTCACCCCGACCAGCTTCATCATCGGCAAGAACGGTCACATCCTCGAACAAAAGCTGGGCGAACTCGATTTCGTCAAGCTGAAGGCTTTGCTCGACAGGGAATTGTCTTGACGAGAGCACTTGCTGCTGCCGTGCTGCTGTTCACGCTGAACGGATGTGGCCTGGCCGGCACAGACCCGGCGGCCAGGCC
Source organism: Thiobacillus sp. (assembly GCF_024708915.1). The sequence continues at coordinate 3,894 of NZ_JANJXQ010000007.1, forward strand.
GGCCTCGCGGCCCGCTGCGGACAAGCCTTTGCCGCCGGCGCCACCGCCGCCGCCGCTGCCGGACCAAGGCGGCGCCTGTGCCGCGGACGTCAAGCCGTGTGCCGACGGCAGTCATGTCGGCCGCAATCCGGACAAGGGCTGCGCGTTCGACGCGTGCCCGGACGCAAACAACCACTCACTTCTTCCAGATTGATTCATTCATGGCGCAATACGTGTATTCCCTCAACCGGGTCGGCAAGATCGTGCCGCCCAAGCGGCAGATCCTGAAGGACATTTCGCTTTCGTTTTTCCCCGGCGCAAAGATCGGCCTGCTGGGCCTCAACGGTTCCGGCAAGTCCTCGCTGATCCGCATCATGGCCGGCGTCGACAAGGACATCGAAGGCGAGGCGATCCCGATGCCGGGCATCCGCATCGGCTATCTGCCGCAGGAGCCGCAGCTCGATCCTGCGCACACGGTACGCCAGGCGGTGGAAGCGGGGCTGGGCGAGATCGTTTCCGCCAAGACGCGGCTGGATGAGATCTATGCCGCCTACGCCGAGCCCGACGCCGACTTCGACAAGCTCGCCGAGGAGCAGGCGAAGTGCGAGGCCATCCTCGCCACTGCCGGCGCCGACCTCGACACGCAGATGGAAATCGCGGCGGATGCCTTGAGATTGCCGCCGTGGGACGCGGCGATCGGCAAGCTCTCCGGCGGCGAAAAGCGCCGCGTCGCGCTGTGCCAGCTGTTGCTGTCGAATCCCGACATGCTGCTGCTCGACGAGCCGACCAACCACCTCGACGCCGAGTCGGTCGACTGGCTGGAGCAGTTCCTGGTGCGCTATCCGGGAACGGTGGTCGCGGTGACGCACGACCGCTACTTCCTCGACAACGCCGCCGAGTGGATCCTCGAACTCGACCGCGGCCACGGCATCCCGTGGAAGGGCAACTACACCAGCTGGCTCGAGCAGAAGGAGGCGCGCCTGGAGACCGAATCCAAGCAGGAAGCCGCGCGCATCAAGACGATGAAGCACGAGCTCGAATGGGTGCGGCAGAATCCAAAGGCGCGCCAGGCCAAGTCGAAGGCGCGTCTGGCGCGCTTCGAGGAGCTCAATTCGGTCGAGTACCAGAAGCGCAACGAGACGCAGGAGATCTTCATCCCGGTCGGCGAGCGCCTCGGCGACAAGGTCATCGACTTCCACAACGTGAGCAAATCCTTCGGCGACCGCCTGCTGATCGACAACCTTTCCTTCAGCGTCCCGCCCGGCGCGATCGTCGGCATCATCGGCCCCAACGGCGCCGGCAAGTCGACCCTCTTCAGGATGATCACCGGCCAGGAAAAGCCCGACTCGGGCGAAATCGAAACCGGCCAGACGGTGAAGCTCGCCTACGTCGACCAGAGCCGCGACGCGCTCGCCGCCGACAAGACCGTTTTCGACGAGATCGCCGAGGGCCGCGACATCCTCACCGTCGGCCGCTACGAGACGCCGGCGCGCGCCTACCTCGGCCGCTTCAACTTCAAGGGCGCCGACCAGCAGAAGCTGGTCGGCAAGCTCTCCGGCGGCGAGCGCGGGCGGCTGCACCTGGCGAAGACGCTGATCGCCGGCGGCAACGTGCTACTGCTCGACGAGCCGTCGAACGATCTCGACGTCGAAACGTTGCGCGCGCTGGAGGACGCGCTGCTCGAGTTCGCCGGCTGCGTGCTGGTGATCTCCCACGACCGCTGGTTCCTCGACCGCATCGCCACCCACATCCTCGCCTTCGAGGGCGACTCGCAGGTGGTGTTCTTCCCCGGCAACTACCAGGAATACGAGGCCGACAAGAGAAAGCGCCTCGGCGAGGAGGGCGCGAAGCCGAAGCGCATCCGCTACAAGCCCATCAGCCGGTGAGCGTGCGATGATCCTCGACACCCTCGCCCAGGCCGACCGTTACCTTGCGCTCCATCCGCTGTTTCCGCGCGCCTTCGAATTCCTGCGCGGCACCGATCTGCGCGCACTCGAGCCCGGCAGGCATGCGATCGAGGGCGAGCAGCTGTTCGCCATCGTCGAGGCCTGTCCGGGGCGCACGCGGTCGGAAGCGAAGCTGGAATGCCACCGCCGCTACATCGACATCCAACTGGTGCTGGAGGGCGTCGACGAGATGGGGTGGAAGTCGCTCGCCGATTGTGTGGCGCCGGCGACCGAATACGACACCGCGCGCGACATCCGGTTCTTCGACGACGCGCCGGTGAGCTGGGTCGCCACCCCGCCGGGGGCGTTCTGCGTGTTCTTTCCCGACGACGCGCACGCGCCGCTGGTGGGCGCAGGCACGATCCGCAAGGTGGTGATGAAAATCGCCGTGTGACGCGGAACCGGGCTTTGCCGCCGCTTCAGTGGCCGGTCAGCGGTTCGCCCAGTTCGAGCTCGAGTTTCTGCAGTTCCCACAGGGCTTCGCCGTGCGTCGGGTCCAGCTCCAGTACCTTCTGGAAATCGCCGATGGCCTCGCGCACGCGTCCCAGGCCAAGGTTGCCGCGGCCCGACGCCATCCACGCCTGGGGGTTGAAGGGGTCTTCCCTCACCCACTCCAGGGCGAGCCGGGCCAGTTCCTGCCATTTCTTCCTTGCGCTGAGGTCGCAGGCGGTGAGGAAATAGCCGCTGTTGCGCGAGGGGTTTTCCCAGAATGGGCCCTGGTCGGGGATGTCCGACGCAGGCAGGGCCGGCAGCTGCTTCATCCATCCGATGGGGATGGCGAAATGGAATATGCCGCCGCTGCGGGACTTGAAGGTGAGGATGCCGACCAGTTCGCCCTTGTCGTTGAAGAGGCCGCCGCCGCTTGCGCCCGGGTCGAACCGGGCGGACGTCTGGATCACCCTGCCGCCGTCGCAGGCGCAGGTGAAGAGGCCCTTGATGTGGCCCTGCGTGACGGTGAACGTGCCGCCGGAATAACCGACCGCCTGGACGGGATGGCCGACCTGGGTCTGGCCCGGGTCGGCGATGGGCGCGGGCTTGCCGGGATGTCCCGGGAGCCTGAGCAGGCACAGGTCCCGGAAGGTGTCCCCGCTCTGGGTGCTCGCGAGCCAGGAGGCTTGCGCGCTGGACACCTTGATCTCTTTGGCGTTGCGCACCACGTGGCAGTTGGTGAGAAGGCGCTCCGGCGCAACCAGCACCCCTGAGCCGAGTTCCTTCTTGCCGTCGCTGCGGGTCACCTCGATTTTCAGCACCCATTCCTCCCACGCCGGCTGGTCCGGTGCGGCGGCCGGGGCCGCAAGCGGGAGCAGCAGGGCCACGGCGAAGGCAAGGAAACGGCCGCGTTGCAGCATCGGGAATTTATGCCCCTTGCGGGTCACATCGGCGATACAAAAATTCGATGCTCACGGCGGGCTGGACCATCTAAAAAGAAAAAGGAGGATAACGATAATCAGTACATGAAGACCGGCTTCAGGCTTGGGAGTTCCGGCCGAAGGGCGCGAACCGCGCTGCCGGCCTTCCGATTTCGGAAGGAGGTGCATCATGAAAACCGTCCGAATGAGCATTGCAATCGTGAGCATGTTTCTAATGGTTCCCGCTTCCATGGCCGGCGAGCCGGGAATGGGCTGGGATGTCTTCTACACGGGAGAGGGTGAACGCATCAGCCGCTCTTATGAGAAGAGCCCCGCGACCGGTACCGAGGGTCTGGGATTCGACGTGTTCAACGTGGGTGACGGCGTGAAGATCGACGATTTTCACCAGTCCTACATGGGCACGTCCATGGGTTCCGAGGCGAGCGACGGCTGGGATGTCTTCCGCGTAGGCGAGGGCGATCCGCTGCCGTGATGCCGGCCCACTGAAGCATGCAGACGCCCGGCGGGGGTCGGCGCGCGGTGAACCCGAGAGGGGCTGCCCGCGCCGATCGTTGCGCGGGGGCGCACAAGCCATCTTTCCAGTTTTTCGATCGTGCGAACGCCTGCCTGCGTGGCAGGTTGGATGTCTAGTAGTGCGGCGGGATTTCGTCGCGGGGGCCGCGCGCGTCCTCCGGCAGCGCGTCCTTGAGCCGCTGGTGGAGGAGGCGGAGTTGATCCTGCAGGAGGCCGATCTGTGCCTGCTGGCGAACGACGGTCTGGTTGAGCGTCTCGAGCAGGTCGTCCGCGAACGCGAGCCGGGTTTCCAGCTCGGTGAGGCGGGCCTGTGCCGAGGCCGGAAGGCTGTCGGGCGATACGGTCATGGTTGCGCGGCTCCGGGGAGCAGGGGGGCGACGAGTTTTTCCAGCCGGGGATAATGCACCTGGCCGGCGATCTTGTGGCGGATGCGGCCCTCGGCGTCGACGACGAACGAGGTCGGCACGCTCGCCACGTGGCCGAACGCGGCCGCCACCGAGGCGTTGGTCGGTGCCGCCATGAAGGCGTAGCCCTTGTCCGCCATCCAGGCGGCGATCTTGTCGGGCGGGTCGTCGACGCTGATCGAGACGACTTCGAAGCCCCGTGCGCGATGGTCCTGCCAGAAATCGTCGATCACCGGCTTCTCCTTGCGGCAGTAGGGACACCAGGTCGCCCAGAAGTTGACCAGAACGACCTTGCCGCGGAGGGCTTCGCTGGTCAGCACGCGGCCGTCGGTCAGCGTCACCTGCCACGGCGGCGCGGCGCGGTCCTCGTCGCTGACGTCGGCCGGCGGGCGGAACCACAGGTATACGATCAAACCCAGTAGAATCAGGGTCAGCGGACTCGGCGTCCACTTCTTGACGAGGGCTTGTCTATCCATGCTGTGGCTGAAATCGTTTCATATCGTGATGGTGGTGAGCTGGTTCGCCGGGCTGTTCTACCTGCCGCGG
>NZ_JANJXQ010000008.1 GCF_024708915.1 Thiobacillus sp.
GCTGGACTGAAATCCAGCGGGCTGATTGCGATTTATCTATTTTAGTTACACAGACGTTAGGAGAACCAACATGGCTGTCACGACGAACAAAGCAAAAACCGAAGGCGTTACATGGCGTCGTTATAAGGATGGCGAGTCGGACGCCGATATTCGCTCGGCACAGGACCGGATCTTCCAGTCGAGCTGGACGCACAAGTGCCCGGAATACATGCTCTCCACGCCGCCTTGCCAGGGTTCCTGTCCGGCCGGTGAAGACATCCGTGGCTACCTGAATATCGCGCGCGGCATCGAGAAGCCGCCCGCAGGCATGACCTGGCAGGAATATGCTTTCCGCCGCGTCACCGAAGCCAACCCCTTCCCTGGCGTGATGGGCCGTGTCTGCCCCGCGCCGTGCGAATCCGGCTGTAACCGGAATATGGTTGAGGATCATGTCGGCATCAACTCGGTCGAGCATTTCATTGGCGACTGGGGCATTGAAAACAACATGGCCTACACGTCCACGGCAGCCGAGACCGGCAAGAAAGTGGCCGTCATCGGCGCCGGCCCTGCCGGCCTGGCCGCGGCCTATCAGCTGCGTCTGCGCGGCCATGGCGTGACCATTTTCGACGAACACGAAGAGCTTGGCGGCATGATGCGCTACGGCATTCCTGGCTTCCGCACCCCGCGCGAGATGCTCGATGCCGAAATCAAGCGCATCATCGACCTGGGCGTTGAAACCCGCCTCAATACCCGTATCGGCTCCGATGTCAGTTTCGAGCAGATCGAAAAAGACTACGATGCGATCTTCATGGCCATGGGCGCCCAGGCTGGCCGCCCGCTGCCGGTTCCCGGCGCCGAAGCGCCCAACTGCGTGACCGCCGTGGCGTTCCTGCGCGCCTTCAACGAAGGTCGTCTGCAGCACGTCGGTAACCGCGTGGTGGTCATCGGCGGTGGCGACACCTCGATTGACGTGGCAACCGTTGCCCGTCGTCTTGGCAATGTGACCAAGTCCGGTACCCATGACGACCGTCCGGAAGCCGTGATCTCCGGTCATATGGCGCAGGACGTGGCTGCCATTTCTGCCCGCGAAGGCGCAGAAGTGGTGCTGGTCTCCCGTGCCACCATCGACAAGATGGCTGCCAACAAGCACGAAGTCGAACATGCCCAGCAGGAAGGCATCGAAATCATCGGCGGCGTGACCCCGGTTGCCGTGGTCGTCGACGCGAACGGCCGTGCCACCGCGCTGCGCGTGGCCGACTTCGTGTTGGAGGGCAAGGAAACCAAGATCGTCGAAGGCACCGAGCGCGACCTGCCGGCCGACCTGATCGTGTCCGCTATTGGCCAGGGCGTCGACTTCACCGGCCTTGAGCAGTTCAACAACAACAATGGTCTGATGAAGGCCGACAAGAACTACCGCTTCCCCGGCAAGGAGCACATCTTCGTTGGCGGCGACGTGCTGCGTCCGCACCTGCTGACCACCGCGATCGGTCATGCGTCCATCGCTGTCGACGGCATCGATGCCTTCCTCAAGGGAAGGGAGCTCGACAAGCGTCCGAAAGTGGACGTTCACCACTTCGACGAAATCCGCAAGTGGCTCGAAACCGGCCACGAGTATAGCGAAATTCACGGCGGCGTCTGGGGCACCTCGGAGCGCAAGGATATCCTGCACAACTTCGAAGACCGTTCGGCGCGCCACATCATTCCGCACGACGACCTGTTCCTCGGCCATTTCCCCAACGTCGCGCGCAACATCCGCGAAGTGACCGTGCTTGACAAGCAAGGCGCGCTCGGCAACTTCGAAGAGCGTCTGCATGCACTGTCCGACAAGGAAGTCGTGGATGAGGCCAAGCGCTGCATGTCCTGCGGCCAGTGCTTCGAATGCGACAACTGTGTGGTCTACTGCCCGCAGACCGCCGTGTTCAAGGTCAAGAAGAAAGACAACCCGACTGTCGGCCGTTACGTCGACACCGACTACGCCAAGTGCATCGGCTGCCACATTTGTGCCGACGTCTGCCCGACCGGCTACATCATCATGGGTATGGGCGACTAAACCATGGCAGGCAAGATGAAACGTCTGCTGGCGCTGGGTGCGGTGGTGCTGACGACCGCGGCCCTGGCCTGGGCCGGGTCCGAAGCCCAGCCCAAGGCCGAGGGCGAGCCCAGGCCGTGGATTACGAAGGCTGAGCAGTGTGTGGAACCAACCGACTACATGCGGCGCAATCACATGAAGGTGCTGAATCACCACCGCGATGAAACGGTGATTGAAGGTATCCGTACCAAGAAATACAGCCTCAAGGAATGCATCAATTGCCATGCCAGCGAAAAGACGGGCAGCGTTGCCGCCGCCAAGGACGATTTTTGCGTGAGCTGCCATAGTTATGCCGCGGTAAAGATCGACTGCTTCGATTGTCATTCCACCAAGCCGCAAGGCTCGATGGCGATGCATCCGTTGAATGCTGAAACCGCACACTACAAGCACAAGCTTGCCGCCCAGACGACAAGCAAGGTCAGTGCAGAAGAGATGGCTGGGGTTGCCCAATGAGCGATATGAAACCGAGGTCTGATTCCACGCCCGCATCGCCCGAGCGCCGCCGCTTTGTCAGCGCCGCCACGGCGACCGCAGCGGGTCTGGCCATTGCTCCCGGCGTGATGTTGTACGAAGTGGCTCACGGCCGTGCTGAAGATCAGGCCGCCAGCAGCGCCGTGCGCTGGGGCATGCTGGTCGACGCCACCAAGTGCGCCAGCGGCTGCAATGATTGCGTGAGCGCGTGCAGCACCGAAAATGGCTGGACGCCGGTGGCGGAAAGCAAGCATCCAAGGCAGGCGCCGCAGTGGATACGCAAGCTGGAACTACAGGATCCGCTGACGCAGATGGAGACCAATCTGCCGATGATGTGCCAGCACTGCGCCGAGCCGCCGTGCGTGGACGTCTGTCCGACCGGCGCCTCGTTCAAGCGCGCCGACGGCATCGTGCTGGTCAACCGCCACACCTGCATCGGCTGCCGCTACTGCATGATGGCCTGCCCCTACAAGGCGCGTTCACTGGTGCACGAGCCGTTGAACGACACCCAGAAGGCGGATGTGCCGCGCGGCATTGGTTGCGTCGAGGCCTGTACCTTCTGCGTGCAGAAGGTGGACCGCGGCGACGGCAACACCGCGTGCGCCGAGGCCTGCACCGCCGCAGGACACAATGCCCTGCTGTTCGGCGACATGAACGACCCCGAGAGCGAGATCTCAAGGCGCCTGCGCGAACTGCCGACCAAGCAGGTGCGGGCCGACCTGAATCTCAACCTCGGCGTTCGCTATCACGGAATCTAAATCAACATGGCAAGCATTACTTTCCGCGAAGTAGAAGGCAGCAGCCCCAAGTACTGGATGCTGCTCGGATTCTTTGGCCTGTTCGTGCTGTTCGGCGCATTGGCCTGGAACTACATGCATCACCACGGCCACGTCGTGACCGGCATGGACAACCAGATCGTCTGGGGGCTGCCGCATGTGTTCGCCGTGTTCCTGATCGTCGCCGCCTCCGGTGCGCTCAACGTCGCCTCGATTGCCTCGGTGTTCAACAAACCGATGTACAAGCCGCTGGCGCCGCTGTCGGCGGTCCTGTCGCTGGCGCTATTGCTGGGCGGCCTGTTGGTGCTGGTGCTTGACCTGGGCCGTTCCGACCGCCTGATCGTGGCGATGACGAACTTCAACTTCAAGTCGATGTTCACCTGGAACGTGTTCCTGTATTCCGGCTTCTTTGTGCTGGTGGGCATTTATCTGTGGACCATGCTGGACCGCAGCGTCAAGTCCTGGTCCAAGGCGGCGGGCACCGCGGCCTTCATCTGGCGCCTGACGCTGACGACCGGTACCGGCTCGCTGTTCGGCTTCCTGGTTGCGCGCGAACTGTACGGCACCGCCATGCTGGCGCCGATGTTCATCATCATGTCGTTTGCCTACGGCCTGGCGATCTACCTGATGGTGCTGGCCGCAGCCTATGCCTGGACCGGCCGCGCGCTGGGCGACGCCGTGATGATGCGCCTGAAGACCCTGCTCGCGGTGTTCGTCGCGGCGGTGCTGTATTTCGTCGTCGTCCAGCACATGACCAGTCTCTATTTCACCAAGTTCCACGCGGTGGAAGCCTTCATCCTGCGTGATGGCGGTAGCCTGACCACGCTGTTCTGGCTGGGGCAGATCGTCATCGGTTGTGTGGTCCCGCTGGTGATCCTGCTGAGCAGTCTGGGCAAACAGCGTACGTGGATCATGATTGCCTGCGGTCTCGTCATTCTGGGCGGCGTCGCACAGATGTATGTCACCATCATCGGCGCCCAGGCCTATCCGCTGGACATGTTCCCCGGCCTGAGCGAAAAGAGCAGCTTCTTTGACGGCGAGATTCATACCTACGCGCCCAGCATGCCCGAACTCTTCCTCGGTCTGGGCGGGGTGGCGATCGCTTTGCTGGCCACCACCTTCGCGGTCAAGGTGCTGCGCCTGCTGCCAGCCAGCCTGGACGACGCCAGCGTCGCCAAGCTGGAACATTGATCGCATAGCCTGCCAGGCGGCAGCCTGGCAGGGGATCGTCAGGCATGAACCGGCAAGCCACATCAAACGATTCCACCAGCGCGGGGCAGCGATGCCCTACAAGAGGACTCCGGCTTTCCATGAGGTCTAAAGCCTCATGAAAAATCGCATGCCTCGCGTCTTCATTTCTGCCGCGCATAAATCGTCGGGCAAAACCACGCTTACCCTAGGCCTGTGCGCCGCATTGCATGCGCGTGGCCACGCGGTGCAGCCTTTCAAGAAAGGCCCCGATTACATCGATCCGCTGTGGCTGGGAATGGCGGCGCAGCGCCCCTGCTACAACCTCGATTTCCACATGATGCGGCGCGACGAGATCGAGCAGCAGTTCGCCCGCGCTGCAGCCGGCGCCCGCATCAGCCTGATCGAAGGCAACAAGGGCCTGTACGACGGCCTCGATCTCGACGGCAGCAACAGCAATGCGGCACTGGCCAAACTGCTCGGCGCGCCGGTGGTGCTGGTGATCGACGCGCGCGGCATGACGCGCGGCGTGGCGCCGCTGATCCTGGGCTACCAGGCGTTCGACCGGGGGATACATATCGCCGGCGTCATCTTCAACAACCTTGGCGGCAGCCGCCACGAATCCAAGCTGCGCGCGGTGGTCGAACATTACACCGACGTCGAGGTGATCGGCGCGGTACAGCATGACGCCAGCATGCAGATCGCCGAGCGCCATCTGGGGCTGGTGCCGGCCAACGAACAGGACGCTGCGCGCGCGCGGATTCAACACGTCGGCGAACGCGTGGCGGCGCAGGTCGATCTTGATCGGCTGCTGGCGATTGCCGACAGCGCGCCCGAACTGGATGTTCCGCTGGCAGCCGAAGCGGCAGCGCCCGCCGAGCGCGTGCGCATCGGCATTGCGCACGACCAGGCTTTCGGTTTTTATTACAGCGAAGATATCGACAGCCTGCGCGCCGCCAATGCCGAACTGGTCGACATCGACACCCTGCGCGCACAGGCCCTGCCCGAGGTGGACGGCCTCATCATCGGCGGCGGCTTTCCCGAAATGTTCATGGTGGAACTCGAAGCCAATACGGCCTTGCGTGGCAGCGTCCGCAACGCCATCGAAGGCGGGCTGCCGACCTATGCGGAATGCGGCGGACTGATGTATCTGTCGAAAAGCCTCGACTGGCAGGGGCGGACGTGCGAGATGGTCGGCGTGGTGCCGGGCAATACCGTGATGCACGAGCGTCCGGTCGGGCGCGGCTATGCGCGCCTGCAGCCGACCGGCGAGGACCGCTGGCAGGAAACGGCCGCCATTCCGGCGCACGAATTTCATTATTCGAGCCTGGAAAATCTGCCCGCCGACTCCCTATACGCCTACCAGGTGCAGCGCGGCCACGGCATCGACGGCAAGCATGACGGCTATCAGCAACACAATCTGCTGGCCGCCTATGTGCATCGCCGGGGCAGCGGCGCGCAGGGCTGGATCGTCCCGTTTTTGAACCAGGTGCGTGCGCACAAGGCGCGCGCTGCCGCCTAACTTTGTAAGGACCCGCCCATGATCAAGATTACTGATGCCGCCGCCGCGCAGATTCGCGTCGCCAACAACAATCCCGACGTGTTCGAGATGATCCTGCGTATCGCCGCCTACCAGGAGGACGACGGCAGCGTGAACTACGGCATGGGCTTCGACATCGAACGCGAAGCCGACGAGCACCTCATCGTCAATGGCATCGCAATCCTGATCGCGGCCTCGAGCACGCCCTATCTGCAGGGCGTGACACTCGATTTCGTCGAAATGAGCCCGGGCGACCTGCGCTTCATCTTCATCCCGCCCTATTCAGCAGAAGACGGGCCCGCCGAGCCGGGCGACGACGCTGCAGCCGCCGAGTAAACCCCATGAATTACCTGCCCATTTTTCTCGATCTGCGCGACCGTCACTGCCTGGTGGTAGGCGGTTCCGAAACCGCCGCGCGCAAGGCCGAGCTGCTGCTGCGCGCCGGAGCATACGTCGATGTCGCCGCGCCGGGCCTGCACGAAGGCTTCGCGCGCCTGCCGTATACCGAACATTTGAAGCGGGTAGCGGATGCCTTCACCTCCGATCTACTCGACGGCAAGGACGCGGTGATCGTGGTCGAGGACGATGCGGCGGCTGCCAGGGCTGTGGCGGATGCCGCGCGTGCGCGCCACATCCCGGTGAACGTGGCGGACAAGCCGGCGCTGTGCAGCTTCATCCTGCCTTCGATCATCGACCGTTCGCCGATCATGGTGGCGGTCTCCAGCGGCGGCGAATCGCCGGTGCTGGCGCGCATGCTGCGCGCGCGGCTGGAAACCCTGATTCCTGCCGCCTACGGCCGTTTGAGCGCGCTCGCAGGGCGCTACAAGGACCGCGTGCGCGCGGCGATCAAGCCGGAGCAGCGGCGGGCATTCTGGGAGAAGGTGTTTCTCTCGCCGGTCGCCGAAATGGTGTTTTCCGGGCGCGACGTTGAGGCCGAAGCGCAGCTCGACGCCATGATCAGGGACTCAGCCTCCCACGCCATCGGCCGCGGCGAGGTCTATCTGGTCGGTGCCGGCCCCGGCAACCCCGACCTGCTGACCTTCCGCGCCCTGCGCCTGATGCAGCAGGCCGACGTCATCGTCTACGACCGCCTTGTCTCGCAGCCGATTCTCGACATGTGCCGGCGCGACGCCGACCGCATCTACGTCGGCAAGGAACGCGACGACCATGCCGTGCCGCAGGAGGAGATCAACCTGATGCTGGTGCGCCTGGCCAAGGAAGGCAAGCGCACGCTGCGGCTGAAGGGCGGCGACCCCTTCATCTTCGGCCGCGGCGGCGAGGAGATCGAGACCCTGGTCGAGCACGGCGTGCCGTTCCAGGTCGTGCCCGGCATCACCGCGGCGGCCGGGGTGGCGTCCTATGCGGGCATTCCGCTCACCCATCGTGACTACGCGCAGTCGGTCGCCTTCGTCACCGGGCATCTGAAGGAAAACACCTTCAACCTGAACTGGGAAGGCATCGCGCGCAAAGACCAGACCATCGTCATCTACATGGGGCTGAAAGGGCTGCCATTGTTGTGCGAGGCGCTGATCAAGCACGGTCTTACCGCGGATACGCCGGCAGCCATCATTCAGCACGGCACCCTGCCGACCCAGCGCGTCATCACCGGTGACCTCACCACGCTGCCTTCACTGGCCGAGCAGGCCGGGCTCAAGGCGCCCACCCTCATCATCGTCGGCAACGTCGTCAAGCTGCGCGAGAAACTCGGCTGGTACCAACCTGAACAGTATGGCGAACAGGCCCGCCGCACCCCGCTCGAAGCACCGGACCATCTGCCCTGACAAACGCGTCCGGGCGTCGGCCTGCCGCGTCCGGCCCAAATCATGATCGGACTCCCGGCACGCTTTGAACTGCCCCTCTTTGCCCTGCTGCTGTCCGGCCTGATGTCCTTGCTGGTGTCGGGCGTGCGCGCAGGATGCGCCATCCTGTCCGCTGTAGCGGCCTCGCCCACTCCGGACCCGCAGGCATCGAGCGCACATCGGTCATTGCGGAGCCAGGTTCGGCTCGGCAGCATGGCCGGATCATTGGCAGGAGGGGTGGTTTCATGCGCAACTCATGCCTAAAATAAAGGATATATTTGTCCGCTAAAAAGTAGCCATGACCACCACGCTTACCATCGATGGCAACGAGGCCGTTGCCCGGGTGGCCTACCTGGGCAACGAGGTGATCGCCATCTACCCCATCACGCCCTCCTCCAACATGGGCGAGTGGGCGGACGAGTGGGCGTCGCAGCAACGGCCCAACCTGTGGGGCGCGGTGCCGAGCGTCATCGAGATGCAGTCGGAGGGCGGTGCGGCCGGCGCGCTGCACGGCGCGCTCACCTCCGGCGCCCTGGCCACCAGCTTCACCGCCAGCCAGGGACTGCTGCTGTTCATCCCCAATCTCTACAAGCTTGCCGGCGAGCTGACGCCCTGTGTGCTGCATGTGGCGGCGCGCGCGGTGGCGACGCATGCGCTGTCGATTTTCGGCGACCACTCCGATGTCATGGCCTGCCGCGCC
>NZ_JANJXQ010000039.1 GCF_024708915.1 Thiobacillus sp.
GCATGTGCTAATCCAGTTATCAATCACGGGAGACGTGTATGGAAGCGACAACCTACAACTATAAGGTCGTCCGCCAGTTCGCCATCATGACGGTGGTGTGGGGGATTGTCGGGATGCTGGTCGGGGTGACCCTGGCGACGCAACTGATCTGGCCGGAATTAACCTATGGGATCGAATGGCTGTCGTATGGCCGCCTGCGTCCGCTGCACACCAACGCCGTCATCTTCGCCTTCGGCGGTTCGGGACTGTTCGCAGTGTCGTACTACATCGTGCAGCGCACCTGCCAGGTACGGCTGTGGGCGGAAAAGCTGGCGGCCTTCACCTTCTGGGGCTGGATGGCGGTGATCGTGCTGGCGGCCATCACCCTGCCGATGGGTTACACCAGCACCAAGGAATACGCCGAGCTGGAATGGCCGATCGACATTCTGATCACGCTGGTATGGGTAGCCTATGCGCTGGTGTTCTTCGGCACCATCGCCAAGCGCAAGACCAAGCATATCTACGTCTCGAACTGGTTCTTCGGCGCCTACATCCTGACCATCGCGATCCTGCATATCGTCAACAACCTGGAACTGCCGGTGACCCTGACCAAGTCCTACTCGCTGTACGCCGGGGTGCAGGATGCGATGGTGCAATGGTGGTACGGCCACAACGCGGTGGGCTTTTTCCTCACCACGGCCTTCCTCGGCATGATGTATTACTTCATCCCCAAGCAGGCCGGCCGCCCGATCTATTCCTACCGCCTGTCGGTCGTCCACTTCTGGTCGCTCAACTTCATCTACATGTGGGCCGGTCCGCACCACCTGCAATACACCGCGCTGCCGGACTGGGCGCAGTCGCTCGGCATGGTGTTCTCGCTGATGCTGCTGGCGCCTTCCTGGGGCGGCATGATGAACGGCATCATGACGCTGTCGGGCGCATGGCACAAACTGCGCACCGACCCGATCCTGAAGTTCCTCGTCACCGCGCTGTCGTTCTACGGCATGTCGACCTTCGAAGGCCCGATGATGGCGATCAAGACGGTGAACGCGCTGTCGCATTACACCGAATGGACTGTCGGCCACGTGCATTCCGGCGCGCTCGGCTGGGTGGCGATGATCACGATCGGCTCGATGTACTACCTGATTCCGCGCCTGTACGGCCGCGAATCGATGTACAGCACCAAGATGATCGAATGGCATTTCTGGCTCTCCACCATCGGCGTGGTGCTGTATATCGCCTCGATGTGGATCGCCGGGGTGGCGCAGGGCCTGATGTGGCGCGCGGCCAACGCCGACGGCACGCTGACCTACAGCTTTGCCCAGGTGCTCAACACCATGTATCCGTTCTACGGCATTCGTCTGCTGGGCGGCGTGCTGTTCTTCAGCGGCATGCTGATGATGGCCTGGAACGTCTGGAAGACCGTGCGCATCGGGCGGGTCGTCAATGACGCCGCCATTCCGCAAGCCGTCCACGCCTAAGGAGACCGAACATGATTTCGCATGAAACTATCGAAAAGAACCTCGGCCTGCTGATCGTGCTGACCATCCTCATCGTCAGCGTCGGCGGCCTGGTGCAGATCGTGCCGCTGTTTTTCCAGACCTCCACCACCACCCCGGTGGCGGGGCTGAAGCCCTACACCGCGCTGCAGCTGTCGGGGCGCGACATCTACATCCGCGAAGGCTGCGTCGGTTGCCATTCGCAGATGATCCGTCCGTTCCGCGCCGAAACCGAACGCTACGGCCACTATTCAGTGGCGGGCGAATTCGTCTACGACCGTCCCTTCCTGTGGGGCTCCAAGCGCACCGGTCCCGACCTGCATCGCGTCGGCGGACGCTATTCCGACGCCTGGCATACGGCTCACCTGATGAATCCGCGCGACGTGGTGCCGGAATCCAACATGCCCGCCTACCCCTGGCTCGACCGTCCGCTGAAGGACGCGGCGATCCAGAAAAAGATGCGCACGCTGAACATCGTCGGCCACGGCTATACCGATCAGGAAATCGCCGCCGCGCCGGCCGCGCTGGAAGGCAAGACCGAACTCGAGGCGCTGATCGCCTACCTGCAGGTGCTGGGCACCCACGCCCCCAGGATCTGAGGCAGCCATGGACAGCGGAACGATCAGCGGCATCGTCACAGTCGTCTTCATCCTGGTGTTCATCGGCATCGTCTGGTGGGCCTACAGCAAAGGCAACAAGCAGCGTTTCGAAGACGCCGGCAAGCTGCCTTTCGGCGAAGACGACTCTCCCACCAAGCAAGGAGACAAGCAATGAGCGATTTCACACACGGCTTCTGGCCGATCTACATCAGCGTCATCACCGTGGTGAGCATTATCGGCACCTGGGTGTTTCTCCGCTCGCAGACCACCCGCAAGCTGGCGCCCGGCGAAAAGCCCGAATTGATGGAGCACACCTGGGACGGCGACCTGCAGGATCTGAACAACCCGCTGCCGCGCTGGTGGCTGGGGCTGTTCTACGGCACCCTGGTGTTTGCGGCGGCCTACCTGCTGCTGTGGCCGGGGCTGGGCAACTTCGCCGGCGTGCTGGGCTGGACCTCCAGCGGCGCGTACGAGGCCGAGGTGAAGGCCGCCGAAGCCAGGTTCCAGCCGGTGTACGCCGGGTTCATGAAGCAGGACATCGCCAGCGTGGCCGCCGATCCGGAGGCGCGTGCCATCGGCAGGAACCTGTTCCTGACCTACTGCTCGCAGTGCCACGGCTCCGATGCGACCGGCGCCAGGGGCTTTCCCAACCTGACCGACCACGACTGGCTCTATGGCGGCGACCCCGATACCATCGTGGCCACCCTCACCGACGGCCGCAACGGGATCATGCCCCCGCTGGGCGAAGCGCTCGGCCCGCAAGGGACGAAGGAAGTGGCCAACCATGTGCTGTCGCTGTCGGGCCGCAAGCACGACGCCGCGCTGGCAGCCGCAGGCAAGGTGAAATTCGCCGAAAACTGCGCCGCCTGCCACATGCCAGACGGCACCGGCATGCAGGCATTGGGCGCGCCCAATCTCACCGACAAGGTGTGGCTGTACGGCGGCAGCGAGGCCGCGATCATCGAGACCATCACCAAGGGCCGCAACGGCGTGATGCCGGCCATGACGCAGACCCTCGGCACCACCTCGAACAAGGAAGCCAAGCTGCACCTGCTGGCGGCCTACGTGTACGGCCTGTCGCAACAGCAGTAAGCAACGGGCGCTCGCCGGAATACTCCGGCGAGCCGCCTGAGCGCATTGTCCCAGTACGCTCAGGCGGCTCAGCCTTAACGGATGAAAGCAGTGACAGACGACAAGCAGCCCGCCCCCGCCGACACGCCGATCGAGCAGCAGCTCTACGCGATCCGGCAAAAAATCCAGCCGCGCATGGTGCATGGCGTGTTCGCCAACTGGCGCATCGCGCTGGTGCTGCTGACCCAGGCGCTGTATTACGGCCTGCCCTGGCTGCAATGGGACAGCCGCCAGGCGGTGCTGTTCGACCTCGCCGCGCGCAAGTTCTACATCTTCGGCCTGGTGTTCTGGCCGCAGGATTTCGTTTATCTCACCGGCCTGTTGATCCTGTCGGCGCTGGCGCTGTTCCTGTTCACCGCGGTGGCTGGACGGCTATGGTGCGGCTACGCCTGCCCGCAGACCGTGTACACGGAAATCTTCATGTGGGTGGAAAACTGGCTGGAAGGCGACCACATCGCGCGCAAGCGGCTCGACCAGTCGCCGTGGAACGCCCGCAAGCTGAAAAAGCGCGGCCTCAAGCACGTCGTGTGGTTTGCACTCGCGCTGTGGACCGGCTTCACCTTCGTCGGCTATTTCACCCCGATCCAGACCTTGGCCGCCGAAGTGGCGAGCATGAGCCTCGGCCCGTGGGAGACGTTCTGGATCCTGTTCTACGGCTTCGCCACCTGGGGCAACGCCGGCTTCATGCGCGAGCAGGTGTGCAAGTACATGTGCCCCTATGCGCGCTTCCAGAGCGTGATGTTCGATTCCGACACGCTGACCGTGACCTACGACAGCTCGATCGGCGAACCGCGCGGGCCGCGCAGCAAGAAGACCGACTACAAGGCGGCCGGGCTGGGCACCTGCGTCGACTGCGAAGTCTGCGTGCAGGTCTGTCCCACCGGCATCGACATCCGCAACGGCCTGCAGTACGAATGCATCGGCTGCGCCGCCTGCATCGACGGCTGCGATCAGATCATGGACAAGATGGGCTACCCGCGCGGACTGATCCGCTACACCACGGAGAACGTGGTGAAAGGCAAATACCCGGATAGCGGCATCCTCCGGCACATCATGCGTCCGCGTACTGTCATCTACACCGTGTTGCTGGCGCTGATCTCCGGCGCCTTCGTCTACAGCCTCGCCACCCGCGTGCCGCTGCGCGTCGACGTGGTGCGCGACCGCGTGGCGCTGTCGAAGGAAACCGACGAGGGCATGATCGAGAACGTCTACCGCCTGCAGCTCATCAACAAGGACGGCCGGCCGCATCGCTACACGATCGGCGCGCAGGGCATCGCCGGCCTGCAGGTAGTGGCCGGTGCGCGCGAAATCGCCGCCGCGCCCCTGCAGACGGTAGACATCCCGGTCAGCCTGATTGCCGATCCTGTTGACCTGAAAGGCCGCTCGATCGAGGTGAGCTTCACGGTACAGGCGATCGACGATCCGCGCATCAAGCAGGTCGTCGCAACCAAATTCTTCAACCGGTGAGCGCCATGACGAACCCTGCCTTGCAGTCCAAACCCTGGTATCGCGAACCCTGGCCCTGGTTTCTCATCAGCCTGCCGGCCAGCGCGGTCGTCGCTGGACTCGCCACCGTGTGGATCGCGGTCACCAGCGCCGACGGCCTGGTGGTCGGCGACTACTACAAGGCCGGGCTGGCCATCAACCAGACGCTGGCGCGCGACGACGCCGCCCGCGCGCTGGCGCTGAGCGCCACCGTGACGAGCGAAAACGGCGTCCTGACGCTGGCATTGGGCGGACGCATGCAGACGTATCCCGAACAATTGACGCTCACCCTGGCGCATCCCACCCGCCAGGGCATGGATCAAATCCTCACCCTCGATCACATCGGCGGCGGCCGCTATCGCGCGGCGCTGCCCCTGCTGCACGCTGGCAAATGGCAGGTCCAGTTGGCCGACCATGAAGCCACCTGGCGCCTGGGCGGCGTGCTGCATATCCCGCTAGACCAGGCCGTCGTGCTGACGGCTTCCGGACCCATCGTTCACCAACCAGAGGGAAACTGAAATGGACGTCGTACTCGATTTGTTGTTTACCAGCCCGATCGGCCTGCTGAGCCTGTTCACCATCCTCTTCATCATCGGCATGGCGATCTACCTGCTGAGCTGGTACAAGCGCAAGATGAACAGCCCGGAAGAATGACCGGCCGCCACGAGGAGCACGCCATGCTGAAGCGTATGATCCACATACTGTGGCCGTCCTTTCTCGTTGCCGGGGTGGCCGACATTGCCTTCGCCACCCTGTTCGACCCGCTGGAAATCCTCTATCGCGGCGAGGCGCTGTTCGATCAGCGCATCGCCGCCTACACCGTCGGGTTTTTCGTATTCTGGCTGCTGGGCATCGCTTCCAGCGCCATGACCTGCTACTTCCAGCGCAGCGCCGACGAGATCAACCGCTGCCCGCTGCCGCCCCGCAGCCGGCCCGAGGGCTGCCCCAAGCGCGACGACGGCAGCGGCGGCTGCCGCTGACGGCTGCCGCTCAGGCCGTGCGTGAATAGCGCGGCTTTTCGCCGGTGGCCTGCTTCAGGTAGCGGTCGAAGCACATGCCGATGTTGCGCAGGAACAGGCGGCCGCTGGGAGTGACGCTGATCCTGTCGGCGGCGATCGTCACCAGCCCGTCGTCCGCCAGCGGGCACAGCTCGGCCAGCGCGTCGGCGAAATAGTCGGTGAAGGCGATGCCCCATTCGCTGCCGAAGGCGGCGAATTCGAGTTCCAGATCGCACATCACGCGGGTGATGGCATCGCGCCGGATCTGGTCGTCGCGGCTGAGCTTGAGGCCGCGCTCGACCGCCAACCCGGTCGCCGCGATGCGCTCCTCGTAGCGCTTGAGGTTCTTTTCGTTCTGCATGTACACGTCCGCCGTCTGGCTGATGCCGGACACGCCGAAGGCGAGGATGTCGCAGTCCTTGTGCGTGGTGTAGCCCTGGAAATTGCGCCACAGCGTCTTGTTCCGCTGCGCGCGCACCAGTTCGTCCTCGGGGCGGGCAAAGTGATCGAAGCCGATGTTGACGTAACCCGCCGCCCCCAGCGCCTCGTTCACCGCCTGATGCAGGCCCAGGCGCATCGCGGAATCCGGCAGATCGGCTTCCTGAATCAGGTTCTGGTGCTTTTTCAGCCATGGCACGTGGGCATAGGAAAACACTGCAAGGCGGTCGGGCGCCCACGCCACCACCTGTTCCAGGGTGCGGGAGAAACTCGCCGCGGTCTGCTTCGGCAGCCCTACGATCAGATCCAGGTTGATGCTGGAGAAGCCCAGTTCGCGCGACCAGTCGAGCACCTGCTGGACCAGGGCCGCGGACTGGATGCGGTTGACCGCCTGCTGCACCGCCGGGTCCATGTCCTGCACGCCGAACGACAGGCGGTTGAAGCCGGATTCGCGCAGCGCCTCAAGGTGCGCGCGGGTCAGTTCGCGCGGATCGACCTCGCAGCTGATTTCGGCATCCGGGGCGAGGGTGAAATGCTGGCGCATCGTCGCCATCAGGCGGCGGATGTCGCCGGGATTGAGATAGGTGGGCGTGCCGCCGCCCCAGTGCAACTGGCGCGCCACCCGCGTCGGGTCGATCTGTTGCGCGGTGCGCGCCATTTCCTGATCGAGATAGGCCAGATAGGGCTGGGTCTTGCTGTAGTCGCGCGTCGCCACCATATTGCAGCCGCAGTAGTAGCAGAGCGAATCGCAAAACGGAATATGGGCATACAGCGAGAGGCCGCGATCCGCCGCCGGCGCGGTCAGCGCCGCGGCCCAGTCCGCCTCGCCGAAATCGGTGCGGAAATAGGGCGCGGTCGGGTACGACGTGTAGCGCGGGCCAGCCACGCTGTATTTCTGCAGCAGTTCCAGTGTCGTCGACGTCATCTTGGCATCCTTAATAGGGGACTTTGTTGTCCTTTTATCATAGGCAAACCCTGAAATCCAGCGCAGCGCCGGAGCCCGCGCCCCTGCCGGGGCGGTCGGTGCCAGCCCGGTTTTGCGGTAAAGTTCGGGGCTGGCGATCCGTTGGTCATAAGGTATCACGTGCGCGTAAAACCCATGGCACCTCCAAGCCCCCTGCTGAACTTCATCCGTTTCCTGATGCTGACGCTGCTGCTCGGCGGCGCCGCCGCGCATGCGGACGAGGCCTCGGACCTCGCGCAGAAAGTCCATGACCGCCCCAACGGCCGCGACCTCACCACGCTCGGCCGCATGGTGCTCACCGAGAAAGGCCGCGCGCCGCGCATCCGCGAACTCGTCACCTACCGTCTCGACAAGCCGGGCGGTGAAACCGCCAACCTGATCCGCTTTCTCGATCCCGAAGACATCGCGGGAACCGGTCTTCTCAGC
Organism: Thiobacillus sp.; assembly: GCF_024708915.1. The sequence goes on from NZ_JANJXQ010000039.1 coordinate 7,520, forward strand.
ATCGACAAGACCGACGGCAATACCGACCAGTGGCTGTACCTGCCGGCGCTCGACCGGGTGCGGCGCATTTCCAGCGACCGCAAGGGCGGGCGCTTTGTCGGCTCCGACCTGTATTTCGAGGATCTGCAGGAACGCAAGCCGTCCAGGGATCGCCACCGCCTGCTCGGCAAGCAGACCGAAAACGGCATCCTGTGCGAGGTGCTCGAAAGCGTGCCGCTGGACGCCGGCGATTCGGTGTACCGGAAGCGCATCAGCTGGATCGACCCCGCCACCGCGATCCCGCAACGGGTGGATTATTTCGAAAAGGACGCCGGCACCCCCGGCAAACGCTGGCTGTTGCGCAGCAAAAAACGCAACCAGGGCTACTGGACGATCACCGACAGCCGCATGATCGATCTGACCAGCGGCCACGAAACCCGCCTGGTGGTCGACGCCGCGCTGTACGACCAGAAACTGCCCGCCAAACTCTTCACTTCGCAAGCCCTCGCCGACGAAAGCCTGGAATCGGAATATCGCCCATGAAAAAGCTGCTGCTGACCCTGAGCCTGTCGCTCGCCGCCCTGCCCGTTTGCGCCGCCGACGAGCTGCCGCCGCCGCGCGCCATCTCTGCCCAGGACACGGCGGACGACCTGCCGCCGCCGCGCACCTCCACGCGCAAACCGCGCGGACTTGAGCCTGCCGTCCCGGCCGAGACCGCAACGCAAGCCGCTACCGCCGATAATCTGCCGCCGCCCAGCGCGCGCAGCCGCAAGCCGCTGACGCGCGGTTTCCAGCCCACGTTCAAGGCTGGCATCGACGATCTGCTGCTGGAAGCCGGCGGCCTGCCCGACGCACCGGAAGCCGATAGCTATTCCACCCTGCGCGCCAGCGCCTACGTGCTGTGGCAGCCCAGCCGCAACTGGGAATTCCGCGCCGGCGCCCGGCTCGACGGCATGGCGCAAGCCGGCGGCCGCGCCGATCACGACGAGATGCTGGCCGACTACGGCGACACCTATGTGCGCTACCGCAACGGCGACACCCGCCTGACTTTCGGTGCGCAAACCATCATCTGGGGCCGCGCCGACGAAATCCCGCTGGCCGACCGCGTCAGCCGCGCCGACCTGACGCGCTTCGTACTGGACGATCTGCCCGACCGTCGCCGCGCGCAACTGGCCGCGCGCTGGGAGCAGACTTTCGGCGAATACAAGCTGGACGCAGTCTGGCTGCCGCTGTTCCGCGCCGCGCAATTGCCGGACGCCGCCAGTATCTGGAGTCCGGTCAACCGCACCAGCCGCCAGATCATCGGCATCGATCCCGCGCTCACCCCCTGGCTGGATACCGCACGCATCGACGAGGACGAACACGGCAGCGGCGGCGGCGCCCTGCGCCTGACCAGGACCGGCAGCGCGCTCGATTTCGGCATGACGCTGGCGCGCACCCGGCAGTCGCTGCCGTACTACCGGCTCGATCTGCCCGCCTCCACGCTCACCGCGGTGCATCCGTTCAACACCTTCGTCGGCGCCGATGTCGAACTGGTGCGCGGCGGCCTCACCTGGCGCATGGAAGCCGGCTACACCGACAACGTGCCGGTGACCCTGGCCACCACCGCGCTGGACACGACGCATTCGCTCGACTGGATCGGCGCGCTGGAATTCTTCCCCGGCGGGGCGGACACCCGCGTCAACCTGCAGCTGGTGGCGCACGCGCTGCAGACCGACCGCAGCATCCTCGAACTGAAGGAGTATTACGGCGCCAACGGCGAAATCGAGACCCGCTTCGGCCAGGGCCGCTGGAAAGCCGGGATGCGCTTTGCCGCCGGCTTCAACGTGAACGATGTCTATCTCAGCCCCAAGCTCAGCTACGTCGGCTGGGAGCCGCACGAGATCTACGTCGCCGCCCACTACTTCGACGGCGAAGCGCGCACCCTGGGCGGCTTCCACCAGGACCATTCGCTGATCACGCTGGGGCTGCGCAGCAAATTCTGATCGCCCCGACGCCCTCATGCTGAAACCCTGGCTCAACGGCAGCCGCATGCTGCCACCCTGGCTGGCGCTGGCGATCCTGCTCGGCATCCAGCTGGCGGCGCTGCCGTTTCTGCTGAAGCTGCATTTCAACAACGCGCCGGACATCTATTCGCCGCCGGATTCGCCCACCATCCAGCTGCGCGAATCGCTGTTCAGGGAATTCCCCAACGACGAAGCCGTCATCGCCCTGTTCGAAGGCGACGCGCTCTACGCCCCGGCGTTTCTCGCCGCGCTCGACCGCGCCGCGCAAAAAATGGCGGCGCATCCGGCGGTCGACCGGGTGCTGACGCTGACCACGGTGGAGCACATCGACACCACCGACGACGGCTTTGCCGTATCGCCGCTGATCGACCCCGGCAATCTGAGTTCGCGCACGCCGGCGCAATGGCAGGCCCGCGTGCTGAGCGACAGCCTCGCGCCGGGACTGCTCGCCTCGCGCGATGGCCGTGCGGTCGCCCTGGTGGTGCGCCCCAAAATCCTGAAAGAAAGCCTGGCCCGCCGCGATATCCAGATCGCGCTCGACGCCGCCATCGCTGCCGAGAAACTCACGCCCTATCACACCGCCACCGCCGGCACGGTGGCGCAGACGGTCGAGGAGCTGCGTTCGCTGTGGCGCGACAGCGCCATCTTCATCCCGCTGACCTTCGTCATCGGCATGGCATTGCTGTGGTGGGTGGTGGGGCGGGCGCGCCCGATGGTGGTGGGCGGCCTGGCCATGGGCACGGTCGTGTCGGCCAGCGTCGCCGGACTGGTGCTGTCCGGCCAGCCCTACACCCCGATCACCGCGATGATCCCCACCCTGATGGCGGCCTACACCACGGCCACGCTGCTGCATTTGTATGCCGCGATCCAGCGCGCCCGCATCGCACTGCTGCCGCGGCCGCAACGCATCGCGCGCGCGCTGAAGGAAACCTTCATCCCCGGCCTGTTCAATGTGCTGACCACCGGCGCGGGCATGCTGAGCCTGCTGTGGGTGGAGATTCCTCCGGTTCAGGCCTTCGGCCTGGCGGGCGCGATCGGCACCCTCATCGTGTTTCTGGTGGTATTCATCCTGGTACCGCCGATCCTGCTGAAATGGGATACGCCACGCTGGCCGCGCCGCCGTTCCGGCATGGCGCACGCACGCCGCATCGCGGCAGCCGTGGCGGTGTTCAGCCTGCGGCACGCCAAAGCCGTGCTGACGTCCGCCGCGCTGCTGGTGCTGGCGGCCATCCCGCTGGTGATGCAGGTCAAGGTCGAATCCAACATCATCGAGTTTTTCGCGCCCGACCACAGCATCAGCCGCAGCACCGCCAGGGTGGAAAGCAAGCTCTCCGGCGTCACCGGGCTGGAAATCGTCCTCACCGGCGCGGCCCGCGACAGCCTGAAGGATCCGGTGACGCTGGCGCAGATCAAGGCGCTGCAAACCTGGCTGGAACAGCAGCCGGAAGTCGACCGCAGCTTCTCCCTGATCAACGTTCTGGAGGAAATGAACCGCGCCCTCAGCGGCGAGGATCTGGGGCCGAATGCGCTGCCGGCCAGCCGCAAGCTGGTCGAACAGCTGCTGCTGATCTACGACGGCGAGGATTTGTACGAGCTGGTCAACCGCGAGTTCCAGCGTGGCCGCATCCCGATGAGCCTCAACGTGCACGGCGCCAACGAAATCGGCCAGGTGATCGACAGGGTGCGCGCGCGCGTTGCCGCGCAGCCGATCGCGGGCGTGGAAATCGAGCTCGCGGGGTACGGGCGGCTGTTCTCGGACCAGGAAGACCGCATCGTCGACGGCCAGGTCAAGAGCTTCGCCTCGGCCTTCCTGCAGATTCTGCTGCTGATGGCGCTGCTGTTCCGCTCGTTCCGCGGCGCGCTGATCTGCTTGGTGCCCAACCTGGCGCCGCTGTTCTTCATTTTCGTGGTGATGGGAACGACGGGGATTTCGCTCGACGTCGCCACCGTTCTGATCGCCGGCGTCATCCTCGGCATCACGGTGGACGACACCATCCATCTGTATCACGGCTACCTGCACCGCATCCGCCGCGGCGTCAGCCCGGTGTTCGCCATCATCCGCAGCGTGGAAGCCTCGGGGCGCGCGGTGATCGCCATTTCGGTGGTGTTGATTTCGCAGTTCAGCCTGCTGGGGCTGTCCGACTTCCGCCCCACCGCCCACTTCGGCATGCTGTGCGCGGTCGGCCTGTTCGCCGGCCAGGTGTTCGAACTGCTGCTGATGCCCGCATTGCTCGGCCTGAAACTGCCGAGGCCGCGGCAAGCCGTTACGGCACGGTGAGCCTGAGCGCGCCGAATTCGTCGTTGAACAATCCCACTTCGTCGCCCGAGGCAAACTGCCAGCCTTCCAGGTGGCCGAAGTCGGTGCTGGACCTGGGTTCCAGCTTGAGTTCGAAGCGCTGCGCCAGGGACAAGGTCGGATTGCGCACGGCGAGGACCACGGTCAGATAGCGGTCGCTGGTGTTTTCGATCACCGCCACCAGGCCCTTGCCCAGCATCGACGAACGGAAACCGATCACCACCGGCAGCGCGGGCTTGGCCGCCACCGCCGTCTGGATGTCGGTTTCCTTGTAGGCAAGCTGCGCCTTGAGCTGTTCGATTTCACGCAGGCTGTCGGTCAACTGGTTGCGCGTTTCGACCAGGTAGCGCTCGGCTTGCTGGCGGGTTTCGCTTTCCTTCGACAGCCGCCGCTTCACATCGCCCAGATCGACATTCAGCATGAAGGCATACAGCGCCAGGCCGCATACCAGCAACACCAGCACGACATTCACGCCGATGGAAACAACCAGCCCGCGCCGCTTCGGTCGTGTCGGAGAGGATGCGGGCATATCCTTATCCATGCTCAGCCGGTGTTGCGCATCCCGGAGGCGATCGCATTGATCGAGCGCATCAGCGGCGTCAGCCAGCTATCCTGTTCGGATTCCCACACGCTCTCCGAGCGATAACGTTTCAGCAGGCGCACCTGAATGTGGTTGATGGGATCGATGTAGGGGCGGCGGCGCGAAAGCGACAACGCCAGAGTCGGGTTGTCTTCCAGCAGGGTCTCGATCTGCGCGACCTGCTTGACCCGCTCCACCGTAAGCGCGAACTCGTCGGCAATGGCGCGATAGATTGCCATGGTGTCGGGGTGGTCGCACAGGCGCGCGTATTCCTCGGAAATTTCCATGTCGGCCTTGGTCAGCGCCATCTGCACGTTGGACAGCAGGCCGCGGAAGAACGGCCATTCGCGGTACATGATCCGCAGCTGATCGAGTCCCGCCGGAGCGGACCCGATGAAATCTTTCAGCGCAGTTCCGATTCCGTACCAGGCAGGCAAGGTATGGCGCGACTGGGCCCAGCCGAACACCCACGGAATGGCGCGGATCGATCCGAGCGAGCGGTCGGCCTTCTTGCGGTGCGACGGCCGGCTGCCCATGTTGAGCAGGCCGATTTCGGTGACCGGCGTGGTCTCGTAGAAATAATCGATGAAGCCCGGCATGCCGATCAGCGCGCGGTAGCTTTTCTCGCCGTTGGCGGCGATCTGGCTCATTCCGTCGAGGTATTCCTGCGGATAGCGCACATCGATCTGCGCAAGCGCGGTCGTACTGGCCTTGAGCAGTCCGGTGACGCCCATGCCGATCTCGTAGTTGGCGGTTTCCGGGTTACTGTATTTGTAATACAGCATCTCGCCCTGCTCGGTGAACTTGATCTCGCCGTTCACCGTGCCCGGCGGCTGCGACAGGATCGCCTCGTGGGTCGGTCCGCCGCCGCGGCCCACCGTGCCGCCGCGGCCATGAAACAGCCGGCATTCGACGCCGTAGCGCTGGGTCAGCGCGATGATCGACAGCTGCGCCTGATACAGATTCCAGTTCGATGCCAGAATGCCGCCGTCCTTGCACGAGTCCGAATAGCCCAGCATGACTTCCTGGTGGTTGCCGTTGGCGGTAACCAGCGCGCGGTAGACCTGATTCGACAGCAGCTGGTCGAGGATGGCCTGGCTGCGCTGCAGGTCGTCCACCGTCTCGAACAGCGGCGCCACCTGGATGCGGCAGAACCATTCGCGCCCATTGTGGCCGCACAGGCCGACCAGCCGCGCCAGCAGCATCACTTCCATCACGTGGGATGCGCTGTGCGTCATCGAAATCACGTAGGTGCCGAAGACCACGTCGCCCACTTCGGCCTGCAGCTTGACCATGCGCCGGAACACCGCCAGCGCTTCGCGCGCCTCGTCGTCCAGCACGCCGTCCTCCACCTCGATCGGATCGATATGGCCGACCCAGGCGGCCAGGCGCTGCAGCTGCTCGTCCTCGTTCGCAGCCAGGTAATCGAAATCGGGATCGAGCTGCCGCAACAGCGCCGCCACCGTGCGCGTATGCACGGTCGACTCCTGGCGGATGTCGAGCTGCAGCAGGTGAAAACCGAAACTTTCGACCAGCCGGATCAGCGCCTGCAGATCCTGCGTGGCGATGATGCGGTCGCCATGGCTGATCAGCGAGTCACGCACCAGGCAGAGGTCGGCGAGGAAAGCGGCGGCGTTCTCGTACGCCAGCTGCGAAGTGAAGCTCGGCACGCCGGCCAGACACTGGTGGACGTAGGACAGGTTGGCGTCGAGCCGCGCCAGCATCATCGCCGCCATGCGGCGGTAGGGCTCGCGGCTGTAAATCTGCACCGCGGTACCGCGGAACACCTGCTCGCCGAACTCGGCCTCGTATTCCGACAGGCGTTCCAGGAACCGGGCGGAAGGCGTGCACCAGTCGCTGCTGTGGGTCAGCGTCTGGCGCAGTTCCAGCACCCGCGCACGGTATTCTTCGAGGGCGGCCTGCATCTGCCTGTGCACCGTCCATTCGGTGACATCCGCGGTCACGAACGGGTTGCCGTCGCGGTCGCCGCCGATCCACGAGCCGAAACGGATGAAGCTCGGCACGCGGATGGCGGCGGTGCCGTCGGCATTCACACCGTAATGCTTGCGCAGCGCCTTCTCGAAGAAGGAATACGCCTTCGGCACCGCCTCGAACAGGCTTTCCCGCACATAGTAGAGACCGTTGCGCACTTCGTCGCGCACCTCGAGCTTGGCGTTGCGCAGTTCGTCGGTACGCCACCCCACCTGGATCTCGGCGGCCAGTTGCGCTTCCTGTTCGCGGCGGTCGTTCACCCCCAGGGCGGGGTTGTACAGTTCGTCGCAAATCAGGAATATCCGGCGCATGCCTTCCATCACCGCACGGCGGCGCGCCTCGGTGGGATGCGCGGTGAATACCGGCGCGTAGTGCAGACGGTTGACCATCTCCTGCAGCGTGCCGGCCGGCATATCCTGCGCCTTGAGATCCGCCAGGGTGCGGTCGAACGAGCCTTCCCACAGCCGCATGCCGTGCGACAGCATGCGGCGGCGGTTGCGGTGGGCAAAGCTTTCTTCCGCCACATTGACCAGCTTGAAATAGCCGGCGAAGGCACGCACCACCAGCTCCACCTTGGCGGCGGGCATGGCGTCGATCATCGCCATCAACTCGGTGCGGCGCTGCTGGTCCTCCTGCTGGTGCAATTCGGCGAAACCGCGGCGCAGAGTTTCCACTGCATCGAACACGTCTTCGCCGGCAAACTGCAGCAACACCTGGCCGAGCAAGGTGCCCAGCAGCTTGACCTGCGCGCGCAGGTGGTCATCCGTCAGCAGATTTTCGGGTGCATTCATGGCTGGAGAATTGAGCCCGGCGCAGCGGGATTCATGCGACAAAGCCGGTTATTTTCGCATAGACGGCGCGCATCACCCAAGCGCGCGCCGCGCGTTGCGGAACAGCCGCAGCCATGGGGCGGCCCCGCTCATGCCGTCCGGTTTCCACGACAGCTGCGCGGCGCGGAACACGCGTTCCGGATGCGGCATCAGAATGCCGAAGCGGCCGTCCGCGGTGGTGAAGCCGGTCAGCCCGCCGGCCGAACCGTTGGGGTTGGCCGGATAGGCCGCGGCCGGCGCCCCCCGGTGATCGACGTAGCGCAGCGTGGGATGCGCCTGCGCGGCATGCGCCGGGTCGCGGAACTGCACCCGGCCTTCGCCGTGCGACACCACGATCGGCATCACCGAACCCGCCATGCCGGCGAAAAAAATCGACGGCGAGGCCAGCACCTCGACCTGCGCGAAACGCGCCTCGAACTGCTCCGACAGGTTGCGTTCGAAACGCGGCCAGGCGTCCGCGCCCGGTATCAGGTCGTGCAGCTGGCTCATCATCTGGCAGCCGTTGCATACGCCGAGCGCGAAGGTGTCGCCACGCCCGAAAAACGCCGCGAACTGGTCGCGCGCACGCGGATTGAACAGGATCGACTTGGCCCAGCCGCCACCCGCACCCAGCACGTCGCCGTAGCTGAAGCCGCCGCACGCGGCGAGGCCGCTGAAATCGCCGAGGCTGACCCGACCGGACAGGATGTCGCTCATGTGGACGTCGATCGCAGCAAAGCCGGCAGCATCGAACGCTGCAGCCATCTCGACCTGGCCGTTGACGCCCTGTTCGCGCAGCACCGCCACCCGCGGCCGCTTGCCGCTGGCAACGAAGGGCGCGGCGACATCCTCATTCACGTCGAAGCTCGGCGCATGGCGCAGGCCGGGGTCCGCAGCGTCGGCATGGGTTGCAAACTCCTGCTCGGCACAGGCCGGATTGTCGCGCAGCTTCGCCATTTCGTAGCTGGTGCGCGCCCACGCGCTTTGCAGATCGCTGCGCGCCTCGTCGAGGATTACCCGTTCGCGGCGCAGCACCCGCACGCGGTCGCTCGCATCGGGCTGGCCGACGATGTGGAACTCGCCGCGCAGGCCGGCATCGAAGAAAGCCTGCATCACCGCCCGGGTATCGGCGCGGCGTACCTGCAGCAGCGCGCCGGCCTCCTCGCTGAACAGCACGTTGAAGACGCGTTCGGAGTAGCCGCGCGGATCCTGCATGTCCGGCTCGGGCACGCCTTCATCCTCGGCGTCGAGACGGATCTTTTCCGAGCACAGCTCGTCGACGTCGATCGCCACGCCGCAGTGGCCGGCGAAGGCCATTTCACACAAAGCTGCGAACAGGCCGCCGTCGGAACGGTCATGGTAGGCGAGCAGCATGCCTGCCGTATTGAGCGCCTGTACGGTGTCGAAAAAAGCCTTGAGTGCATCGGCGGCCGGCGCGTCCGGGCAACGCTCGCCCACCTGCTTGTAGGCCTGTGCGAAGCTCGACGCGCCGAGACGGTTCTTGCCCCGCCCCAGGTCGAGCAGGACGAGATCGCTCTCGCCGGCATCGGTACGCAGTTGCGGCGTCAGATGCTGCGTCGCGTCGGGGGTGGTGGCGAAGGCCGAGATCACCAGCGAAATCGGCGAGGTCACAGCCTTTTTCTCGCCGTCGGTTTCCCACACGGTTTTCATGCTCATCGAATCCTTGCCGACCGGGATCGAGACGCCGAGCGCCTGGCTGTATGCCGAAACCGCCGCCACGGTATCGAACAGCGCGGCATCCTCGCCCGGATGGCCGGCCGGGGCCATCCAGTTGGCCGACAGTTTGACGCTGCCCAGACCATCGACACGTGCGGCAGCCAGGTTGGTGATCGCCTCGGCGATCGCCATGCGTCCCGACGCCGGTGCATCGATCAGGGCCAGCGGCGCTTTCTCGCCGATCGAGAAGGCCTCGCCCAGCGTGGTCTGGTAACCCGCCAGGGTGATCGCGCAGTCGGCAACGGGAATCTGCCACGGCCCCACGCACTGGTCGCGCGCAGTCAGCCCGCCGACGCTGCGGTCGCCGATGGCAATCAGGAACATCTTCGACGCCACCCCCGGCATCGCCAGCACGCGGTAAGCGGCATCCTTCAGATCGATTCCGTCGAGCACCAGCGGCGCCGGCACGGCGGGCTGATGCGCGACCTCTCGCGTCATCTTCGGCGGCTTGCCGAGGATGACGTCGAGGCTGACGTCCACCGGCGCATTCTGGAAATGGCTGTCGGTCACCAGCAGGTGACTGTCTTCGGTGGCTTCGCCCAACACCGCAAACGGGCAGCGCTCGCGCTCGCACATCGCGCGGAATTCGTCGAGGCGCTGCGGCGGGATCGCCAGCACGTAGCGCTCCTGCGCCTCGTTGCACCAGATTTCGCGCGGCGACATGCCGGACTCTTCCGACGGCGCGGCGCGCAGCTCGAAGCGGCCGCCGCGGCCGCCGCCGTGCACCAGTTCCGGCAATGCGTTCGACAGGCCGCCGGCGCCGACGTCGTGGATCGACAGGATCGGGTTGTTGTCGCCGAGCTGCCAGCAGCGGTCGATGACCTCCTGCGCGCGCCGCTCCATCTCGGGGTTGCCGCGCTGCACCGAATCGAAGTCGAGGTCGGCGGCGTTGGCGCCGGTGTCCATCGACGATGCGGCGCCGCCGCCCAGCCCGATCAGCATGCCGGGGCCGCCCAGCTGGATCAGCAGCGTGCCGGCCGGCAGCATTTTCTTCTCCACGTGGTCGGCGCGGATGCTGCCAACGCCGCCTGCCAGCATGATGGGCTTGTGGTAGCCGCGCCGCTGCCCTGCCACGGTCTCCTCGAAGGTGCGGAAATAGCCCGCCAGATTGGGGCGGCCGAATTCGTTGTTGAACGCTGCCGCGCCGATCGGGCCTTCGAGCATGATCGCGAGCGGGGTGACGATGCGCCCGGGCTTGCCGTAGGCGCCGGCTTCCCATGGCTGTTCGTAGCCCGGAATATTGAGATTGGACACCGAGAACCCGCACAGCCCGGCCTTCGGCTTGGAGCCGACACCGGTCGCGCCCTCGTCGCGGATTTCACCGCCGCTGCCGGTGGCGGCGCCCGGGAAGGGCGAGATCGCGGTCGGATGGTTGTGCGTCTCCACCTTCATCAGCACGTGGGTCAGTTCGCTGCTGTAGGCGTAGCTGCCGTCGGCGCGCGGGTAGAAGCGGTCGATCTGCGCCCCCTCGATGACCGAGGAGTTGTCCGAGTACGCCACCACCGTGCCTGCGGGGTGCGCGGCATGGGTGTCGCGGATCATGCCGAACAGCGATTTCGTCTGTTCCGCACCATCGATTACCCAACTGGCGTTGAAGATCTTGTGGCGGCAGTGCTCGGAGTTGGCCTGCGCGAACATCATCAGTTCGACGTCGGTGGGATTGCGCCCGATACGGCTGAAGTTGTCGACCAGATAATCGAGTTCGTCGTCCGACAGTGCCAGGCCGAGACTGCGGTTGGCTTCGGCAAGCGCGGCACGGCCGCCGGCCATGACATCGACTGCGCTCAATTCGCGCGGCGGCACGTGCTGGAACAGCGCCTGCGCGGCTTCCAGCGACGTCATCACGGTTTCCGTCATGCGGTCGTGCAACAGCGGCAGCAGCAGCGTCAGCGCCTGTCCCGAAAGCGCGGCGCCCTGCGGATCGCACAGGCGATAGGCCACCCCGCGCTCGATGCGGCGCAGCTGGGCCAGGCCGCTGTTCCTGAGAATATCCGTCGCCTTGGACGACCATGGCGAAATCGTGCCCGGACGCGGCGTGACCAGCACTTGCATATCGTTCGCCGCCGGGCTGTCGGCGGGGGTGCCGTAATCCAGCGTTTTGTCGAGCTGCCGCGCGGCAGCGGCGTCCAGTTCGGCGTCCAGCTCCAGAAAATGCCAATGGCGTGCCGTCAACTCGCCCAGCGCAACGCCCAACCGGGCGGCCTCCTGGCGAATTTTATCGATGCGGAAAGACGACAGCGCGGCACTGCCGGGGAGCGATACGATGGAAGACATGAGCGCCTTTGCGAACAGGGCAAAGGCGCTATTTTAGCCGATTGGAACGCTCGACCGGACGGGCTGACCCGCCCTGCATCTGAATCCGCGGACTTGCGTCGGTGCCGTTCGCCGCTGGCCCCGGATCGCTCGCGCCGGCGAGGCGCGCCCTCAGTCCAGGAAGCCCGTGAGCGCCTCGATGTAGTCGTCCCAGGCCTCGAACTGCGGGATGTGACCGATGCCCTCAAGCTCAACGAGGCGACTGTCGGGAAACGCTTTGGCGGCGGCGCGGCCGAGGGATTCGTACAGCCCCATCGTCTTGGCCACTTCGGGCGCGACCAGGTTCTTGCCCAGCGCAGTGCGGTCGCGCAGGCCGATGATGAGCAGCGTGGGGGCCGTAACCTGGTCAAATTCGTAGAGCACGGGCTGGGTGAAGACCATGTCGTAGGTGAGGGCAGAGACCCAGGCGAGCTGCTCGCGGTCGGCGCTCTCGCTCCATCCCATCTGGATGTCGGCGAGCTTGTCGTATTCGGGCTTCCACTTGCCGTCGAAGTAGCTCGCCTTCATGTATTCGCGTACACCGCCGGGGGTCTGCCTGAGCTCGTTTCGATACCAGGTCTGCACATCGACGTAGGGTACCTTGCGCTTCCAGTCTTCCAGGCCAATCGGGTTCACCAGCACGAGTTTGTCGGTGCGATCGGGGAACATCAGCACGAAGCGTGTGGCGAGCATACCGCCCATCGAGTGGCCCACGACGGCCGCCTTGTGAACGCCGATTGCGTCGAGCAGCGCCGCCGTGTTGTGCGCGAGCGCCTGGAACGTGAACTGGTAGCGGGTTGGCTTCGCCGACTTGCCGAAGCCGATCTGGTCGGGTACCACCACGCGGTAGCCCCGCTTGCTCAGCGCGTCGATGGTCCTGGCCCACGAGGCGCCCGAGAAATTCTTCCCGTGCATGAGCAGCACCGTTTTGCCGTTGGCCTCGCCCGCGGGCGCCACGTCCATGTAGGCCATCTCCAGCACTTGGCGCTGCGACTCGAACGCGAAGGTCTTCACCGCATACGGATAGGCATACAGCGAGAGGCGGGCGTCGAACTGCGCAGGCGCCGCCTTGTCGGCGGGCATCGGCGCCGCGCGGCGTTCGGGCCCGGCTGGCCCGGTGGAAGCGCAGGCAGTGAGCAGCAAGGCGAGACCGTAGAACACGTATTTCATATTTTTTCCGCTGGGTGAGGGCGCGGTACCGGCGCCCGGGCGCCGACGTTGACGCCTGTTAGCGGCGAATCCGGGTCTGTTTCTGCCAGGTTTCGAGGCAGTCGAGCCCGCAAAAATGATGGACGTAATCCTGTGTATCCGTCAGTTTGACCGCATCGGCGGGAATTTCCTTCAAACAGACTTCGCAGTTGAAAACCGTACAACGGTCTTCGTCGGTGCATTGCGCCACCAAAGCGCCGGCCGGGGTGCGATGACGGGTATCCATGCGCATTCCAGAAAGTTTCGCAACGCTTTTCAGTATATGCCGCCGCGGACATCCCGCAAGCCGGCCGGAGCGGTCCGCACGGCTGCGTGCGTCAGTACCCGGCCTCGCGGATTGCCTGCTTGATCAACTGGTAATCCGCCTGTTTGTCGATCACGAACCCCGTCACCTTGCTGTGGATGGTTTTTTGCAGGGACTGGATGACCTCCGGGCTGAGCGCAGCGGCGGCCCTGCCCAGTTTGTCCTGCTCGGCTGCGGAGAAACGATCACTCGCCATCAGGGTGAAATCCGGGGTTGTGGGCAGGGCAAACCAGGTCTCGAACCCGCCTCTGGCAACCAGTTCGTCGGCCAGCTTGCTGCGCAGGCTGCCGGCCTGGGCAAAATCGCGCTGCATCGCCAGCACCACCTCCTCCTGGGTTTTCAGATTGAGGATCTGCGCTGCTTCCTGCTTGTTGTGCTTGAGCGTGTGGCGCGCCATCACGTCGAGCCAGGATTCCTTTTCGGTCAGCGCCACCGTCGTCACCGCGGCGCCCTTGCGGCGCACCAGAATGCCGGTGGCCTGGTCGCGCACCCGTGCCACCGGCGAGTAGCGGTGATCCAGCGCGGCCACTGCCACCGACGGCGGCACAAAATACAGATCCAGCCGGCCGCCCGCCATGGAGCGGGTGATGCTTTTGATGCTGCGGAACAGGGTAAGCCCCGGTTTCGCGTCCATGGCCGCGCCAAGAGCCTGGGCAAAGGGCATCGCCCAGGCGCGGAAATCCCCCATGATCACGTCCGCCTTGCCGGTGCCCGGATAGATGCCTATGTTCAGTTCCATCCTGGCTGCATGTGCCGCCAGCGGCAGCGCGGGAAGCAGTGCCAGAGCGGCCAGAAAGTGTCGTCGTTGCATTTTCGTTCTCCGTTTTCCGGGCCGGGCGCGCGGTTGAACATCAACGGCATTGCGGACGCTTCGCTGGAGACCCGCCGGCATAGTCATTTTTTACCATTCCGCCGCAACGGGAACGGCTCGCGCGATCGCGCCGCCGCCGGGATTATGATGTCCGCTGCATCCCGACTCGATTCCCCCGCCCGCCCATGCCCACCGCTCCCCGTTCCCTCGTCTCTCCGCCGCTGTTCGCGGCCGCCGACATCCGCATCATCGACCGGCATTGGGCGGACACCCACCCCGAAACCTCGTTGATGGAGCGGGCGGGCGCGGCTGCCGCCGAACTGGCGGGCACGCTGGCCAGCGAATCGGGCGCCCCCGTGCTGATCCTGGCCGGCCCCGGCAACAATGGCGGCGACGCCCTGGTCGCCGCGCGCCTGCTAGCACTTCAGGGATTTCGCGTGCGCGTCGTCAGCCGCGCCGACCCCGCGCACCTGCCGGCGGACGCCGCGCGTGCCTGGGCCGCCTGGCGCGAAAGCGGCGGCGCGATCCTGGCGGACATCCCGCCGGCGCAGCGATACAGTCTCGTCGTCGACGGCCTGTTCGGCGTGGGGCTGCAACGCGACATCTGCGGCGAGGATGCACGCTGGATCGCGCAGGCCAACGGCCTGGACTGCCCGAAACTGGCGCTCGACGTGCCGAGCGGCCTCGACAGCGACAGCGGCCGGATTCGCGGCTGCGCCCTGCGCGCCGACCACACCCTCACCTTCCTCGGACTCAAGCCCGGCCTCCTCACCGCCGATGGCCCCGACCACGCCGGCGAATTGCATCTCGACACGCTCGGCGTCGATCCGGCCATCCTCCCCGCCACCCCGGGCGTCGCACTGACGCAGCTGGAAACCCGCCACCGCCTGCCTGCGCGCGCGCGCAACAGCCACAAAGGCCTGTTTGGCCATGTCGGCATCATCGGCGGCGCCCCCGGCATGGTGGGCGCCTGTCTGATCGCCGGGCGCGCCGCGCTGCGGCAGGGCGCCGGCATGGCGACGCTGGGGCTTCTGGACGAGCGCGTCGCGGTCGATTACGGCGAGCCGCGGCTGATGTTTGCCGTGCCGGAAAAACTGGCGGATGCGCAGTTGAACGGGCTGGCAGTCGGTCCCGGGCTGGGGCAGAGCCCGCGCGCGCATGCCTTGCTGGAAACCGCTCTGGCGGCGCCCTGCCCGCTGCTGCTGGATGCCGACGCGCTGAATCTGCTGACCGGCGATGCCGCATTGGTCGGGCAGCTTGGCCGCCGCACCCACCCGACCCTGCTCACCCCGCACCCCGGCGAGGCTGCGCGCCTGCTCGGCGTATCCAGCGGCGACATCCAGGCGGACCGGGTCGGGGCGGCGCAACGGCTGTGCGCGCAATTCCACGCGCACATCGTGCTGAAAGGGGCGGGCAGCGTGATCGCCCATCCCGGCGGCCGCTACGCCATCAACACCAGCGGCGGCCCCTGGCTGGCGCAGGCGGGTTCGGGCGACCGTCTGACCGGCATGGCCGCCGCGCTGCTGGGCCAGGGAATGGCTGCGGGGGATGCGCTGGAAGCCGCCGTCTGGCTGCACGGCGGCGGTGCGGCGTCCTGATCAGCAGACGTGGTTTTTCAGGTACGCCGCGAAGTCGTCGCTGACTT
The DNA here is from genome assembly GCF_024708915.1 of Thiobacillus sp. Next base: position 23,180 of record NZ_JANJXQ010000039.1, read on the forward strand.
CGCTGTGCTTCAGCGCATATTCCACCGTGGCCTGCAGATAACCGAGCTTGCTGCCGCAGTCGTAGCGGATGCCATCGAAGTTATAGGCCAACACCTGCTGTTCTTTCAGCAACGCGGCGATGGCGTCGGTGAGTTGCAATTCGCCGCCGGCGCCGGGTTTGAGGTGCTGGATGTGATGGAAGATGCGCGGGGTGAGGATGTAGCGCCCGACCACGCCGAGATTGGACGGCGCGTCTTCCGGCTTGGGTTTTTCGATAATGGCGTTCACCCGCGACACGCGCTCGGCCATGAGCGTCGCGTCGACGATGCCGTAGGACGCGGTTTCCGAAGGGGCGACCTGCTGCACGCCGAGCACCGAGCACTGGTAATACTCGTATTGGTCGACCATCTGCTTCATCACCGCCGGACTGCCGTCGATCAGGTCGTCGGCGAGGATGACGGCGAAGGGTTCGTTGCCGATCACCGGCTGCGCGCACAGCACGGCATGGCCGAGACCCAGCGCTTCGGCCTGGCGGATGTAGATGAAGTTGACGCCGGCCGGGCGGATCGACTGCACCAGTTCCAGATCGCGATTCTTGCCGCGCGCGGCCAGTTCGGTTTCCAGTTCGTAGGCCTTGTCGAAGTGGTCTTCGACGGTGCGCTTGGTGCGGCTGCTGATGAAAATGATGTCGGTGATGCCGGCGTCCATCGCCTCCTCGACCGCATACTGGATCAGCGGCTTGTCGACGATGGGCAGCATTTCCTTGGGGCTGGCCTTGGTGGCCGGCAGAAAACGGGTGCCCAGGCCGGCAACCGGAAATACGGCTTTTTTTACTTTTTGCATGTCGCTTCCCTGTCTGTCCTTTGGTTCAAAAATCCAGAACGTGCTGCTCGTTATTGTTGTTCGCCGCCAGCAAGGCCAGCAGCCCGGCCTCGTCGAGGACGGCCACGCCGAGTTCCTGCGCCTTCGCCAGTTTGCTGCCGGCCTCAAGACCTGCCACCACGTAGTCGGTTTTCTTCGACACCGACCCCGCCACCTTGCCGCCTGCCGCCTCGATCTTTTCCCTGGCGGCGTCGCGCGTCAGCGTCGGCAGCGTGCCGGTCAGCACCAGCGTCTTGCCGGCCAGTATGCCCGCCGATTGTTGCAAGCCGGTGGATTCCGGCCAGCGCACCCCCGCGGCGCGCAGCTTGTCGACCACCTCAAGGTTATGCGGTTCGGCAAAAAACTGGATGACCGACTGCGCCACGATCGGCCCGATGTCGCGCACCTTCAGCAAATCGGCCTCGCTCGCGGCAATCAGCCGGTCCAGCGAACCGAAATGCCGCGCCAGATCCTTGGCCGTGGTTTCCCCGACATTACGGATGCCCAGCGCGAAAATAAAGCGCGCCAGCGTGGCGGCCTTGCTGGCCTCGATCACCGCGATGAGGTTGGCCGCCGATTTCCCGGCCATGCGCTCGAGCCCGGCAAGCGTTTCCAGATTGAGTCCATACACGTCGGCAGGCGTATGCACCAGGCCACGCTCGACCAGCTGGTCGACCAGCTTATCGCCCAGCCCGTCGATATCCATCGCGCGGCGGCCGGCAAAATGCAGCAGCGCCTGCTTGCGCTGCGCCGGGCAATACAGGCCGCCGGTGCAGCGTACCGCCGCCTCGCCCTCCAGCCGCACCACGTGCGAGCCGCATTCAGGACAGACCGGATAGCTTTGCAGAATGCTGAAGCGCGGCGGTGCGGGCTGGGGCCGCCGCTCGACCACCGTCGCGACGACTTCGGGAATGACGTCGCCGGCGCGCCGCACGATCACGGTATCGCCGACGCGCACATCCTTGCGGTCGATTTCATCCTGGTTGTGCAGGGTGGCGTTGGTCACCGTCACGCCGCCGACGAACACCGGAGCGAGCCGCGCCACCGGCGTCAGCGCGCCGGTGCGGCCGACCTGCACCGCGATGCCGAGCACCGTGGTCAGCTGTTCCTGCGCCGGGAATTTGTGCGCCACCGCCCAGCGCGGCTCGCGCGTGACGAAACCCAGCTCGCGTTGCAGGTCCAGGCGGTTGACCTTGTACACCACGCCGTCGATGTCGAACGGCAACTGATCGCGGCGGGCGGCGACATCGTCGTGGAAGGCGACCAGCGCCGCCGCGCCCAGCCCGGCGATGCGCTCGCCGCACACCGGCACGCCCAGTTCAGCCAGTGCGTCGAGCGTGGCGCTGTGGGTGGGCGGCAGCGGCCAGCCCTGCGTCTCGCCCAGCCCATAGGCAAAAAACGACAGCGGCCGCTGTGCGGCCATTGCCGGATCGAGCTGGCGAATGCTGCCCGCCGCGCCGTTGCGCGGATTGACCAGGGTGGGCTTGCCGGCCTCCCGCTGCTTCGCGTTGTAGTGCTCGAAGTCGTCGCGCCGCATGAACGCCTCGCCACGCACTTCCAGCACGACGGGCGGCGCAGCGGTATTCAGGCGCAGCGGGATGGCATGCACCGTGAGGATGTTCTGTGTGACGTCCTCGCCGGTTTCGCCGTCGCCGCGGGTGGCGGCCTGCACCAGCACACCGAACTCGTAGCGCAGGTTGATGGCGAGGCCGTCGAACTTCAGTTCGGCCGCGTATTCGACTGGCGGGTCGCTCTCGTCCAGCCCCAATTCGCGCCGCACCCGCGCGTCGAAAGCGTGTGCGCCGCTCGCTTCGGTGTCGGTCTCGGTGCGGATCGACAGCATTGGCACCACATGGCGCACCGGCGCGAAACCATCCAGCGGCTTGCCGCCTACGCGCCGGGTCGGCGAATCGGGGGTGGCGAGTTCGGGGTGTTCGGCTTCGAGCGCCTGCAGTTCGCGGAACAGCCGGTCGTACTCCGCATCGGGAATGATGGGGGCATCAAGAACGTAATAGGCGTAATCATGGCGCTCGATTTCCTGACGCAGCGCCGCCGCGCGCGCCGGCACATCGGGTGCCGGCATCAGGAAAACAGACGCAGCGCCCGCCGTGAGCCGGATGGCACGCCGCGCGCTTCCATACGTTCGTAGATCTGCGTGAGCTGAGTGCGGATTTTCTCGATGCCGCTGTCGGTCAGCGGACGCAGGTTGTCGTCCACCAGGATGCCGCCGACTTCGCTGGCAAGCTTGCGGCCGAACGCCACCATGCCGTCGAATACCTTGAGTCCATCCGGTACGCGCGGCACGTCGAATTGCAGGGTCACCCCCTGCGAGGTTTGCCCTTCCATCACGGTGGAATTGAAAGGCTCGGCATCGTGGTTGCACAGCGCATAGAGCGGCTCGCCACGGCTGTCGAGCAGCTGGAATA
>NZ_JANJXQ010000047.1 GCF_024708915.1 Thiobacillus sp.
CGTGCTGGCCGGCGCGCCCTACGTGAACGCGCAGGGCATGCTGGCCAACGGCGACATGGTGCGCGGCGCGATGATCCGCGGCGTGCTGCCGGAGCTGGAGGGGCAGGTCGCCGATTTCTCCCGCTACATGAAGGCCGGCCGGCTGGCCGACCTCAAGCCGGGCGAATTCGGTATCGTCCTCGGCGGCGAACTGGCGCGCGTGCTCAACGTCTACCCCGGCGACAAGGTGGTGCTGCTGACACCTCAGGGCAACATCACTCCGGCCGGGGTGATGCCGCGCGTCAAGCAGTTCACCGTCACCGGCATCTTCGAGGCCGGCATGTTCGAATACGATTCCGGCCTCGCGCTCATCCACCTGCAGGACGCGCAGAAGCTGCTGCGGCTGGGCGACGACGTGTCGGGGGTGCGGCTGAAGCTCGCCGAGCTCTTCCGTGCACCCTTCGTGACGCAGGCGCTGGCGCAGACCCTCAGGGGCGACTACTACCTGACCGACTGGACGCAGAGCCACGCCAACTTCTTCCGCGCGGTGGCGATCGAGAAGCGCATGATGTTCCTGATCCTCCTGCTGATCGTCGCCGTCGCGGCGTTCAACATCGTGTCGACCCTGGTGATGGCGGTGACCGACAAGCAGTCCGACATCGCCATCCTGCGTACCCTCGGGGCACGCCCCGCCTCGATCATGAAGATCTTCATCGTGCAGGGCGCCTTCATCGGCGTCTTCGGCACCGCGCTCGGCGTCGCCAGCGGCGTGTTGTTGGCGCTCAATCTCGAAACCGTGGTGCCGATCATCGAACGGATGGCGGGGATGGATCTCTTTCCGGCCGACGTCTACTACATCAACGAACTGCCGTCGAAGCTCGAGTGGGGCGACGTCGGCATCATCGGCGGCATCTCCCTGCTCATCAGCCTGGCCGCGACGCTCTACCCGAGCTGGCGCGCGTCGCGCATCAACCCGGCGGAGGCGCTGCGCTATGAGTGAGGTCGTGCTGCGCTGCCGTGGCCTGGGTAAAACCTTCCGCCAGGGAAAAAATGACGTTCCGGTGCTGGTGGACGTCGATCTCGAAGTCCGCGCCGGCGAGTCGCTTGCCGTCGTCGGCGCCTCGGGGTCGGGCAAAAGCACCTTGCTGCACCTGCTGGGCGGCCTCGATGCGCCGACCTGCGGCCAGGTCGAACTGCTGGGGCGCGATCCTTTCGCCATTTCCGAAGCGGCGCGCTGCGAACTGCGCAACACCGCGCTGGGTTTCGTCTATCAGTTCCATCATTTGCTGCCGGAGTTTTCGGCACTGGAAAATGCGGCCATGCCGCTCATCGTCCGTCGTCTGGAGCACGCCCAGGCGCTGGCGCGTGCGGCCGAGGTGCTGGGCGAAGTCGGGCTGGGCCATCGGCTTTCCCACCGCCCCGGCGAGCTTTCCGGCGGCGAACGGCAGCGCGTCGCCATTGCGCGCGCGCTGGTTACGCGGCCCGCGTGCATCCTCGCCGACGAGCCGACCGGCAATCTCGACCGTCATACCGCCCATGCCGTGTTCGACCTGATGCGCGAGCTCAACCGCAAAGAGGGTGCCAGCCTGATCGTCGTCACCCACGACAGCGAGCTTGCCGCATGCATGGACCGGCAGTTGAGGCTGGTGGACGGGGCGCTGCAACCGGTCTGAGCGTTCGGCGCGATGCGAGCCTATCTCATCGCGTTCTGTCTCGGCGTATGGCTGCTGCAACAGCAGGCGGCGCTGCCTGCCGCGCGCGGCTTGTGGCTGCTGCCGCTGGCGTCGGTCGTTCTGTTGGTTCCGCGTTTCCCCCGGGTTTTGCCCGAAACGCTGCGCCGGTTGGCGGTGGCGCTGCTGTGCGCCGCGCTCGGTTTTGGCTGGGCGGCCTGGCGGGCCGAACTGCAGCTGGCCGATCGCCTGCCCGATCACTGGCAGGGCGTGGACATCGCCGTGGTCGGCGTGGTGAGCGATTTGCCGCTGGCCGGCCCGCGCGGCGAGCGCTTCGTGCTGGACATCGAGCAGGTCGTCACGCCGGATGCGCCGAACCTGCGACGTATCCAGCTCGCGCGCTACTGGCCGCGCGATGCGACGCGCAATCCGAGCGTGCAGGCGGGCGAGCGCTGGCAGTTCACGGTGCGGCTGAAACGGCCTTACGGCACGCACAACCCGCACGGATTCGATCTCGAAGCCTGGATGCTTGAACGCGGCATCGCCGCTTCCGGGTACGTGCGCGAGCAGCCCCCGCCGCAGCGCCTCGATGCGCGCGCAGCCACGCCTGCAGCCTGGATCGCCGCCACGCGCGCCGCGATCCGCGAGGAGATCAATTCGACGCTGGGCGATGCGCCCTATGCCGGCGTCATCGCGGCGCTGGTGATCGGCGATCAGCGCGGCATTCCGCACGAACAATGGCGTGCGTTCACCCGCACCGGGGTCAATCACCTGCTGTCGATTTCCGGCCTGCACGTCACCATGATCGCCGCGCTCGCCGGCTGGGCGCTGGCGTTCGGCTGGCGGCGTTGGCCGCGTGCGGCGGAGCGGCTGCCGGCGCGGCAGGCGGGGCTGCTGGCCGCGGTCATGGCGGCGTGTGCCTATGCCGTGCTGGCCGGTTTTCAGGTGCCGGCGCAGCGCACCCTGTTCATGCTCGGCGTGCTGGCGCTGGCATTCTGGGGGCGCCGCGAGCCGCGTCCCTTTTCGGCACTGACGTGGGCTTTGTTCGCTGTGTTGCTGATCGATCCGTGGGCGGTGCTGTCGGCCGGGTTCTGGCTGTCGTTCGGCGCCATGGCGGTGATCCTGTGGGTGACGTTCGGACGCCTGGCGTTGCCCGGCAGGCTGCGCGGCTGGGCGACGGTGCAGGCGGCGGTGACGCTGGCGCTGGCGCCCGCCTTGTTCCTGCTGTTCCAGCAGGTGTCGCTGGTTTCGCCGCTCGCCAACGCCGTCGCCATCCCGCTCGTCAGCTGGCTGGTCACGCCGCTGGCGCTGCTTGGCGTGATCGTGCCGCCGCTATGGCACGCGGCGGCATGGCTGATGGCCGGATTGGGAAAAGGGCTGGTCTGGGCCAGCACCCTGCCGTGGGCGGTGGCGGCCCAGCCTGCGCCGGAGGGGTGGGCGGTGCTGCTGGCCGTCGCCGGAACCGTTTGGCTGCTGCTGCCGCGCGGGTTTCCGCTGCGGGTTCTGGGCGGCCTGCTGTGGCTGCCGCTGGTGTTTCCCGTGCGCGCCAGTGTGGCGCCCGACACCTTCCAGGCCGAAATCATCGATGTCGGGCAAGGCACCGCCATCCTGATCCGTACCGCGCAGCATGCGCTGCTCTACGACACCGGCGCCGCATTTGCCGACAGCGACGCGGGCGAACGCATCGTCGTCCCCTATCTGCGGGCAGCCGGCGTCGCCGAATTGTCCGGCGTGATCGTTTCGCACGACGACAGCGATCACAGCGGCGGCCTGCGGTCGCTGCTGCGCGACGTCCCCACTGGCTGGCTGCTGCATGGCCTGCCCGCCGCCAGCCCGCTTTTGACGAATGCGCCGGCGCCGCGCCGCTGCGTTCGCGGCCAGCGCTGGCAATGGGAGGGCGTGCGCTTCGAGATACTGAATCCGCCCGTCGCAGCCTATGCCGAATCCATCCGCCGCGACAACGATTTCAGCTGCGTGCTGAAAATCAGCCGGGGCGGGCACAGCCTGCTGATTACCGGCGATGCCGAGCGGCGCGGCGAACTCGAATTGCTGGAATCGGGTGCGGATGTCGCGGCCACGGTGCTGGTGGCCGGTCATCACGGCAGCCGCACTTCGTCGCTGGCGGAATTCGTCGACCAGGTGCGGCCGCGTTATGGCGTGTTCACGATGGGCTACCGCAACCGCTTCGGTCATCCGCATCCGCAGGTGACGGCGCGATTCCGCGAGCAGGGTGCGCGGATTCTGCGCAGCGACACGGGCGGCCTCATCCGGCTGACGTTTGGCGAAGCCGGGGTGGTGGCCTCAGAATATCGTCCGTCCCACCGCCGTTACTGGCATGACACGCCGCCGCCCCATGAATGAAGTCGTCCGCCCCCGCTGTTTTGACGCCACCGATCTGGAATCGGCGCGGCAGGCGCTGGCGCGCGTGCTGCCGGTGGCGGAAAACGATCTGCCCTGGCGTGCGCTGGCTTATGCGCACGACCGGCTGGGCGGCAGCGTGGAGTTTGCCCACAGCGTAGGCACCGCGCTGATCGTCGCCGAGCTGCGCGTGGGCGCGGATGCCGTCGCCGCGGCGCTGCTGCACGCCTGTCTGGGCGACGCCCCCGATTTCGACGCCGCGTTCGGCACCGCTGCGCGGCTGGCGCGCGGCGTGGCGGCGATGGCGCGTATCGAGACGCTGGCCAGCAGCGTCACCGACAAGCGCGTCGATCCGCATGCCCATCTGGAAGCGTTGCGGCAGATGGTGTTGGCGATGGTGGCGGATATCCGGGTCGTACTGATCAAGCTGGCCGAACGGACGCATGCGTTGCGTTGCGCCGCCAGCAAGGATGCGGTTATGCGGGAAATGCTGGGACAGCAGGCGCGCGAGCTGTTCGCGCCGCTGGCGAACCGGCTCGGCGTATGGCAGATCAAGTGGGAAATGGAAGACTGGGCGTTCCGTTATCTGGAGCCCGATACCTACAAAAGCATCGCCGTTCAGCTCGACGAAAAGCGCGCCGACCGCGAGGCCTATATCAAGAGCATCATCGAACGCCTGCAGGCCGAGCTTGCACTGCACGGCATCGAGGCCGAAATCAGCGGGCGCCCCAAGCACATCGCCAGCATCGTCAACAAGATGCGGCGCAAGCGGCTGAGCTTCGAGCAGCTCTATGACATCCGCGCGGTGCGCGTGCTGGTGAAACACGAGATCGACTGCTACACCGTGCTGGGCCTGGTGCACAACCTGTGGCAGCCGATTCCTGGCGAGTTCGACGACTATATATCGCAGCCGAAGAGCAACGACTACCGATCGCTGCATACTGCGGTGATCGGCCCCGAGGATCGCGCACTCGAAGTGCAGATACGCACTTTCGACATGCACCGCAATGCCGAGCTGGGTGTTGCCGCGCACTGGCGCTACAAGGAAGGCGGCAGGCAGGATGCGCAGTACGAGGAAAAGATCGCCTGGCTGCGGCGCATCCTGGAATGGAAGGACGACGTTGCCGACAGCAGCGAATTCACCGAACAGTTCAAGACCGAACTGTTCCATGACCAGGTCTACGTGCTGACCCCGCAGGGGCGAGTGGTGGCGCTCGATCGCGGCGCCACGCCGGTGGACTTCGCTTACGCGCTGCATACCGATCTGGGGCACCGCTGCCGCGGCGCCAAGATCAACGGTGCGATGGTGCCGTTGAGTACCGCGCTGGAGAATGGCCAGCGGGTCGAGATCATCGCCGCCAAGGAGGGCGAACCGAGCCGCGACTGGCTGAATCCTGCGCTCGGCTATCTGGCCACCCATCGCGCGCGCTCCAAGGTACGTGCGTGGTTCCGCCAGCGCGACGTCGGCGAGCAGGTCAGCCTCGGCCGCACCCTGCTGGAAAAGGAACTCAAGCGCATGGGCGTGGTGGATGCGAACCAGGAAAAACTCGCCCAGCGCCTCAAGTTCGGCAAGGTCGAAGAATTCCTTGCCGCGCTCGGACGCGGCGACGTCGGCCAGCGCGATCTGGTCAACGCCCTGCCGGAATCCGGCAAAGTCATGGCTGCGCTGGCACCCACCAGCAAACCCCGGGTTCGCGCCAAATCAGGCAATCCGGTTACCATTCCAGGGCTGGGCGACGTGCCGTTGACGCTGGCGCGCTGCTGCAAACCGCAGCCGCCCGACGCCATCGTCGCCTACACCACGGTCGGGCGCGGCGTCACGGTGCACCGCGCCGACTGCGCCTCGCTCAAGCGCGCCAATCCCGCGCGTGCGATGCCGGCGCAATGGCTGCTCGATGCCGGCGCTGCGTTCGAAGTGGACATCCGTCTCAAGGCCTTCGACCGGCAGGGCCTGCTGCGCGATATTTCCGACGTCATCGCCAAGGACCGGCTCGACGTGCTGCGCGTCAATACCGAGAGCCACGGCGAATTTGCACACATGCAGCTCACCGTGCGAGTCAAGGAGCTGCAACAGCTGTCGCGCCTGCTGGCGCGCCTGCAGCACGTGCAGAACGTCATCGAGGTGGGACGCAGCTGAGTCTTCGTTGATGCTTTCCATGCTTTGCAGCATTTTTTCCATTTATCGTTTTGCCTGCCATGCAGCCACAATCCGCCATTCTTGATGCCATCCCGGACCACGCGCGCCATCTGTTCTTCGGCCTCGATCCGTCGGCCGACCCCCGTGCCGCGTTGCAGGCGCTGGCAGCGGCCTGCGACGGAAAATCGGCCGTCCTGGGAATCGGGGTGAAGGTTGCCGGAATGCTGGGCGTCGATCTGGCGGGCCTGCGCGGGTTTCCGGTGCTGCCGGACGCCCGCCCGCCGATTCCGGCAACCCAGCACGCATTGTGGCTGTGGCTGCGCGGTAACGAACCCGGCGACCTGCTGTTGCACGGGCATGCGCTGCAGGCGATGGCCGCGCCTGCATTTACCCTGGTACAGGCGATCGATAGTTTCCGCCATCGGGACAGCCGCGACCTGACCGGCTATGAAGACGGCACCGAAAACCCCAAGGACGAGGCTGCTGTCGAGGCGGCGATCGCGCAGGGGCAGGGCCGCGGGATCGACGGCTCCAGCTTTGCCGCCGTACAGCAGTGGCTGCATGATTTTCCGGTGTTCGACGCGCTGCCGCGTGCGCAACAGAACAACTGTTTCGGCCGCGACCGCGACAGCAATGAAGAACTCGGCGACGCGCCCGAATCGGCCCACGTCAAACGTACCGCACAGGAGGACTTCAATCCCGAAGCCTTCGTGGTGCGCCGCTCCATGCCCTGGGTGGCGGGCGCCGATGCCGGGCTGCTGTTCCTCGCTTTCGGCAAGTCGTTCGACGCGTTCGAAGCCCAGCTGCGCCGCATGACCGGGCACGACGACGGCATCAGCGATGCGCTGTTCCACTTCACCCGTCCGCTCACCGGCGGCTACTACTGGTGCCCGCCCATGGCCGGCAATGGAGTCGATCTTTCCGCTTTGGGCGTATGAGCGAGCCGTCCAGGCCGGAGACGCCGCCCGCAAACGACGCGCCCGAAGGCGCGCTCACGCTGCGCACACCGTGGTGGCGCAACTGGAAAGTGATGTTGCCGCTGTGGCTGGGGATGGCCGTGCTGGTGGGGCTGGGCCTGTATTTCGACGTCGATCGCGGTGTGATCGCGGGCAGCGTGGTGGCAATCGGACTGATCTCCAATGCCTTTGCCTGGCTGCTGGGGATGATTGCCCTGGTGCCGGTCATTGGCCCGGTCATCGTCAAGGTGCTGTCGATCGGCTTCATCTGGCTGCTCAACGCAGTGGGCTATCTGGTGTCCTATATCGCCATTCGCCGTGGCTACTCCAGGGATGTGCTGACCTATCGCGGACTGACCGTGGCGGTCATCATCGGCATCGTGATCGGCTTCGTGCTGGGCAAGCTGATTTAGAGCCTGTCAACACTCGTTTCCCGGTACGGCAGCCAGAATCTCCCGTGCCAGCAGCTGCAGGCCAGCGCGGGATAGATCGGTGGTGCTGAAAGTCTGATCGGCCGGCGTCGGCGCGTAATTGCTCGACAGCGATTTACCATAGGCCGGGTCGTAATGCTGTTCCAGCAAGGCGGCCACCAGATCGTCCCATGCCTGCAGGCTGGCCAGCGCCTGCCACGCCGCGACGGTTTCGTGGCCGCGCAGCGAAACAAGATGGGCAAGCCGGCTGTTGATGATTGCGGGATCGTGCAGGAAATGCGCATAGTCCTCGGTCAGAAGCCGGACCCGCGCCGCCAGCGGAACTTCCAGCCGTATGCAGGGGCTGGCGCGCATCGCCGCGATGAGCGCATCGGGCACCTGCAATGCACCGATTCTTTTGCTTTCCGATTCCACGAATACCGGGCGCTGCGGGTTGAACCGGGCGAGGGCGAACCAGATGGCGCTCTCGAAGCTTTTCTGCGTCGGCTGGGGCTGCTCGGGCAGCGCGCCCAGCAACGAGCCCCGATGGGCGGCGAGTGCTTCGAGATCGAGCACTTGGGCGCCTTCGCCGGCCAGTGCCTGCAGCAGACGGCTCTTGCCGCTGCCGGTGGGACCGCATACCACGCGATAGCTCAAGCGTGCCGGCAGACGCTCGAGTTCCGCCACCACGTGCCGCCGATAGGCTTTATAGCCACCGTCGAGCTGCATCGCGGCGAAGCCGATTTTCTGCAGGATGTGCGTCATCGCACCGCTGCGGCTGCCGCCGCGCCAGCAATACACCAGCGGGCGATACGATTTGGGCTTGTCGGCAAACCGGGTTTCGAGATGGCGGGCGATATTGCGCGACACCAGCGCCGCGCCGACTTTTTTTGCCTCGAACGACGACACCTGTTTGTACAGGGTGCCGACGCGCTCGCGCTCGGCGTCGTCCAGCACCGGCAGGTTGATGGCACCGGGGATGTGATCCTCGGCAAATTCACCCGGGGAACGGGCGTCGATGATCTCATCGAAGGCAGGGAGGTCTGCTACGGTGGCGGGCAAACTGGGCTCAACTTTCGGGGATGGAAACAAGGGACACGGTCGAAAGCATGCCATTGTCACACGGCGGCGGAGGCGGCTGCAAAATCGTGCCCGCCGGGTCTGGCGGAGCGTTGTTCCGCCGATGGTCGGCCTGCTATTGCGTTGTGTCGGACAACGGAGGGAAGGGGCTATGGCCAAAGCGATAGCATGGCATGAGCGCACGATTGCGCGTCCATGCCGGGGTGATGCTTAAACGGCTTTCAGGGGCGCGAATTTTCGGTCTTCGGTGCGCCGGCTGGCTACCTTGCGGCGATCTGCCGTAATGCCGGATGGCAGTGCGGTATCGCGCGGCGCGACGCGACGATCGCCCAAACGGCGTTCCAGCGGAATGAATTCAACGTGATAAACGGGAAGGGCCGACATCGATCTTGTCCTTGTCTGTCGAGATATTGACAATTGTAGTCAATATCTCGACGACTCCGCAAGGAAAAGCATGGCCGATAAGCCGACTATTTCATCCGTTAGTCGGCGCTTGGGTACAAGTCCGGATCAGGTCGTCCGGATCAGGCGCTGCTTTTCGCGCTGCCATTCGCGCTCTTTTTCCGCCGCGCGCTTGTCATGCTGTTTCTTGCCTTTTGCCAGACCGATTTCCAGCTTGATGCGGCCTTTTGAATAGTGCATGTCGAGCGGCACCAGAGTGAAGCCGGCCCGCTCGGTCTTGCCGATCAGTTTGTTGATTTCCGCTGCGTGCAACAGCAATTTGCGTGAGCGCGTGGGGTCGGGATGGATGTGGGTGGAGGCGGTAGGCAGTGGGCTGATGTGACAGCCGATCAGATACACGGCTCCGTTCTTGACGACGACGTAGGCTTCTTTCAATTGCACGCGGCCGGCGCGTATGGCTTTGACTTCCCAGCCCTCAAGCACCAGGCCGGCCTCGAATTTTTCCTCGATGAAATAATCGTGAAAGGCTTTTTTGTTGTCGGCGATGCTCATGGCGGACTGGCTTGCGTACAATTCTCGATTTTACAAGGCTTTAGGTACCCATGGCACGTGTGGAAAAAAGTGTGCTGGTGGCGCATTCCCCCGAACGCATGTTTGAACTGGTGGATCGGGTCGAGGATTATCCCGCTTTTCTGCCCTGGTGCGGCGGCACCGAATTGAAGTTCCGCGATGAACACAGCACGGTGGCGACGATTCACATCGCCTATATGGGCATTCGGCAAAGTTTCACCACTGAAAATGCCAAAAGCCATCCGCGCGAAATGCGCATCAGGTTGCAGCACGGCCCGTTTGCTGAACTCGAAGGCGACTGGTCGTTCCTGCCGTTGGGGGATGATGCCTGCAAGGTCGAATTCCGCCTGCAGTACGTGTTTTCCAGCCGGGTGCTGGAAACCATCCTGGCGCCGGTATTCAGCCACATCACCAATACGTTTGTCGACGCCTTCGTGCGCCGCGCCGACGAGGTCTATGCATGAGTGCAGCCAATATCAGTGTTGAAGTGATCTACGCGCTGCCGCAACAGCAGCCGCTGTTGCGGGTGAGTCTGGCCGAAGGCGCGACAGTGGAAGACGCCATCCGCCTGTCCGGCGTGCTGGAGGCATTTCCCGAAATCGATCTGGGCAAGAACAAGCTCGGGATTTTCAGCAAGCTGGTCAAACTGGACGAAGCGTTGCGCGACAAGGACCGGGTGGAAATCTACCGTCCGTTGATCGCCGACCCCAAGGAAGTCCGCCGCAAGCGGGCGGAAGAAGGCAAGGTCACCCGCAAAGGCGGCGGCGATGCTGTAGCGGAATAAAGCATTGGGGTATGGACGCGCCCGCACGGTCCGGGGCGCACAAAAAAGGCCTTCCGGCGCGAAACCGGAAGGCCTTTTGAGCGGAGGCGGGCTTGTTCAGTCGCCGATTTTGAGCACCGGGTAGTCGAGCTGGGCCAGACCTTTTTTGGCCTGGTCGCTGGCCACCTTGGCCTGCTTCAGCACCGTGGCGCTGTCGCCTTTTTCAGCGGCTGTTTCGGCCGCCTTGAGCGCGCTTTCTGCGGTGGTCCACAGGGCGTTCTTGGCTTTGGCTGTCTTGACGTCGGCCTGGGCCGCGGTGAGCGCGGCCTGCGCTTCGGCGCTGATGGCGGCTTTGCCCGGTTCGGCAGCCTTGGCGGCGGGCTGGCCGCCCGGCTGGTTGACGTAAAGGCCGCTGCAGCCAGCCAGACCCAGCAGGGCAACGGAAGTCAGTGCAAGCAAAACTTTCGACATTATTTTATCTCCTCGAGTTGTATGGCGTTCAGGGTGGGCTCGGAACCACGCGCCCTAGCAGGTTGAATGCTGACGCAAAGTTAGCCGCATCGCGTCCGGGAGTCAACCGCCCGCCATGGGTATCGGATTGGTAGATTACGACCAAGCGTCGGCGCGCGATGGCTTGCGGTAGTATTTTCCAATCCAGACATGAGCCTGAGCGAGCGGAGTAAACGGGGCGAGTTCAGGCGGCGCGTTTCTGGGATTTATTGATGAGTTGGAAGAGTTTTGCCCTGGCCTCGTTGAGCTGCCGGGCGGCCTCATTATCGCTGCACGCACTGGCAATTGCATCCAGCTTTTCGAAAGTGATTCCCGGCTTGAGATAGCGTTCTGCATCCGGCAACGATTTCAGCTTCTCATACGGCGTCGTCATGTCCTCGTAACGGTAATGCTTGCGGATACGCCCCTTCTGATCGACATATTCCGTCGGGAAATGACAGGGTCGGTGGAAATTGAGATACGGCGACAGCACCCCTGCCGTGAACGCATTCACCGCACCTGCCAGGTACTGCGGGATATGGCTGTAACCCAGATGCTTCCTCACCGTTGACGCGTTCTTGCTCTCCGCCAGCGCATTGTCGTTGCTCTGCCGGGAACGCGACTTGGTCTGCTCGATCCTGAGCTTCTCCAGCAGTTGAGCCACCCGCCGGTTGATGTACTCCGACCCGTTGTCGCTGTGGAAGCCCCGGATGACGAACGGGAACGCGGTCACCATCGCCTCCAGCACCGGCAGCAGGAATGCCTCGCTGATCCGCTCCACCGCGCAGACACACTGGCTTTGCGTCACCTCGTCCACCGCATTGACGAGATAGACCCCCTTCATTCCATCGAGATCGCCCTGGTGCACGCTATCTACGCGCAGGAAGCCCGGGCGACTGTCGGGAACAGGTTTCCTGCGTTCACCGATGGCATGGGCGACCGGACGGGTCTTGTCGAACGTGCCGCGTATGGCCTGGTAATGCTTGTGGGTGCGCAGGTTATACAGATGGCCGTTGGAAATCATCGCCAACCGCTCGAAGCGGGCATCGCCATGCACTCTGAACGCCCGCTCGCACAGCTTGCGCGTGGTGGTGCCGGACAGCGTGCCGTGCAGCGCATCCACCTCGGCCAGCAGGCGGATGTCGGCCTCGGTATAGCGCCGGGCAAATGGCGCGGCGGGGGTTCGCCGTCGGTCTTGGGTGTGCCCCTGCGCCATGAACTGGGCGATACGGCGCGTCACCTGGGCGCGCGACAGGCCGGTGACGCGCGCCAGATACCGGCGCAGCAGCCCACGATCGGCACGCCCGGCCTGCGGGTAGGCAAACTGCCTGAGTGTGGCGGTCATCCAGGCGTGGGCGGCTTCGCGGTTGGCAGAGATGAAACCGGTTTCGCCGGTGCCCGCCACAAAGGCGCGCACTTGCTCGATGGTTTGAATGGATTGGGTTCGAAGGGTCACGATCATGGCTCCATGATCCCGATTCGACCGCCTTCAGGCTCAACTCACGCTGGATTCACTACCACTCGCTCAGGCTCAGGTGTCATTGGACAAGGCTGCGGTTTGTGCAGGGCGGGGGCGGGCGCGTATAATTCCGCTTTGCGTTAAGGAAAGCCCATGCGTGTTCTGCAAAAAGCGCTGACGTTCGACGACGTTCTGCTCGTTCCCGCCCATTCCGCCATCCTTCCCCGCGAAGTCAGTCTGTCCACGCAGTTGACCCGCAC
>NZ_JANJXQ010000067.1 GCF_024708915.1 Thiobacillus sp.
ACCATGGCAGGCGACGTCGCCGACGTCAAAGTGCTGATGAACCACCCGATGGAAACCGGTCTGCGCAAAGACGCCAAAACCGGCCAACTGGTGCCCGCCCACTTCATTCAGGACGTGACGGCCACCGTCAACGGCGCCGCGGTGCTGAACGCCGACTTCGGCACCGGCATCTCCAAGAACCCCTACCTGGGATTCAAGGTCAAGGGGCCCAAGAAAGGCGACAAGGTCGTCGTCAACTGGGTCGACAATAAAGGCGACAAGAACTCCGCCGAAGCCACCATCGGATGATGCTGTTGCGCGCATTGACTGCGGCGTCAATGGAAGATATCCATTGGCGCCGCAGTCAGGTCGGCAAGGTGTAATCTGCACTGCTTCGGGCCGCTGTTGCGATCAGAAAACAAGAAAAGATGGGACGCAAGCAAGGTGAATTGCTTGCGTCCCATATTGAATTCTGTTGACTTGGTGGCAGCATTCTCGGTGGTACGGAGCTGGATGCCCTCGACGACGTGGCGTTGTGACAATGTCTCAAGGCTGCCCACGTGTCCACGCGCCAGGCGGCGGCTGAAACTGCCGCCGCTACAGGGCATGGACGAGGCGCAGGCGCGGTGGGCATCGCAGGGTTCGTGCCGTTCGAATGGAAGAAAGGAGAACGCATGGCAGCCCTGGTTTCCTGGCAATGAGCATGGCCGCCATCCTTGCCGACGCAGTGGTGATCGTGCACCTGCTTTTCGTCGCCTTCGTGGTGGCAGGCGGGTTTCTGCTGTTGCGCTGGCCGAGGCTGGTCTGGCTGCATCTGCCAGCCGCCGCCTGGGGCGCGTTCATCGAATTCAGCGGCGGGGTCTGCCCGCTCACGCCGCTGGAAAACCACCTGCGCGTCGTCGGCGGGGGCAGCGCCTACGGCGGCGATTTCGTCGAACGCATCCTGCTGCCGATCTTGTATCCAGGGCAGCTGACCCTGCCGCTCCAGCAGGTGCTGGGCGGGGTGGTCGTGGGGGTGAATCTGGTGGCGTATGCGCTGGCTTTCCGGGTCTGGCGCCGCCAAGCCCGGCAGGCTCAATCCGACCGGCGATCCAGTTCCTGATCGGCCAGTGAGACGGGGTCTTCCATCGGTTCCAGGTGTGTGGTGATGTGAGCGTGCGGCACGGCCTGGCGGATGTCGGCTTCGAGGCGCTCCGAGCAGTCATGCCCCTGCTGGATCGTCCAGGCGCCAGGCATCAGGACATGCAGGGTAATGAAGGCGCGGGTGCCGGCCTGGCGCGTGCGCAGGGCGTGAAATTCCAGCCCCTGCTGGCGGTAGCCGTCGAGGATGGCTTCGATGGCCCTGATTTCCTCCTCGGGGAGGGAAACGTCCATCAGCCCTGCGGCGGAGCGCTGCAGCAGTTGCCACCCGGTCCACACGATATTCAGGGCCACCAGCAAGGCGATCGCCGGATCGAGCCAGAGCCAGCCGGTCGCCCATACCAGTCCGACCCCTGCAATGACCCCTGCGGACGTCCAGACATCGGTGAGCAGGTGGCGGGCGTCGGCTTCCAGGGCGATGGATTTGTATTTGCGGCCTACCCCCATGAGGGTGCGCGACGTGACCAGGTTGATCGCCGAGGCGACCACCGACACTGCCAGGCCGATCCCCACCGCTTCCAGCGGCTGCGGGTTTAACAGGCGCTCGATGGCGGCATACGCGATGCTGACGGCGGCAATGAGGATGAGAAAGCCTTCGAATGCGCTGGAGAAATACTCCGCCTTGCCGTGGCCGTGCGCGTGGTTGTCGTCCGCAGGCATGGCCGCCAGCGACAGCATGGCCAGCGCCATCATCGCTCCTGCCAGATTGACGAAGGACTCGATTGCGTCGGACAGCAGACCGACCGAGCCGGTGAGCCACCAGGCCCAGCCCTTGAGCAGGATGGTGGCAAGGGCCGCAGCGATGGAGAGCCAGGCGTAGCGTTTGAGGGAGGCGGGCAGCATGTCGATTTTCAGCGGGAACGATCCAATCCGGATTTCCATGCCCTGTTTCATTGCGTGCACCGGATTTTATCCCAGCCGCATGAGCCGCGGCATTTCTTGCCGCGCCGATCTTTCTTGCAGACATCCTGCGGCTGAATCAATAAAATGCCGGGCATGAAAATCCTGCCCGTCCTGCTGTTGTGCCTGCCCCTTGCCGCCCATGCCGCATGGATCGATTTCGAAGGCGAATTCGAACAGGACAAACCCTGGGCCGAGGTGGCGTCGCAGCTGCCGCCGTACCCCAAGGCCGAAAACCTGATTCCGTTCAACGTGTCGTCGGCGACGCGCAACAAGTTCTTCGTCGACGCCGAATCGATCAGCATCGGCGCCGACAACGTGGTGCGCTACGTCGTGGTGGTCGAGGCCGCGGGCGGGGCGAAAAACGTATCCTTCGAGGGCCTGCGCTGCGAATCCGGCGAACGCCGCCTGTATGCTTACGGCCACCCCGGCGGCACCTGGTCGAAGGCGCGCAACGCCGGCTGGGAAAGCATCAGGTTCCGCTCGCTGCTGTCGTACCAGAAAGCCCTGTACGAAGACCACTTCTGTCCCAACGGCCTGCGTGTCCGGGACGCCAGGGAGGCGGTGCAGAATCTGCGGCGGGCGGCACGATGAGCGCTTCGGCCGTCAAACACGCGCGGCGCATCGTCGTCAAGGTCGGTTCCAGCCTGGTCACCGCCGAGGGGCGCGGGCTCGATCACGCCGCGCTGTCGCGCTGGGCCGAGCAGATTGCCGCGCTGACCGCGCAGGGCAAGGAAGTGGTGCTGGTATCGTCCGGCGCGATTGCCGAGGGTATCGCGCGCCTGGGCTGGAAGAAGCGCCCGAAGGCCGTCAACGAATTGCAGGCGGCTGC
This sequence comes from Thiobacillus sp., assembly GCF_024708915.1. The sequence goes on from NZ_JANJXQ010000067.1 coordinate 2,852, forward strand.
CGCGGTGGGGCAGATGGGACTGGTGCAGGCGTACGAATCGATCTTCCGCACCCACGGCCTGCATGCCGCGCAGGTGCTGCTCACCCACGAGGATCTTGCCGACCGCACCCGCTACCTGAATGCGCGCTGGACCCTGCGCACGCTGCTGGAGTTGCGCGCGGTGCCGATCATCAACGAGAACGATACGGTTGCCACCGACGAAATCCGCCTTGGCGACAACGACACGTTGGGCGCGCTGGTGACCAATCTGATCGAAGCCGACTGTCTCGTCATCCTCACCGATCAGACCGGCCTGTATACCGCCGACCCGCGCCGGGATCCGCAGGCGACGCTGGTGATGGAGGCGCACGCAGGCGATCCCGAGCTCGAACGCATGGCAGGCGGGGCGGGCAGCAGTGTCGGCACCGGCGGCATGCTGACCAAGATACTCGCCGCCAGGCGCGCGGCCAGAAGCGGCGCGCACACCGTGATTTGCTGCGGCCGCGAAGAACGCGTGCTGTTGCGGCTGGCCGCGGGCGAAGCCATCGGCAGTCAACTGATCGCCCGCCAGGCGCCGCTTGCCGCGCGGCGGCAGTGGCTGGCGGATCATCTGCAATTGCGCGGCGGCGTGGTGCTCGACGACGGCGCGGTGCGCGCCTTGCGCGAGGAGGGCAAGAGCCTGCTGCCGGTCGGCGTGAGGGGCGTGACCGGCGAATTCGAACGCGGCGAAGTGGTGGCGGTGGTCGATACCGACGGCCGCGAAGTTGCGCGTGGCCTCACCAATTACAGCGCCGGCGAGGCACGCCGCATCGCCGGCAAGCCGAGCAGCGCGATCGAGGCCGAACTCGGCTACATCGATGAACCGGAATTGATCCACCGCGACAATCTGGTGGTGCTGGCGTGACCACCACGCTCGACTTGCTGCGCCACGGCGAGCCCGTCGGCGGGCGCAGGTATCGCGGCCAGATCGACGATCCGCTGTCGGAAAAAGGCTGGGCGCAGATGCATGCGGCGGTCGGCGATGCGGCGCCGTGGACGCGCATCGTGGCGTCGCCCCTGCTGCGCTGCCATGCGTTTGCCGAAACGCTGGCCGGCCGTCACGGCCTGCCGCTGGCAGTGGACGCGCGGCTGAAGGAAGTCGGCTTCGGCGAATGGGAGGGCAAGTCGGCTGCCGAGATCGAGCAGGAGACGCCCGGCACGCTGGCGCGCTTCAAGGCCGATCCGGTCAATGCGCGCCCGGCCGGCGCCGAGCCGCTGGCCGCTTTCCATGCCCGCGTGGCTGCCGCGCTCAGCGACCTCCTCACGCAGCATGCCGGCCAGCACGTGCTGCTGGTGGGGCACGCCGGGGTGATCCGCATGGCGCTGGCGTGGGCGCTGCACATCCCCCTGGAACACGCCTACCGCATCGAGGTGGCGAGTGCCGGGTTGACCCGGCTGCGCTTCGACGGCGAACACGCGAGCCTGATTTTCCACGGCAGTTCGCGCATCGCCCGGTGATCCGCCGCATTGTTCTTCTGGCATGCCTGCTGCTGGCCGCGCCAGCGCAGGCCGCCGCCATCCGCATGGTCGATGATGCCGGGCGCACGCTCGAACTCGAGCGGCCGCCGCAGCGCATCGTGTCGCTGACGCCGCATCTCACTGAACTGCTGTTCGCCGCCGGCGCGGGTGCGCAGGTGGTCGGGGTGGACAGCGCGAGCGATTATCCCGAAGCGGCGACAATGCTTCCACGCGTCGGCGACTACAGCCGCATCAACTTCGAGCGCATTCTGGCGCTGAAACCGGATCTGGTCGTCGTCTGGGTCGGCGGCAACCGCGCGGCCGACATTCACAGCCTGGAAAAACTGGGTGTGCCGGTGCTGCACACGCAGGCCACCCGGCTTGCCGATGTGGCGCGCCTGCTGCGCCTGATCGGGCAGGCGAGCGGTCATGCCGGGGAGGGCGAGGCGGCCGCGCGGGATTTTTCCGCCAGACTGGCCGCGCTGCGGGTTCAGGCCACCCGGCGCCCGCCGGTCGACGTGTTCTATCAGGTCTGGGACCAGCCGCTGATGACAGTGGGCGGGCAGCACTGGATCAGCGATGCCTTGGCGCTGTGTGGTGCGCGCAATGTGTTTGCCGACCTGCGCGCAGTCTCCCCGGTGGTGTCGCGCGAGGCGGTGCTGCGGCGCGCGCCGGCGCTGATTGTGAGCGGCAGCGATGCGCCCGACGTGCGCCGCCAGTGGCAGCGTTTTGGCGGCCTGCCGGCGGTGAAAAACCAGGCGTTTGTGCGGCTGGATGCGGATCGCCTGCATCGCCCCACGCCGCGCCTGATCGAGGGTGTGGCCGCTCTGTGTGCGGCGCTGGCGCCCTGGCGCCTGTTGCAATAAGGGGTGTTACGCCCGGTGACGGTTGTCGCCCGGCTTGCGGTTGGGGCAGTTTTCCTTGATGCAGTCGGCGTAGATCTGCAATGAGTGATCGTTGATGGCAAAACCGCGTTCCTTGGCGATGCGGGCCTGGCGTTTTTCGATTTCGCTGTCGAAAAACTCTTCGACCTTGCCGCATTGAAGACAGACCAGATGGTCGTGGTGATCGCCATGGTCGAGCTCGAACACCGCCTTGTCGCTGTCGAAATGGTGGCGTATCAGCAGGCCGGCCTGCTCGAACTGGGTGAGCACACGGTAGACGGTGGCGAGACCGATATCCTGGCCTTCGTCGGACAGCAACCGATAGACTTCCTCTGCGGTCATGTGGCGCTTGTTGCTCTGCTCGAACAGGTCGAGAATTTTCAGGCGCGGCAAAGTGGCTTTCAGGCCAATGCTCTTGAGGTCGTACGGATTGCTCAAAAGAGGCTCCAGAACGGGAACGCGAATACGTTATGATACGTTCTTTTCCAACCCGCCCAAACCCTTCCGGCTTCTCGGTTATGCGTCATTTCCTGATTCCTGTTCTGCTTCTGAGTCTGGCTGCCGGGTGTTCCAGCGTCAAAATCGGCCCCCACCGCATCGATGTGCAACAGGGCAATGCGCTCGACCAGGAAAACGTCGCCCGTTTGAAGCTCGGCCTCAATCGTTCGCAAGTCCGCTTCCTGCTGGGTACCCCGCTGGTGGTCGATCCGTTCCGGAGCGATCGCTGGGATTACGTGTACGTGTATTACAAGGCCGGCAAGCTGGCCGAGCAAAAGCGCATCACGCTGTTTTTCGACGGCGACACGCTGGCGCGCATCGACGGCGACCTGCCGCCGGCCGGGCCCGCGCCTGTCGTGCAGGCCGCGCCGAAAGCCGAAGCCCCGGTTGCGCCGCCGGCCGTGACAACCGCGCCGATGCCTGCAGCAACCGCGCCTCAGCCTGCGCCACTTCCGGCAGCGGCTTCCCAGCCCCAAACGGTTGCCCCGACCGTCCCCCCGGCCGCTACGGACCCTGCGGTTGCAGCACCTCCTGCGGTCACGGCGCCTCCCGTTGCGGCAGCGACGGCTGCGCCCGCGGCGGTTGCGGCGTCGCAGCCCGCACAGGCTTCAACCGCGGCAAGCAGCGTCGTGCCGCCGCTGCCCAGCCCGAAAAATGCGCCGGCGTACGTCGATCCGCGTCCGCCAGCCGAACTGAGCCTGCAGCCCGAGACCGATGTGGCGAAAATCCAGCCGGACGTCATTCCGCCTTTCCCGGCGGCGGTTCCGCCGACGGTGGCGAGCGACGCCACGGTGCTGAAAGCGCTAAACGAATGGGCGGATGCCTGGGCGCGGCGCGACAACGAAACCTATCTTGCTGCCTACGATGCCGGTTTTGTTCCGCCGGGCGGCGTCAATCGTGCCGATTGGGAGAAGCGCAAGCGCCAGGTGCTGAACGCGGCCAAACGCATCGATCTTGAAATCGATTCGCCCGTGGTCGAGCGGACGGGCGACGCTGCTGCCACGGTGACCTTCAATCAGTTTTACCGTTCCGACAGCTACCGCGACGCGGTGGTCAAGCAGTTGAACATGGTCGAACGCGGCGGCCGCTGGCTGATCGTCGAGGAAAAGGTGCTGTCGGTTTTGCCCGGTGCCCGGCCATGAGCGTGCAGATCGCGATTGCCGGCGTGTCCGGCCGCATGGGGCGCGCGCTGCTTGAAGCCGTGACAGCCGATCCCGCCTGCGCGCTGTGCGCGGCGATCGACCGTTCCGGCAGTCCGCTCGCAGGGCAGGATGCCGGTGCCGCCTGGGGAGGCGCCAGCGGCGTGCGCATCAGCGATCAGCCGGCCGTCGCCCTGCAGGGCGCGCAGGCGCTGATCGACTTCACTCGTCCCGAGGCCACGGCAGGCTATCTCGATGCCTGCGTTGCGGCGAAGGTGCCGCTGGTCATCGGCACCACCGGCTTCGATGACGCCGGCAAGGCGCACATTGCCGCGGCGGCGCAACGGATACCCATCGTGTTTGCGCCGAATATGAGCGTGGGCGTGAATCTCCTGATGAAGCTGGCAGAGCTTGCCGCGCAGGTGCTGCAGGACGGCTACGACATCGAAATCATCGAGGCGCACCACCGCCACAAGGTCGATGCGCCCTCCGGCACCGCGCTGGGCCTGGGGCAGGCGGTGGCGCGCGCGATCGATCGCGATCTCGCCAGCTGCGCGGTCTACGGACGCGAGGGCGTCACCGGCGAGCGCGATCCCAAGACCATCGGCTTTGCCACCGTGCGCGGCGGCGACATCGTCGGTGACCACACGCTGTTGTTCGCCGGCATCGGTGAACGCGTCGAACTCACCCACAAGGCCAGCAGCCGCGCCACCTTCGCCCAGGGCGCGCTGCGCGCCGCCAAATGGCTGCAGCGCCGCGCGCCGGGTCTGTACGACATGCGCGATGTGCTGAATTTGAAATAGCCGAAACCGGATAACCGCATGCAACAGGAACCCACCATGAATGCCGTCAAGGTCTACAGCACCGGCACCTGCCCCATCTGCGTCAAGGCCAAGGCTTTTCTCGACAAGCGCGGCATCGGCTACGACGAAGTCCGCATCGACCTCGACCGCGAGGCGATGAAGGAATTCTCCGTCGTCACCAACGGCGCGCGCACCGTTCCGCAGATCGTGGTCGACGGCATCTGCATCGGCGGTTTTACCGAATTGACCGAGCTCGATATGGACGGCGGCCTGGACCATCTCCAGCCCTGACCCGAAGCAGGGGGCGGCCCGGAAGGCACCGCCCGGCATTGAAGCCAGGCTTCGGATCGGCTACAATTGCGCAATTCAAGTTCAGGCGGGTGCGCGCAAGCGGCCCGCCTGAATTTTGTCACTTGCGTCACGCTCATAGTCTTGCGGAGTCTTCCTTGTCTCGTGCCCAACCTGCCATCCTGGTTTTAGCTGACGGCTCGGTGTTTCGCGGCCTGTCGATCGGTGCCGACGGCACCACGACCGGCGAGGTGGTATTCAATACCGCGCTGACCGGTTATCAGGAAATCCTTACCGACCCTTCATATTCGCGGCAAATCGTCACGCTGACCTATCCCCATATCGGTAACACCGGCGTCAATGCCGAGGACGTCGAGGCGGACCGCATCCATGCGGCGGGACTGGTGGTGCGCGATGTGCCGCGACTGCATTCGAATTTCCGTGCCAGCCAATCGCTGTCCGATTACCTCAAGAGCCAGAACATCGTCGCCATTGCCGACATCGACACCCGCCGGCTGACGCGCATCCTGCGCGAAAAGGGCGCGCAGAGCGGCTGCATCATGGCAGGCGCGGTGGATGAGGCAAAGGCGCTCGACGCCGCGCGCGCGTTCCCCGGCCTGGCCGGCATGGACCTCGCCAAGGTGGTGAGTGCGCCGGCGGCGTACGAATGGAATCAAACCGAATGGAAGCTCGGGCGTGGCTATGCTCAACTGAGCGCGCCGCGTTTCCATGTCGTGGCCTTCGATTACGGCGTCAAGCGCAATATCCTGCGGATGCTCGCCGAGCGCGGCTGCCGTCTGACCGTGCTGCCGGCGACCGCCAGCGCGGAGCAGGCGCTGGCGCTGAAACCGGACGGCATTTTCCTCTCCAACGGCCCGGGCGATCCGGAGCCGTGCGATTATGCGATCCAGGCGGTCGGCGATCTGGTGGCAGCGAAGATCCCGCTGTTCGGTATCTGCCTCGGCCACCAGCTGCTGGCGCTGGCCTCGGGCGCCAGGACCGTCAAGATGAAGTTCGGCCACCACGGTGCCAACCATCCAGTGAAAGACCTCGACAGCGGGCGGGTCGCCATCACCAGCCAGAACCACGGTTTCGCGGTGGATGCGGCGACGCTTCCATCCAATATCCGCAGCACCCATGTCTCGCTGTTCGACGGCTCGCTGCAGGGCATCGCCCGCACCGATGCCCCCGCGTTCAGCTTCCAGGGGCATCCCGAAGCCAGTCCCGGCCCGCACGACGTGGGTTATTTGTTCGACCGATTCATCCAGCTGATGGCCGATCACGCCGGAGCACACTGATCATGCCCAAGCGCACAGACCTGAAAAGCATCCTCATCATCGGCGCCGGCCCGATCGTCATCGGCCAGGCGTGCGAATTCGACTACTCCGGCGCGCAGGCGTGCAAGGCGCTGCGCGAGGAGGGCTACAAGGTCATCCTCGTCAACAGCAATCCGGCGACGATCATGACCGACCCGGACATGGCCGACGTCACCTACATCGAGCCGATTTCCTGGCAGGTGGTCGAGAAGATCATCGAGCAGGAGCGCCCGGATGCGCTGCTGCCGACCATGGGCGGGCAGACCGCGCTCAAC
>NZ_JANJXQ010000074.1 GCF_024708915.1 Thiobacillus sp.
GCGGTGGCCCACGACGCCAAGGTGTTCCACGCCGGCACCGCCGTGAAGGATGGCCGGGTGGTCACCGCCGGTGGCCGCGTGCTGTGCGCCACCGCGCTGGGCGACAGCGTGGGCGAGGCCCAGGCGCGCGCCTACGCCCTGGCCGGCAAGATCAGCTGGGACGGCCTGTTCTACCGCCAGGACATCGCCTGGCGCGCCATCCAGCGCGAAGAGGGCTGAGCCCCATGGCCGCCATGTTCCCCGCCAGCCCGACGCTGACCTTCCACGACCCGCTGGGCGAGATGCTGGGCGCGGGGGACGGGCGCTACGTCTACAGCTTCGACGATGCGGTGAAGCTGGCCGGCCACGCCTGCCCCACCGTGGCCGGCGGCTTCCTGCTGGTGCTGGGCGCGGTGGAACGGCTGTACGGCGACGAGATGCCGCAGCGCGGCGGCCTGCGCGTCACCGTCCACGCCGCCGTCGACCAGGGCGCCACCGGGCCGCTGAGCCAGGTGCTGACCCTGCTCACCGGCGCCGCCGCGGAGAACGGTTTCCATGGCCTCGCCGGCCAGCAGGTGCGGCACCAGCTGCTGCAGTTCGCCCCGGACGGCGCCAGCGGCCCCCTGCGCTGCACCTTCGAGCGCCGGGACAGCGGCCGGCAGATCACCCTGACCTATGACCCCTCCAGCATCCCGCCGGCGCCGGGCATGATGGCCGACATGCAGGCGGTACTCGGCGGCCAGGCCGACGCCACCACCACCCAGCGCTTCCGCACCGCCTGGCGCGAGCGGGTGGAGCGGCTGTTGGCAGACCGCGGCCGGCACACCGTATTCCAGCCCTGAGCGGCCGGGTGTCTGGCCTTTACCCCCTGGATTTGCGTATCATGCCCAGACCTCTGCGCGCGCATTCGCCCAAACAGCGGCAACGAATTCAACGAATACAAAACCAATAGATTTATTTTTATTTCTTTTAAGGAGCACATGAAATGTCCGAGAAGCATCCAGTGATCGCGGTCACCGGTTCCTCCGGTGCCGGCACGACCACGGTCAAGAACGCCTTCGAACACATCTTCCACCGCGAAAGCATCAAGCCGCTGGTGGTGGAAGGCGATTCGTTCCACCGCTACGACCGCGCCTCCATGAAGAAGGCCCTGGAAGAGTTCGCCAAGAAGGGCAAGAACCTGTCCCACTTCGGCCCCGACGCCAACCACTTCGACCTGCTGGCCGAGACCTTCGCCACCTACAGCCGCACCGGCAAGTGCAAGCGCCGCTACTACATCCACAGCGATGCCGAGGCCGTCGAGCACAACGCCCGCCTGAACGCCAGCTACAAGGCCGGTGAGTTCACGCCGTGGGAAACCATCAGCGACAAGACCGACCTGCTGTTCTACGAAGGGCTGCACGGCGGCGTGGTGGACGGCAAGGTGGACGTGGCCGCACAGACCGACCTGCTGATCGGCGTGGTGCCCATCGTCAACCTGGAATGGATCCAGAAGATCTTCCGCGACAACGCCCAGCGCGGCTACTCCGCCGAGGCCATCGTCGACACCATCCTGCGCCGCATGCCGGACTACGTGAACTACATCACCCCGCAGTTCTCGCGCACCGACATCAACTTCCAGCGCGTGTCCACCGTCGACACCTCCAACCCCTTCATCACCCGCGACATTCCGACGCCGGACGAAAGCTTCATCGTGATCCGCTTCCGCGAACCCAAGGGTGTCGATTTTCCCTACCTGCTGAACATGATCCCGAATTCCTTCATGTCGCGCCGCAACACCCTCGTGGTGCCGGGCGCCAAGATGGGCTTCGCCATGGAGCTGATCCTGGCCCCCATCATCCAGGACATGATCGCCGGCAAGGGCAAGTAAAACCCGGCTTCACCAACGAGAAGGGCGACCCGCGGGTCGCCCTTTTTCACATCCGCCTCCAGCGGGCGCAGGCGATGATTATTTCTTGCCTTTGCTGGCGCCGCCAACCCTGGGCGAGACGATCATCTGCACCTGGCCGCCCTGCACCCGTTCGCCTGGCTTGCTGTAGTGCGCCTGGGTGTTGGTGAGATAGTAGCGGCGGCCCGCTTCGTACCAGGTGGCGTTGGCGACGATGTCGGTGACGTCGATCACGCCCGAGTTTTCCTCGTCGCGGGTGAGGAAGTCCGGCGCGCCCGGCAGGAAGCGCTTGCGGTCGCTCTCGAATATCTGCACCGCCACGCCGGTGACCGGATTGAATTTCCAGATTTTAGCGATGTAGTCGCTGCCGCCCGGGTCTTCCTGGATGAGGATGTCGCCGTCACCGTCGACCACCATGTTGTCGAAGGAACGCGCGGTCTGGCCGTCGGTGCCGACGAGGCTGGCCGAATCGAGCACCATCTCGATCGTGCCGCCCGTCGGCTTGGCGATCGAGTCGAAGGTGAACTTGTAGAGGCGGGCGGTCGCACCGGTGCGGCCGGTGGTCACCCAGTAGAACACCTTGGGATTCCGGGTATCCCAGTGGCCATCCTCGGGGCGGGCGAACTCGGTGACGTCGCGTGCCGTCGACCGGGTCTGCAACTGCGCGCCGCTGTCGAGCGCGGCGACGTCGGACAGCTCGACCAGCTCGAAGCTGCCGTTGATCGCGCCGGTCTCCAGTTTGACCAGGCCGTTGGTGTAGTTGGCGCCGCCGTTGTTGACGCGCACGCCGTAGAGCTTGCCGTACATGAGGCCGGCCTGCTCGACCGGATTGCCCGAAGTTTGCTTGTCGCCGACGTAGAGATAGGCCTGACCGGGACTGGAATCGTCGAGGCCGACCACCAGGGTCTTGTCGCCAGCGTTCGGGTGGGCGAGCGCGTTCTCATATGAGAAGCGGCCGAGGTAGGGCAACGGGTAGGTCGTGCCCTTCTCGTCGCCGGTGACGACGGTGGCGTAGGCGCGGCCTTCGGCGCCGGCTTCCTCACCTTTCATGTAGATGCGGCCGTCAAAGCCGCGGCCGGTCGCCGGGTTGAAGAAGGCGGCCCTGGCGGGCAGGTCGGCGGAGCAGAAGCGGCCGAACCGGGTCGCGCCGGTAGCGTCGACGAACTGCTTGTTGAGCTTGTCCCAGCCCATGACCCGGGTGATGAGATCCTCGCCCTGCACGATCTGCCTACTGTCCAGGTGCAGAGTCCACTGCGACACGAAGGCGCCGGTCGCGCCGTGGGCACGCGGGATGCCTTGCGTGGCGCCCAGTTCGTGGCTAACAAAGAAGGTCATGAAGGCCTTGTCGGCGACATAGCCACCGTTCCCGGCGAACTTGCCCGGCAGCGCACCCATGCCGTCGGGAATGCCGACCATGCGGTAGTCGACGTTCCTGGCGGAATCGCCGACGCTGATCAGCGAGACGACTTCCCAGCCGGGAGCGGTGGGGACGATATAGGGGGTCTGCGCGCTTTGCGGACCGGTGGTGCTTTGCGCGTGGACGGCGGCGGCGGCGAGTGCGAGGCTGACGCCGAGGGCGACGGGACTGAGCCTGAGCATGGGTTTCCTCTCCTGATGTTGCGGGGGTTGGCTGGCGCCGGGTAGCGGGTATCCGACGCGCGCAATGTCGCGTAGCGAGATGACACCAGGATGAAGGAAGCATGAACGCTCGCCGCGCCGTAGGCGCGAAAATAGCGTTAACAGGCCCTACTAAGCCACCGCGAAGCCGACCAGCGCGATCTCGTCGCCATCCTTGATCGCCGACGATTTCTCGGCGAACTGCCTGTTGATGGTGACGTTGAGCTTGGGATTGCCGAGCAGCATCTTCTTCCACCTCTCGCCGCGCCTGGACAGCACGAACAGCAGCCGCTCGACGTCGGTGACATCCGCAGGCAGGACGATTTCGTCGGAGGCCATGCCGAGGGTTTCGACGAGGTCGCCGAAAAACAGGATTTTCACCATGGTGGGGCCTTTATAATTCGTCATTGACCGCCCGATTTTACCCCCGTATGTCTGCCTCTCTGCTGGAAAACCTCAACCCCGAACAGCGCGCTGCGGTGACGTTGCCGCACGAGTCCGCGCTGATTCTGGCGGGCGCCGGCTCTGGCAAGACGCGCGTGCTGACCACCCGCATGGTGTGGCTGATCCAGAGCGGCCAGGTGTCGCCGCACGGGGTGCTGGCGGTGACTTTCACCAACAAGGCGGCGAAGGAAATGCTGACGCGGATTTCGGCGATGCTGCCGATCAACACGCGCGGCATGTGGGTCGGCACCTTTCATGGCCTGGCCAACCGGCTGTTGCGGATCCATTACCGCGAAGCCGGCCTGCCGCAGTCGTTCCAGATCCTCGACAGCTCGGATCAACTGTCTGCAATCAAGCGGCTGATGAAGGCGATGAACGTCGACACCGAGAAATACGAGCCGAAGAAGGTGCAGTGGTTCATCAATGGCCACAAGGAAGCCGGCCGGCGCGCGCGCGACGCCGAGGCCCACGACGAATACTCGATGCGGCTGGCCGAACTGTACGAGGCCTACGATGCGCAGTGTCAGCGCGAAGGGGTGGCGGACTTCCCCGAGCTGCTGCTGCGTTCCTACGAACTGCTGTATCGCAACGAGCCGCTGCGCGAGCATTACCGCGACCGCTTCAAGCACATCCTGATCGACGAGTTCCAGGACACCAACACCTTGCAGTACCGCTGGCTGAAGCTGTTCGCCGGGCCGCACACCGCGCTGTTCGCGGTCGGCGACGACGACCAGTCGATCTACGCCTTCCGCGGCGCCAACACTGCCAACATGGCGGAGTTCGAGCGCGAGTTCGCGCACGGCAACGTGATCAAGCTGGAGCAGAACTACCGCAGTCACGGCCACATCCTCACCGCCGCCAACACGCTGATCGCGCAGAACGCGCACCGCCTCGGCAAGAACCTGTGGACGGCGAAGGGCGACGGCGAGCCGATCCGCGTGTTCGAAGCCTATTCCGACCAGGACGAGGCGAGCTTCGTCGTCGACGAGGTGCGCGCGCTCAACCGCGAGGGCGTGGCGCTGTCCGACATGGCGCTCTTGTACCGCTCCAACGCGCAGTCGCGGGTGCTCGAGCACGCGCTGTTCTCGGCCGGTGTGCCGTACCGGGTGTACGGCGGCCTGCGCTTCTTCGAGCGCCAGGAGATCAAGCACGCGCTCGCCTACCTGCGCCTCTTGACCCATCCCGAGGACGACGGCGCCTTCCTGCGCGTGGTCAACTTCCCCGCGCGCGGCATCGGTGCGCGCACCCTCGAGCAGCTCGCCGACAACGCGGCGCGGTCGGGCAGCAGCCTATGGCAGGCCGCCTGTACGAGCGGTGGCAAGGTCGCCGGCTTCGCGAAACGGGTCGAGGAGATGAAGGCCGCCATCGCCGGCCTCACGCTCGCGGAGACGATCGACCACGTCGTCGAGACCAGCGGTCTCGCGGATTACTACAGCGCCGACAAGGATGGCGCCGACCGGCTGGAAAACCTCAACGAGCTCGTCAATGCGGCGGCGCTGTTCGCTGAAGAATCGGGTTCCGTGGATGCATTGGGTTCCGGCGCCGCACCCGAGGGATCGGCCCCCGACGCAAGCCGGTCCGATCTCGGCCGCTTTGGCTCCGACGTGACGCCTGAGGCGTCAGTCTCCACCGAAACGCCCCAGTCCGAGCTGGATCGTTTTCTCGCCCATGCCGCGCTCGAGGCCGGCGAGCACCAGGCCGGCGCCGGCCTCGACGCGCTGCAGCTGATGACGGTGCATGCCGCCAAGGGGCTGGAATTCCACGCCGTCTTCATCACCGGCCTGGAGGAAGGACTGTTCCCGCACGAGCAGAGCGTGCACGAGGAAAGCGGACTGGAAGAGGAGAGGCGACTGATGTACGTCGCGATCACCCGCGCGCGGCGCCGCCTCTACCTGTCGCACGCGCAGTCGCGCATGCTGCACGGCCAGATCCGCTACGGCATCCCGTCGCGTTTCCTCGCCGAACTGCCGGAGCAGGTGCTGCTGCACCTCAACCGTCGCAGCGAGCCGGCCTACACGTCAGGCAAGCTCGGCGCACCGGCGGCGCGCAGCCCGCAGGCCGGTGCCGACACCGGCTTCAAGGTCGGGCAGAGCGTCGCCCACGCCAAGTTCGGCACCGGCATCATCATCGACTTCGAGGGGCGCGGCAGCGACGCACGCGTCCAGGTGAAATTCCGCGACGCCGGCACCAAGTGGCTGGCGCTGGCTTACGCCAAGCTGTCGCCGGCCTGAGCCGGTTCGGATTCATCGGCCCACACCGCGAAAATCGCCTGATACGACGCGTACTGCGCACCGAACAGCACCGGCATCGCAACCAGCAGGCCGAGCATCAGCGGCACCAGCGCGGCAAAGAACAACAATAGGGCTAGCGTAAAAATAGTGACCAACCAAGCTGCCCAGTTCTTGGCGACCGCCTTGAGGCTCACCCCCAGCGCGGCGGCCGGGCGGGCGCCGCCGAACAGGATCAGCGCGGGCGCGAACCAGGTCGCCATGATCAGCGGAATGAACAGCAGCAGCCCGGTGAGCATCGCCGGCATCACCTGATTCAGGGTTGCCTGCATTTCCGCCGGATCCTTTTGCGATTGCGCCGCCTTCATGAAGGCCTGCGGATCGAAGCCCATGCCGACCATCACCTGGCCGATCACCAGCGTGCCGAGCAGCTGCACGGCGCCGACCGTCATGAGGGGAATCGCCGGCCCCTTCACGCCCGCGAGAAAGTGCGGCAATTCGAGCTCCTGGCCACTGTCGAGCGCGCGGTAGGCCGCCATGAAGCCGGCCACCATCAGCGGCGAGGCGAGTTCGGAGAGCGAGCTGCCCACCAGCGGAATCAGGCCGAGCGCCATCACCACGCCGAACAGCACGCCGAACGCGGCGGACAGCAGCAGCGGGTTCCGCCGATACAGGCGAAACCCCTCGACCACCCACTGCAGGCCCTGGCTCGCGCCGACCTTGCGCGGAATCTCTTGACT
>NZ_JANJXQ010000105.1 GCF_024708915.1 Thiobacillus sp.
CATATCTTCTATTTCCGCCAGCATGTTGCGGAAGTTCGGTGTTTGACCGTCTTCCTTATATTTGTCGCGCAGGTAGTTGATGACCGTCCAGTGCTCGTCGGTCAGCGTGATTTTTTCAGCCGCGGCGATGACCGGGGGGACGTCGTCGCTGAAGTTGGCTTCCAGCAGGAAGTCCTCGTCGCCGGTTTCGAGCTCTTCGCCGTTTACAACATAAGACATGTTTTCTCCTTTCGGGTTGGGTGCTAAAGAATCGCCGGAATGACCGACGCGATGGATTTATGCGGGATGAATATCCCGCAGCCTAACAAGCGGTTGCGTCCCAGGCCTTCGTCCTGCAGTTGCAGGGACTTGTGCGGGGGGACGTCGTGCAGCATCAGGCTGTAGCCATACAGCGGTCCTGACGTGCTTTGCAGGGTTTGCTGCTTGCCGCAGATGAAACCGCAACGCAACTGGAAGCGGCCGTCCAGTTCGCGCATCACATCCTGCACGAATTGTTCTTCACCCGCGCTGCCCGTGTCAACAAAGTGCGCATAGATGTTGGCGAACGGGCTGAATTCGCGCGTCTTGAAGCTGCCGATCTGCAAGGCGTGGCCGGCCAGGTCGAGCGTCTGGCCGACCAGCCGCTGCATGGCGTCCACCCGTGCCTTGGGCACGCGCAGGAACAGTTTGGTGCGCCGGTTGATGTTGAGCGTGGCGTCGCCGCTGTTGGTTTCCGCGCCTTTCAGATGCTGAATGCCGACCCCCGGCTCTTCACCCAGCCACGGCACCAGCGCTTGCAGCGCGACGGACAGCAATTGCGCATTCTCGGCCGGGATGGTGGTGCCGACCAGATCGAACTGCAGGTCGGTCATGCGCGGCACATACTCCTCGGGTTTGTTTTCAGGCCAGCCCGCCCAGTTCATGGCGCGTTTCCCGCATGGTCCCTGGCCCAGGCCTGCATCAGCTCGCCCCATTTCTGCGCGCTGGCCGGATCGACGTCGAATATGGTGAAACGCTTGTTCTCGCGGATACGGATGCGCAGGAACGGCACACCGCCCGCTTCGTGCGTCAGGTGCTGAAACTCGATTTCCTGGCCGCCAAATGGCAGCCGCAATTTATCCAGGGGCGTAATCTCAGGCATGGAATCTCAATCCGTGTGGCTACAGTTTATGGATAGGGTTACGTTGTCGGGCAATGCAACCGAATTTTAAATAGATTGGGGAGAGGGGCAGGCTTTCAACCCTTCTCCATACGTGGGCTTGCGTTTGCAACAATATTTTAATACTCTAATCGATTCCAGTAGCGGGCACGTAATGTCTCACTCTTTGCCTGGGTGGGGCATTCCCGCATTGGGGAAAACGATCTACTCCTTTTGGGTAGGTTGCGGCCTACCGCGATGGAGTAACCGGTTTACCCATGAGAATGATGGTGATAAGGCTGTCAACTCAATAGGATGGCGGGACACCGTTGAGCTGTCGGCTTAAGCGGGCATTTCGAAATGTTCTAGGAGAGAAAACTATGGCAAAGAAGATGATTGATACGCCCAATCTGGACGAGCTCGAGAAAGGCCCGTGGCCCAGTTTCGTGACCGGCCTGAAGCGTTTGGCCAACGACAACGACATGATGGTTGACCTGATGGGTCAGTTGGAAACGTCCTACCAGCACATGAAGGGCTACTGGAAGGGCGGTACGGTTGGCGTGTTCGGCTACGGCGGCGGCGTGATTCCCCGTTTTACCGAGCTGAAGGATGAAAACCATCAGCCGCTGTTCCCTGAGGCAGCCGAATTCCACACCCTGCGCATCCAGCCGCCCCCCGGCATGCACTACACCTCCGATCTGCTGCGCAAGATGTGCGACGCCTGGTCGGCTACCGGCGGCTCGGGTCTGATCGGGCTGCACGGCCAGTCCGGCGACATCATGCTCCAGGGTGTCAGGACGGCCGACGTGCAAAAGGCCTTCGACGAATTCAACGAAATGGGCTTCGATCTCGGCGGCGCCGGTCCCGCGCTGCGTACCTCGATGTCCTGTGTTGGCGCGGCACGCTGCGAGCATTCCTGCTTCGATGAAGCCAAGGCGCTGCGCACCGTCATCAACAACAACATCGATGACATGCACCGCCCGTCCTTGCCCTACAAGTTCAAGTTCAAGTTCTCCGGTTGCGGAAACGACTGCGTCAACGCCATCCAGCGTTCCGACATGGCGACCATCGGCACCTGGCGCGACAACATCCGTGTCAACGAAGCCCTGGTTCAGGACTACTTCAAGGCGCATGGCATGAACGATCTCGTCAATGACGTGATCGGCAAGTGTCCGACCAAGGCCATCACCCTGGTGTCCAGCGATAAGTTCAAGGCCAGCGAGCATGTCTCCGCTGCCAATCTGGGCGATGGCAACACCCTGTGCATCGACAACAAGAACTGCGTGCGTTGCATGCACTGCCTGAACGTCATCCCCGGTGGTCTGCGGACCGGCGTGGACAAGGGTGTCACCATCCTGGTTGGCGGCAAGGGCGTGCTGAAAATTGGTGCAACCATGGGTACCGTGGTGATCCCGTTCATGAAGCTCGAGTCCGACGAGGATTTCGAGAAACTGAACGAACTGTCGCGCAACATCATCGACTTCTTCGCGGAAAATGCGCTGGAGCATGAGCGCACCGGCGAAATGATCGAGCGTATCGGCCTGGCCAACTTCCTTGAAGGCATGGATATCCCGGTCGATCCCAACATGATCAGCGCGCCGCGTTCCAACCCCTACTTCCGTTCCGACGACTGGGACGAGCAAGTCGAGAAGTGGAACGAGTACAAGCAGTCGTCGGCAGCTTAAGTTTCGTTTACCGCGGGCCTTGGTGCGAACCGGGGCTCGTGCATTGAAATCAGTTGGAGAAAAAACATGGCAGAATTGCGTCCGCCTATCGAGTCCGGTGCACCGGATCCGATGCCCTACATGCACCCCGTGATGGTGAAGAACTATGGCAAATGGGCTTTCCACAGCCATCCGAAGCCGGGCGTCCTCTATCATCGCGCCGATTCCGGCGACGAGATCTGGACGGTCAAGGCCGGTACGGCGCGTCAGCTGGATCACTATACTGTTCGTGAGTTGGCCGACATTGCCGACCAGTACGCAGACGGTTTCGTGCGTTTCACCGCGCGTTCCAATATTGAATACATGGTGGCCGACGGTTCCAAGGTCGAGCCGCTGATCAAGGCGCTGAACGACAAGGGCTACCCCATCGGTGGCACCGCCAACTCGGTGTCGATGATCGCCCACACCCAGGGTTTCCTGCACTGCGACATTCCCGGTACCGACGCCTCCGGCGTAGTCAAGGCGCTGATGGACGAGTTGTACGACGATTTCGTCAAGTGCGAGATGCCCAACCGCGTCAAGCTGTCGACCTCCTGCTGCGAAATCAACTGCGGCGGCCAGGCCGACATCGCCATCATCGTTCAGCACACCAAGCCGCCGAAGATCAACCATGATCTGGTCGCCAACGTGTGCGAGCGTCCGTCCGTCGTGGCCCGCTGCCCCGTGGCGGCGATCCGTCCCGCCCTGGTGAACGGCAAGCCTTCGCTGGAAGTCGACGAGAAGAAGTGCATTTGCTGCGGCGCCTGCTTCCCGCCCTGCCCGCCGATGCAGATCAACGATCCCGAGCATTCCAAGATTGCGATCTGGGTGGGTGGCAAGAACTCGAACGCTCGTTCCAAGCCGACCTTCCACAAGCTGGTTGCGTCCGGTCTGCCGAACCATGCGCCGCGCTGGCCGGAAGTGGCCGAAGTGGTCAAGAAAATCCTGGCGACCTACAAGGCTGACGGCAAGCCCTGGGAGCGCATGAACGACTGGATCGACCGTATCGGCTGGCCTGCGTTCTTCGAGAAGACGGGTCTGCCATTCACCAAGTATCACATCGATAACTGGCGCGGCAGCCGTGCCAACCTGAACGCTTCTGCGCACATCCGCTTCTGAGCTTTCGGGAACCGTCGGCGGCCGCCGCGGCTTGATTGCGGCGGCGCTGATAATAAATGGCTGGATTTTTCGGAGTTTGAGATAGACAAATGGAATTCGGTATTCTTGTAAACGAAGGGCCTTACACCCATCAGGCCAGTGATTCCGCTTATCTCTTCGCCCGTACGGCGATCGAGAAGGGTCACAAAGTACCGCGGATTTTTTTCTACCACGATGGCGTGAACAATTCCACCCGCCTGGCAACGCCGCCGCAGGATGATCGCAATGTCTCGGCGCGCTGGTCCAAGCTGGCCGCCGACCATGGCGTCGATCTGGTCGTGTGTGTTGCCGCTGCGCAGCGTCGGGGCATTACCGACGACGTGCTGGCGCCCGGCTACCGAATTTCCGGTCTGGGGCAGCTGGTTGAAATGGGTATTCAGTACGATCGTCTCGTGACG
>NZ_JANJXQ010000112.1 GCF_024708915.1 Thiobacillus sp.
GTCATGAGGTTGGAGATGGGCGTGCGTAATTCGTGCGCGATGTTGGAGGAAAACTCCGAAAGCCGGCGAAAGGCGTCATCGAGGCGGACCAGCATGGCGTTGAAGGCGGCGGCAAGCGGCATGAGTTCGGCCGGCAGGCCCGCAGACGGCAGGCGCGCGCCCAGACGTTCGGCGGAGATGCCCGCCACCGTGTCGGTGACCTTGCGCAGCGGCGAGAGACCCCATCGGGTCACGGCCCAGCCGAGGCTGGCGGTGGCCAGGGCTGCCAGCGCGATGGCTATACCCAGGACCGAGCGGAATGTGTCCATGAAAAGCTCATGGTGCTGGATGTCCTGTACCAGCGCCACGATGTACGGCGTGCCGTCGCCCGCCGTGATCGATGCGGCGATTCCCCGGTTGCTCACGCCGTTTTCCTGCCATTGGTGCAAGCTTCCTTCGGCGCATGCTGCCGGCCGGGTCTGGCAGGTTTGCAACAGCCTGTGCGGGAAATCAGCCCCCGAAGTCGCGAACCAGATGTTTCCTGCCTGATCCGTTACGACGACGGCGAGTCCATGATGCCCGACCAGGGCGTCGTCCAGCTGCTGCGGCAGGCGATCCAGTTCCCCCTGGCTGGAGGCATGCCGGAACAGATTCTGGATGAGATCAAGCTTGCCATTCAGCTCGTGGCGATCCTCCTCCTCGAAGTGCGCTTCCACCGCCTGCGTCAGGACATAGGCCGTTGCGAGCAGGACCAGCGATGCGGCGACTGCGAAGAGCAGGCTGATCCGGGTGGTCAGCGACAGGGCCTTCATCAGGCCCGATCCTCCAGGCCGTTTTCCAGCACATAGCCCATGCCTCGCACGGTGTGGATGAGTTTGGACTCGAAGCCGTCGTCGATCTTGAGCCGCAGCCGGCGTACCGCCACGTCGATCACATTGGTATCCGAGTCGAAGTTCATATCCCAGACCTGGGAGGCGATCAGACTGCGCGGCAGCACTTCGCCCTGGCGGCGGAGAAACAGCTCCAGCAGGGAAAATTCCTTGGCGGTCAGGTCGATCCGGCGGCCGGAGCGCGTGGCGCGGCGCCGCAACAGATCGAGTTCGAGGTCGGCCACTCGGAGGACGGCGGCGTCCAGACCGGCATGTCCGCGGCGCACCAGAGTCCGCACCCTGGCCAGCAGTTCCGCGAAGGCGAAGGGCTTCACCAGATAGTCGTCGGCCCCCAGTTCCAGCCCCTTGACCCGGTCTTCGACCTGGTCGCGTGCGGTCAGGAACAGCACCGGCACTTCGACGCCGGCGCGGCGCAGGCCTTCGAGCACCTGCCAGCCATTGAGCCCGGGAAGCATCACGTCGAGGATGATCAGGTCGTAGTGCGCTTCCTTGGCGAGCTCAAGGCCTTCCCAGCCCTCGCGGGCGAGGTCCGCGACGAATCCGGCCTCGGTCAGGCCCTGTTTCAGGTAAGCGCCCGTCTTGGGCTCGTCTTCGACGATCAGGATCTTCATGTATATGGCGGCAGATCGAGCGGCTCATCCTGCCACACAAATCGCCACGGATGGCGCGGATTACGGGTTTGTAATGTGCGGGTCAGCTTCATGTCTGCCTTGGGCGCACAGGATGCCAAGGGCGCCACCGCTTGCAAATCTCTGCGCTGCGGTGCCCCCACTCAACCATCATTCGAGGAATCCAGAATGAAACCCGGCATGCTGCTCGCGACATTCGCATTGGCTGTGACAAGCAGCGTTACCCAGGCCCATGGTGATGCAAAGCATCAGGGGACCGCCACGTCGCCGCAGGAACAGACACCGTGGGGCATCGCCGGATATGCCGGCCCCACGGTGCGCACTGTGTCCATCGTCATGAGTGACACCATGCGTTTCGCGCCGGACGACATCCCGGTCAAGCAGGGTGAGACCGTCCGGTTTGTGCTGCGGAACGAAGGCAGGATGCTGCATGAAATGGTCATCGGGACAAAGACATCGCTGGAAGAACACGCAGCGCTGATGCGCAGGTTTCCCGACATGGAGCATGGTGAGCCCTACATGGCGCATGTCGCAAAGAGCGAGAGCACAGAGATCGTCTGGCGTTTCAACCGGGCCGGGGAGTTCAGCTTTGCCTGCCTGATACCGGGCCACTATGAGGCAGGGATGGTGGGACGGATTACCGTGCGGCCCTGATGTCCTGGGCGCCTGCGCGAACATGCCGCCGGGTGTTGCAGACCGCCGGCCTCGATGGGTTCAATTCATGCCGCGCTTCATGGCGGCGAGGTCAACCACGCTGCAGCTGGTTTTCCGCGTGGCCAGACACGCGTCGCCGCCGGGGTGATGCTCAAACGAACAGGACCGTGCCTGCAGCATCGCCCAGTCGTCCTGCGCGTAGGCCTGGGGCGGCAGATTCGGCGGAAAGTAGACGCAACCGAAGCAGAGCTCGGCGGGTCCGGTGCGGTTTTCGTTCATGCGGGTGTCCTGTCTCCAAATAACGGGCAAAAGCATCAGCCTCGTCCCGCCGGCGCTGCATGCGGTGCCGGGCGCCAGCCAAGATGACACGAATGTAACCCATCCGTCAGCTTGCCGTGATGAAGCGCCTTCCATACTGGCGTCATTCATCAGCAGGATTTCCCTGCGACGCCGTCGCTGGGCCCTGAATCCGATGCCGAAAGGAGTATGCATGAGAAAGAACCTCACCCTGACCGCCTTGCTCATGGGCCTTGGCCTGGGCCTGCCGGCCTGGGCCGATACCCAGCATGCGACGTACGTGAAAACGGCAGCGCAGACGGTTGCCCTGTCCGAGGGGGTGGTGAAGAAAATCGACAAGGCGCAGAACAAGCTCACGATCAAACACGGTCCGCTGGAAAACCTCGACATGCCGGGCATGACCATGGTTTTCCGCGTGCAGGATGCCGGCTGGCTCGATCAGGTCAAGCCCGGCGACACCATACGGTTCCAGGCTGAAAGGGTGAACGGTGTGCTCGCCGTGACCCGGCTCGAGATCGTTCAATAACCCAACTTCGAGGAGCGATTCATGCAGGCAATGCAACGTACCACCCTGATGTTTTCCCTGGCCGCCGCTATGGTGCTGTCCGCCGCCGCGCGCGCCGAGAGTAGCCATCATCCGGAGCAGGCTCCGGCGGCGGCGTCTGCAGCGGCCCAGGCCAAGCCGGCGACAGCCGCCGACATGCGGGCGCTGCGCGAGCGCATGCAGGAAATGCGCCGTACGCGCGACCCCGCCCAGCGCATGCGGATGATGGAAACGCAGATGAACCAGATGGATGCCGTGATGAAGAACATGGAGGCTGGCTGCCCGATGGCCGGTCAGGCGCCGGGCAGCATGGGCATGATGGGGGGCGGCATGGGCATGATGGGCGGTCAGGGCATGTCCGGCAACGGCGACATGATGAACCGGCGCATGGAGATGATGGAAAAGCGCATGGACATGATGCAGATGATGATGCAGAAAGGCATGCCGCCGCCACCCACCGCAACACCGGCCAAATGAGGAATGGCGCAGCGGGTGGCCGTCCATTCCGCCGCTGAAATTCAACAGGCAGGAATCCACCGGAGCGGATGGGCACGCCGGTCGCGTAGTTGCGGGGGGCACATGAGAAGAACGTCTGGCGCGCGGCGGCGCCTGTGGGCCATTGTGGCCTCAATCCTGGCTTTGCCGACCTGGGCACAGGAACTCCCGCTGCCGGGGGGAAGCGTCGATTCGCTCCTCGCGTACGCCCGGGAACACAATCCTGAATACGCGGCAATGCGCCTGGAAGCGGACGCCGCGGGCGAACGCGTGGCATCGTCATCGGCCTTGCCCGACCCGAAATTCCGCATCGAGCTGCGGGACATCACCCGATTCGGCGAACAAAGCCCGAGCCTGTCTCCGGGCAATGTGGGCAGCACCCGCTATCTGCTGACGCAGGATGTCCCCTGGTTCGGCAAGCGTGCGCTGAAACGGCAGGTGGCGGAACTCGATGCCGAGGGCGTCAGGGGGCAGGCCATGGGGAACTGGGCGGAACTCTCGGCCCGCATCAAAGCGGCCTATGCCCAGCTGTACTACGTGCACCACAACGAGCGGGTTACGCGTGAAGTCCTCGATCTCCTGTCGCGTCTGGAAAAGATCGCCCAGGTGCGCTACGCCGGCGGCCTGTCGGCCCAGCAGGACGCCATCCGGGCCCAGGTCGAGCAGACCGGCATGAAGACCGAACTGATCTCCCTCGAGAACGAACGCCGCCAGCTTCAGGTTCGCATGAATGCCTTGCTTGCCCGCCCTGCCGGCGCGCCGCTGGACGAGCCGGGAGTGTTGCGGCCTGTGCCCATCGCGGCGAAGCTCGATCATTCCGCACTCGAGGCACGCGTCCGCGCCCGCAATCCGCAATTGTTTACCGAGGCGGCGCGCATCCGGTCGGCTGAAGCAAGCCGTGACCTCGCCTACCGGAACCGCTACCCGGATTTCAATCTGGGCGTGTCTCCCATCCAGTATCAGAGCGCGGTGAGGGAATGGGAGCTGATGCTCGAACTCAACCTGCCCTTGCAGCAAACCTCACGCCGCGCCCGGGAGCGCGAATCGGAATCCCTGCTGCGCGCCGCCAGGGCGCGCGCGGAAGCGGCTTCCAACCAGATTCTCGCCGAGCTCGCCGGGCATCTCGCCGCTATCGAGGCGGCGCGCCGCACCGACACGCTGATCGCCAGCAGCCTGCTGCCGCAGGCCGGGCTTACCTTCCGGGCCGCGCTGGCAGGCTACGAAAACGGCCGTCTCGATTTCGCCACGCTACTGGACGCGCAGCGCCAGACCCTGCAGGCAAGGCTGGGCCAGCTCAAGGTCCAGGTCGAGATCCAGGTACGGCTGGCGGAAATCGAGCGACTGCTGGGGGACGATCTATGAAGCGGGGCGTGATTGGGGCGACGGGGCTGGCGCTTGCTGCGGGACTGGCGGGCGGCGGCTACTGGCTGGGGGCGCGAACCGGGGTTCCGGCCGCTGGTTCGGCTATCCATTCGCCAGTGCTGGAAGGCGCGCAGAAGCCACGCCAACTCCTCTATTACCGCAACCCGATGGGGCTCCCCGATACTTCGCCGGTTCCCAAGAAGGACCCGATGGGGATGGACTACATCCCGGTCTATGAAGGCGATGAGCAGGGCAACGGCGATGCCGCGCAGGTCAGGATCAGCCCGGACAAGGTGCAGAAACTGGGCGTGAAGACCGAGGCGGCCGCCCTGCGGACGCTGGACCGGATCGTGCGCGCCGCCGGCCGCATCGAACCGGACGAACGGCGCATCGTCGCGGTCGCCCCCAAATTCGAAGGCTACATCGAGCGCCTGCACGTCAATGTCACCGGGCAACGGGTCGCCAGGGGGCAGCCGCTGTTCGAGGTCTACAGCCCCGAGCTGGTTTCGGCCCAGCGCGAATTCGCGCTCGCCGCCGAGGGGGCGCAGGCCATGCAGTATGCCGACGGCGAGACGCGGAACGCCATGCAGCAACTCGCCGAATCGAGCCTGGCGCGGCTGAGGAACTGGGATATTCCCGATGCGCAGGTGAAGGCATTGACAAAGACGGGTGAGGTGAAACGGTCGCTCACCTTCCGCTCGCCGGTATCCGGCATCGTAACGGAGAAGAAAGCCGTTCAGGGCATGCGCTTCATGCCCGGCGAGACGCTGTATCAGGTGACCGACCTGTCTTCGGTCTGGGTCGTGGCGGACGTGTTCGAGCAGGACATCGGGCTCGTCAGGGCCGGCACCAGGGCCCGTATTTCGATCAGCGCCTACCCGGACAGGGTGTTCGAGGGCAGGGTCACGTACGTCTACCCGACGCTGACGTCCGAGACGCGCACGGTTCCGGTTCGGCTCGAACTCGCCAATCCCGGCATGCTGCTGAAGCCGGCGATGTTCGCCCAGGTGGAGTTGCCGGTCGGCGATGGAAAGCCGGTGCTGGCCATCCCCGAATCGGCGGTCATCGACAGCGGCACCCGCCGCATCGTACTGGTGCAGCTTGAGGCCGGCCGCTTCGAGCCACGCGAAGTCAGGCTCGGCGGGCGCGGCGGCCGCTACGTGGAGGTGCTGGACGGAATCGGCGAAGGCGAGCAGATCGTGGTCGCGGCCAACTTCCTGATCGACGCCGAAAGTAACCTCAACACGGCGATCGGGAGCATGGGGGGCCAGGCCGCACCGGGCGGCGCGCCCGAGAGTGCGTCGCCAGGGGCGAGGCACCGGGCCGAAGGAACGGTGGACGGCGTGGATTCCAGGACCGGTGGGATAAGCATCAATCACGGCCCGGTGAAATCGCTGCAATGGCCCGCCATGACCATGGAATTCACGGTCGCGAATGAATCCCTGCTCAAGGGCATCCATCCCGGAACAGCGGTGGCGTTCGAGTTCGTCGAACGGCAGCCCGGGGAATGGGTGATCACCGGCATCAGGCCGATGGGCGCCCCGGCTGCGCGTTCCAGCCCTCGCGCCGGTCGCTGACGGGGGACGCCATGCTGGCCAGCATCATCGAGTGGTCGGGCCGGAATCGCTTCCTCGTCCTGCTCGCCACCCTGTTCGCCGTCATCGGTGGCATCTACGCCATCGCGAAGACGCCGCTCGACGCGCTGCCCGATCTCTCGGACATGCAGGTCATCATCTACACC
Source organism: Thiobacillus sp. (assembly GCF_024708915.1). Next base: position 6,592 of record NZ_JANJXQ010000112.1, read on the forward strand.
GAATATCCGGGCCAGGCGCCGCAGGTGGTGGAAGACCAGGTCACCTATCCGCTCACCACGTCCATGCTCGCGGTGCCGCGGTCCAGGGTGGTGCGCGGGTTTTCCTTCTTCGGCGCATCTTTCGTCTATGTGATCTTCGAGGACGGCACCGACATCTACTGGGCCCGTTCGCGGGTGCTGGAGTACCTCAACTTCGCCTCCAGCCGCCTGCCGAAAGGGGTGACGCCGACGCTGGGGCCGGATGCCACAGGCGTGGGCTGGGTCTATCAGTACGTCGTGCTGGCGAAGGATCGGACGCTGGCCGAACTGCGTGCGATCCAGGACTGGTACGTGCGCTACCAGCTGACCAAGGCGCAGGGTGTGGCCGAGGTCGCCTCCGTCGGCGGCTTCGTCCAGACCTACCAGGTGACCGTCGACCCGGTGAAGCTGCGCGCCTACGGGATTCCACTGCGCACGGTTTCGCAGGTCATCCGCGATTCCAACCGCGATGTCGGCGGGCGCGTCGTCGAAATGGCCGAAACCGAGTACATGGTGCGCGGCAAGGGCTATCTGCGCGGCAAGGACGACCTTGAGATGCTGGTGGTGAAGAGCGAGGCGGGGACGCCGGTGCTGGTTCGCGACATTGCCCGGGTCGAGCTGGCGCCGGACGAGCGGCGCGGCCTCGCCGAGCTCAACGGCGAGGGCGAGGTGGTGTCCGGCATCGCGATGGCGCGTTACGGCGCCAACGCACTGGAGGTCATCGGCAATCTCAAGGCCAAGCTCGCCGAGATTTCCGCCGGCCTGCCGCAAGGGGTGACGATCGAGCCGGTCTACGACCGTTCCGACCTCATCCTGCGTGCGGTCGAGACCCTCAAAACCACGCTGATCGAGGAAAGCCTGATCGTCGCGCTGGTGTGCGTGATCTTCCTGCTGCATGTGCGCTCGGCACTGGTCGCCATCCTGATGCTGCCGGTGGGAGTGCTGATCGCATTCATCACCATGCGTCTGCTCGGCATGAATTCCAACCTGATGAGCCTGGGCGGCATTGCGATTGCCATCGGCGCGATGATAGACGCCACCATCGTGATGATCGAGAACGCCCACAAGCACCTAGAGCGGCTGAAAGAAGGCGAGTCGCGCGCCGAAGCGATGATCGCGGCGTGCAAGGAGGTGGGGCCGGCCCTGTTCTTCTCGCTGCTCATCATCACCGTGTCCTTCCTGCCGGTGTTCACGCTGGAGGCGCAGGAGGGCCGGCTGTTCGCCCCGCTCGCCTACACCAAGACCTTCGCCATGGCCGGCGCAGCGCTGCTGTCGGTGACGCTGGTTCCGGCGCTGATGCTGCTGTTCATTCGTGGCCGGATCGTGGCGGAGGCGAAAAACCCGGTGAACCGCTTTCTCATCTGGATCTACCGCCCCGTCATCGCCCGGGTCATGCGCTGGAAGAAGACGACCATCCTCGCCGCGCTGGTGATCCTGGCCGTTTCGGTTTATCCGGCGTCGTGGCTCGGCAGCGAATTCATGCCGACGCTCAACGAGGGCACGCTGCTTTACATGCCGTCTTCGCTGCCCGGCATGTCGATCACCAAGGCGGCCGAACTGCTGCAGACCCAGGACCGGATCATCAAGAGTTTTCCCGAAGTCGCCTCGGTCTACGGCAAGGCCGGGCGGGCCAACACCGCGACCGACCCGGCGCCACTCGAGATGTTCGAGACGCTGATCAACCTGCGGCCCGAATCTGAATGGCGGCCCGGCATGACGACGGACAGGCTGATCGCCGAACTGGACCGTGCCCTGCAGTTTCCCGGGGTGTCGAACGCGTGGACCATGCCCATCCAGGCACGCATCGACATGCTTTCCACCGGCATCCGCACGCCCATCGGGATCAAGGTCTTCGGCCGCGATCTGGACGGGATGGAAAAGCTGGCCCGGCAAATCGAGGCCGTGGTGAAGAGCGTTCCCGGCACGACTTCGGCCTACGCCGAACGCATCACCGGCGGCTACTACCTCAACATCGAGCCGGACCGCGAGCAACTGGCCCGCTACGGCCTCGCGGTCGGCGATCTGCAGGAGGTGATCGGCACCGCACTGGGGGGCGAGGTGGTGACGACCACGGTGGAGGGGCGGGAGCGCTTCGGCGTACAGGTGCGCTATCCGCGCGAGTTGCGGTCCAACCCGCAGCAGATCGCACGGGAGGTGCTGGTACCCACCCTGGACGGGGCGATGATTCCCCTCGGCCAGGTGGCGCAAATAAAAATCGCCAAGGGCACGCCGGGCATCCGCACCGAGAACGCGTTGCTGTCGGCGTATATCTTCGTCGACATCCGCGACCGCGACATCGGCTCCTACGTGGCCGAGGCACGCAAGGCGGTCAGCGAGCAGGTGAAGTTTCCGCCCGGCTATTACATCACCTGGAGCGGCCAGTTCGAATACATGGAGCGTGCCATCGACAAGATGAAGATCGTCATTCCGCTGACGCTGCTGCTCATTTTCGTTCTGCTCTATCTCAACTTCCGGCGGCTGACCGAAACGCTGATCGTCATGCTCTCGGTGCCCTTCGCTCTGGTCGGCGGCATCTGGCTGATGTGGGCCCTGGATTACAACCTGTCGGTCGCGGTCGCAGTGGGCTTTATCGCGCTGGCCGGCGTCGCTGCCGAGACCGGCGTGGTGATGCTGATCTACCTGGATCACGCCTGGGCATCGGCGCAGGCCCGGTGCCGCGTGGAAAACCGTCCCGCTGACGCGGCCGATTTGTACGCGGCGGTGATGGAAGGCGCAGTGGAACGCGTCCGTCCCAAGATGATGACGGTGGTCGCGATCATGGCCGGCCTGCTGCCCATTATGTGGGGAACCGGGACCGGATCGGAAGTCATGAGCCGTATCGCGGCGCCCATGATCGGCGGCATGGTGTCCTCGACCGTGCTGACGCTGGCCGTGATCCCGGCGATCTATGCGCTGGTCAAGCAATGGGAACTGGCGAGACGAATCCGGCTCGGCATGGCCA
>NZ_JANJXQ010000129.1 GCF_024708915.1 Thiobacillus sp.
GCGTGCAGGGTGTGGCCGGAAGGAAAGCTGAAACGGTCGAGCGGCGCGCTCAGGCAGCAGATCGACGGGCAGGCCTGATACGGCCGCGGGCGTTCGGTGGCGCCTTTCAGCCATTTGTAGAGCAGCGTGCCGGCGAGGCCGGCAACGATCATGTGCAGCACGGCCGGCAGCGCGTCCCCGCCATGCCGGACGAGCAGCGCCAGCATCAGCCCGTACCAGAACACGCCGTCGCCGAGGCGGCTGGCGAGCCGCATGAGGCCGACTTCCCAGTCCGGCAGGCGCACGCCGTTGAGGCGTTCCAGCCACGCATGTTCGCGGGCAGCCAGCCGATTCAGGCCATGATGGGCAACCAGACTCAGACGGCGCTGCATGGCGGGCTCCTGACTAGGGCGTGAAATTAGCGTTAACACGCCCTAAGGGGTGGGGGCGGCGGATGGCCAGCCCGGCGGGGTGTCGGCTGCGGGCTGGGGCTGGGCGAGGCGCAGCAGCACCCGCTCGAAGCCGTCGACGATGGCGTCCCACGACAATTGCGCGGCGCGCGCGGCGGCCGCCGCACCCAGGCGGCGCTGCAGCGCAGCGGCCGGGGTCAGCGACACGGCCTGGGCAACGAATGCGTCCGCGTCTTCGGGCGGCGCCTTGAGGCCGTTTTCGCCGTGGCGGATGACTTCCTCGGCGGCGGCGCAGTCGTAGGCCACCACCGCAAGGCCGGATGCCATCGCCTCGATCGTCACGTTGCCCCAGGTCTCGGTCAGGCTGGGAAACAGGAACACATCGCCCGATGCGTAATGCGCGGCCAGTGCCTCGCCGATCCGGGTGCCGCAAAAAATGGCGTCGGGGCGTTTGGCCTGCCAGAGCGCCCGCTCCGGACCGTCGCCCACCAGCACCAGACGCACTGCGGGATGCGCCTGGCGCATGCCGTCGAAGGCGCGGAACAGCAGCGGCAGATTCTTTTCGGCAGCCAGGCGCCCCACGTAAAGCACCGCGGTTTCGTCGTCCGCCAGGCCCCAGTGCGCGCGCAAGACCGGGTCGCGGCGGCCGGGGTGAAACAGTCTGGTGTCCACCCCGCGCCCGATGACCTCGATGTTTTCATAGCCCGACGCCATCAGTTCGCGGCGGATGGCCTCGGTCGGCACCAGGGTGACGGCGGCCTTGTTATGGAATTTGCGCAGGTAGGCGACGATGGCAGGGCGCAGCAGCCCGAAGCCGTAGTGGCGGCTGTAGCTGTGGAAGTTGGTGTGGAAGTCGCTTGAGACCGGCAGCCGCAATTTGCTGGCGGCGGCCAGCGCCGACCAGCCGAGCGGGCCTTCGGTGGCGATCTGCACCACATCCGGCCGCTGTTTCGTCCATAACCGGGTCAGCGCGGCCTTGGCGGGCAGCCCCATTTTCAGGCCTTCGTAACGCGGCAGCGCGATGCCGCGCTGCAAATGTTCGGTGAGCGTGGCACTGGGGTGCGGCTGTTCGCTGGCGTGCTGGCGGGGCCGGATCAGCTGGATCTGGTGGTTGCGCACCTGCAGGCCGTCGACCAGCCGGCCCAGCGTCATCGCCACGCCGTTGACTTCGGGCGGGTAGGTTTCGGTCACCACCGCAATGCGCAGCTGCGGGCGCAGCGACGGCAGTGTCTGGCAGGTGAATTCGGCTGCATCCATGGCGCGCAGCATGCGCCCGGCGTGCGACAGGCAGATGAAGCGGGGGTGACGGTTTGGTGAAGCGCGCGGCTCAGGCGGCGAGGGCCAGCCGCTGCTGGGAAATCTCGCGCAGCAACAGGATGTCGCGGTAGGCGCCGGGTTCGAAGCCGACCCGCGTGCCGCCACGATTGTCGTAGATCAGGTCGTGGAAAAATGCGCCTATATCCGGCGTGCTCCATACCTTCACCATCTGCTCCAGCAGATGCGGGTAGGCTTCCAGGCCCTGGCCCTGTTCGTTGTCCTGGGAAACCGGATGCCCCGTCAGGTTGATGTTGAAATAACGGCGGCATTCGGCGCTGGCGGCGGTATAGCCTGCGGTGTCGCCGTCACGGTGCAGCAGGTCGAGCAGCAGCAGCCACGGCACCGGGGATTCGCCCGGCGCCGCGCGCAGGTGTTCCTGCAACAGATGAATCGCGAGCTCGCCATGGCCGTGCGCCATGAATACCTCGGCCTGGTCGAGGATGTCTTCCTTGACCTCGGTTCCCTCGGCAAGCGGGGGCGGCGCGATTTCCTGCATCCGTTGGGGCGCGGGCTCCGGCCTGGCCGCGGGCGTCAGCGTCATCTCGGACAGCGTTTTCGGCGCGCCCGTGTCCGGGCGCATCCAGGTGGCGTCGTCGGCAGGCGCGTCCTGACGGCGGGGACGGCGGAGCCGCCAGGCGGCCAGCGCGCCGCCGCTGCCGAGCAGCCCGATCGCGAGCAGATACAGCGGCCATTGCGCGGGGTATTCGGGAGGCGGCGGCGCGGCCGTGGCGGGGGCAGCGGCGCGGCGGGCCTCGAGTTCGGCATGGCGCTGCTGCAGCGCGGCCAGCTGCGCTTCCAGGTGCGCAAGTTTGCGGGTCAGCGCCGTGTTTTCGTCCGACAGTTCGGCGGCGTCCAGTTTTGCGGAATGGGCGTGCGCCTGATCCGGCGCCCCGGCGCCGGCCTGCCGCGGCGCGGCGGTGTCCGTCGCGCGGGGAACCTCGCGCTTTCCCGACAGCACCAGACGCGGCGCGGCGGCCGCCGCTGCCGCCTGCGTGTGCGGCGGCGCAGGCTGGCGCGCGGCGTCGGCAGGCGGCCGTGCGGCGACAGCGGGGGCGCGCTGAACCCGGCGTTGCGCGCGCGCGGGGCGTGGCGCCGGGGCCGCGGCAGGCGGCGCTGCGACGGCCGCGGCCGTCATGGCCGCCGCATCGTGGCCGAGGGGGGAGGCGACCGCCGCGGGCGGGTCGAGCAAAACGACATAATCGCGCTGCAAACGGGCTTCGCAGTCGGAAACCAGAACAAACTGCGCAATGGGATCGTTGATTGCCTGGCGGGTGCGTATGTGCAGCACGGCCTGCCCGCCGGACTGCTCGATGCTCAGTTGCGCGCGCGGCGGCGGTGCGATGCCGCCCACGCTGGCGTCGAGGCTGAAGCAGTCTGCGGCTGCGGCCGCCGGGACGTCGAGGAGGGGAACGGTGGCGTGCAGGGGCTGCCCGAGGAATGAGCGTACGCTGATTTCGCCCAGCCCGATGGCCGCAGCGGAACCGGCATGGCACAGGCCCAGCAGGAGGCAGGCAGATTTGAGTTTCACGCGACCGAAGAAAGAAAGTGTTCCCCCTATTCCGGACAAGAACACGCCAACTTTAGGGCGGTTCACGAAATAGGCGCGATCCCCGGTTCTGGAATCAGCCCGGATTGTCCAATAGCCCCCCCGCAGGCGGGGGAGGGAGAAAACCAGTCTATGCGCCAAGCATGATGCCCAATGCACAATCTGGAATCAGTTCAGGAGCACCAGCGTCCACACGGCCGCGACGTTGACGAGTGCGATCATCACCGCCGCGCTGCCCATGTCCTTGGCGCGCTTGATGAGCAGGTGGTGTTCCAGGGAAATGCGGTCGACCGCCGCCTCGATCGCCGAATTCAGCAATTCGACGATCAGCACCAGCAGAACCGCACCGATCATCAGCGCACGCTCGATGCCGGTTTCCCCCAGATACAGCGCGAGCGGAATCAGCAGCAAGGCCAGTAAGGCTTCCTGACGAAACGCGTCCTCGTGCCTGAAGGCTGCGGCGAGTCCTGCCCACGAGTAGCCTGCGGCGTTCAACACGCGCTGCAGGCCGGTCTTGCCCTTGAACGGGCTGACCGGCTCGCTCATGCCGGCTTGTAGGCCAGATCGAGTTCGCGCGCGGCCTTGACGTCGTCCAGGCGCCGCACCGGCAGGCTGTAGGGCGCGCCCTTCACCAGCTCGGCGGTGGTTTCGGCCTCGTGCTTGATCGCTTTCATGGCTTCGACGAAGCCGTCCAGCGTTTCGCGGCTTTCGGTTTCGGTCGGCTCGATCAGCAGGCATTCCGGCACCAGCAGCGGGAAGTAGGTGGTCGGCGCGTGGTAGCCGTAGTCGAGCAGGCGCTTGGCGAAATCCATCGCGGTGACGCCGGTGGCGTCCTTCAGCTTCTTCAGCGTGACGATGAATTCGTGGCTGGCGCGGCGCTCGGGATAGGCAAGCTCGAACCCGGCTTCGCGCAGTTTCGCCATCAGGTAATTGGCGTTGAGGGTGGCGTATTCGGCGACGCGCTGCATGCCCGCGCCGCCCAGCAGGCGCGCGTAGACATAGGCGCGCATCAGCACGCCGGCGTTGCCCATGTTGGCGCTCATGCGGCCGATCGACTGCGGCAGGTCGGCCTCGGTCGCCAGCCGGTAGAAGCCGTTCTCGTTCAGCACCAGCGGAATCGGCATGAAGGGCAGCAGGCGCTGCGCCACCCCCACCGGACCCGCGCCCGGCCCGCCGCCGCCGTGCGGGGTGGAGAAGGTCTTGTGCAGATTCATGTGGATGACGTCGAAACCCATGTCGCCCGGGCGCACCTTGCCGAGGATGGCGTTGAGGTTGGCGCCGTCGTAATAGAGCAGGCCGCCGGCGTCGTGGACGATTTTCTGGATCTCGGCGATGGTCTTCTCGAACACGCCGAGGGTCGACGGGTTGGTCAGCATCAGCCCGGCGGTGTGCGGTCCGACCGCGGCACGCAAGGCGGCGAGGTCGACGCTGCCGGTGGCATCGGTGGGGATTTCCTTGACCGTGTAGCCGCACATGGTGGCGGTGGCCGGGTTGGTGCCGTGCGCCGCGTCGGGCACGATGATCTCGCGCCGCGCCGTATCGCCGCGCGCGTCGTGGTAGGCACGGATCATCGCCACCCCGGCGAATTCGCCGTGCGCGCCCGCCATCGGCGCCATCGACACGCCGGCCATGCCGGTGACGTCCTTCAGCATCTCCTGCAGCTCGAACATGCTGGCGAGGAAGCCCTGGCCGGTCTCGTCCGGACTCGCCGGATGGCGCGCCAGGAATTGCGGCAGCATCGCCAGCGAGTTGCAGGCGCGCGGGTTGTACTTCATGGTGCACGAACCGAGTGGATAGAACTGCGTGTCGATCGAGAAATTTTTCTGCGAAAGCCGCGTGTAGTGGCGCACCACGTCGAGTTCGGAGACTTCCGGCAGGCCCGGGGCGTCCTTGCGACGCAGGTTCGCGGGCAGGTCGTCGAGGCTGCCACCGGCGGCAGGCAACTGGGCGGCAGCGGTGCGGCCGCGCCGGGAATGGTCGAATATCAGCATGGTTAAAACCTTGTTATCCGCGAAGGGACGCGAAGGGACGCGAAGTCAAACCCGAGAAGCGTTCTTTGATCTTCTTCGCGCTTCTTCGCGTCCTTCGCGGATGAAAAAAATCACTTCAAAGCAGCCAGCGCAGCCTCGTAGTTCGGCTCCTGCTTGATCTCGGGAACGAGTTCGGCGTGCAGCACCTTGTTGTTTTCATCCAGCACCACCACGGCGCGCGCGGTGATGCCGGCGAGCGGGCCGCTGGCGATGGCGACGCCGTAGTTCTTCATGAATTCGGCGCCGCGCATGGTCGACAGCGTCACCACGTTGTTGGTGCCCTCGGCGCCGCAGAAGCGGCTCATCGCGAACGGCAGGTCGGCGGCGATGATCAGCACGACGGTGTTGCCGACCGCGGCGTCGTTGAATTTCCTGGTCGAGGTCGCGCACACCGGGGTGTCGAGACTGGGCACGATGTTGAGGATTTTCTTCTTGCCAGCGAAGTCGGCCAGCGAGACGTCGGCCAGATCCTTGTTGACCAGCTTGAAGTCGGGCGCAGTGTCGCCAACCTTGGGAAAATTGCCTGCGACGTCGATGGGGGTGCCGCCTAGAGTCACTGCCATGTTTGCTCTCCTTGAATGAATCAATCAAATGCCGGGCGGATCATGCGCCCGGTGCATTGCGGGTCAATTAACGTCCCGCTGGTCGTAGCGCGCCATGTGCTCGTCCAGGTTCTCGCGCAGCATGGATTCGTACTGGCTCATGAAATACGCGATCGCGGTTTCCTTCTCCGCGATCAGCTGCGCCTTGCTCTCGGTCGCCGCGGCGATGACGAAGGCGTTGAAGCGCGCCGCGGCGAACAATGCGCTCGCGCTCACCCGGCTCGGCTTTTCCTCGTCCAGGTGGGTGTTGGCCAGCTGGATGAACGAGTCGGCCATGTCCCAGAAGGGCTTGTCGCGTGTGACATCACTCATGCTTCACTCCGGCTGGCTCTTGTATGCGCACGGCGGTGCCTCGCGCCGCTTCGACAGGATACGTTCCATTTGTTGCACATAGTGGTCGAGGTCGGCGGCGGTCTTGGTTTCGGTGGCGCAGACCAGAATCGCCGGCCCGAGTTCGGGATACCAGCCGGAAATGTCCAGTCCGCCGAGGATGCCCTGCGCGCGCAGCGCGCGCAGCACGTCCTTCGCGTTGTCGTTGAGCTTCAGCACGACTTCGTGGAAGAAGGGGCTGGCGAACGCACGCGTGACGCCGGGAATCGCTGCCAGTTTGCCGGCCAGCGCGACGGTGTTGGCGTGGCTGGCGGAAGCGACCCTCGCCAGTCCCTGCGGTCCCAGCAGCGCCATGTATTGCGTCGCCGCGGTGACCACCAGGCCCTGGTTGGTGCAGATATTGGAGGTCGCCTTGGAGCGGCGGATGTGCTGCTCGCGTGCCTGCAAGGTCAGGGAAAAGCCCGGCTTGCCGTCGAGGTCGACGGTGCGCCCGACGATGCGCCCGGGCATCTGCCGCACGAAGTCCTGGCGGCAGCACATGAAGCCGAAGTACGGCCCGCCCGAGGCCATCGGCGCGCCCAGCGGCTGGCCCTCGCCCACCGCGATGTCGGCGCCTTTCGTTCCCCATTTGCCGGGGGCTTCCAGCACCGCCAGCGTGGTCGGATTGACCAGCGCAATCGCCAGCGCACCCTTGGCGTGCGCCCAGTCGGTCATGGCGTGCACGCCCTCCAGCACGCCGAAGAAGTTGGGCTGCGGGATCGCCAGTCCGGCAAAACTGCCGGGGTCGGCCGGCAGCACGGTTTTTCCGGTTGCCGGATCGTAGTCGAGCTCGACCAGTTCGATGCCCTGGTTCTTCACCGTGGTGTCGACCACCCGGCGGTAGATCGGATGCACCGTCTTCGGTATCAGCACGCGGCGCGAGGTCTTGTGCGATCTGACCGCCATCAGCACCGCTTCGGCCAGCGCCGAGGCGCCGTCGTAGAGCGACGCATTCGACACGTCGAGCCCGGTCAGCCGGGTCATCATGGTCTGGTATTCGTAGATCAGCTGCAGCGTGCCCTGCGAGGCTTCGGCCTGGTAGGGCGTGTAGGCGGAATAGAACTCGCCGCGCGTGGTGATCTGCCAGATCGCAGCGGGG
>NZ_JANJXQ010000180.1 GCF_024708915.1 Thiobacillus sp.
TTGCCGATTTATCGGCTTTACAACCACGGCCTACCCCTTGCGGGTGGGCGACATAGCCGGCTCTATGGCAACGACGAGCAACGCCGCCATGCGGAAAAAGACGCCGTTTCATGTTGCGATATTTCTGAGTCACGACACTAGGGCGTGTTGACACGCCCTGGGGCGCTCATCGCCGGGCTGCGGCATAATGCCCACTTTCCGCTTTGTGAACCGCACGCCGTGCTCGATTCCCGGCAGGGCTGGCTTGCCCACCCGCACTCGCTTCCGCGCTCGCTGCGCAGCTGGCTCAGCGATCACGGTTCGCTCACCCAGCGCCTCAAATCGCGCTGCGCATCGTTTCGCGTCGCGCCGCTTGCCGTCGGGATGGCGCGCGCCCACGCCGACGAATACGCGCTGCTGGGCATGACGCCGGGCCACCGCGCCTATGTGCGCGAAGTCATGCTGCTGTGCAACGGCGTGCCGGTGGTGTTTGCCCACAGCGTGCTGCCGCCTGCCGGTCTGCGCGGCGGCTGGAGCGGCATCACGCGGCTGGGCAGCCGGTCGCTCGGCGAGGCCCTGTTCAGCGACCATCGCATCGAGCGCCAGCCCTTGGCTTACCGCCGCGTGCGGCGCGATCATCCGCTGTATCGCGCCACGGCAAGGCAGCAGGCAGTGAGCACGGCCAGCCTGTGGGCGCGCCGTTCCGTTTTCTGCCTCGACAGCCACCCGCTACTGGTAACCGAAGTCTTTCTGCCCGCCATCTACGCGCTATGACCCTGACCGAACGCCTGTCCCACTATGAAAAACTGATGCGGCTCGACAAGCCGATCGGCATCCTGCTGCTGCTGTGGCCCACGCTGTGGGCGCAGTGGCTCGCCAGCAACGGCGATCCGGACTGGCCGATCCTGTGGATATTCGCCATCGGTGTGGTGCTGATGCGCTCGGCCGGCTGCGTCATCAACGACTACGCTGACCGCGATTTCGATCCGCACGTGGCGCGTACCCGCGAGCGTCCGCTGGCAACCGGCAAGGTGTCGCCGAAGGAGGCCCTGCTGCTGGCGGCCGGCTTGTCCCTGCTGGCGTTTCTGCTGATCCTGCCGCTGAACAATCTGGTGCTGGGACTGTCGGTCGTCGCGCTGTTTCTGGCCGCCAGCTATCCGTTCACCAAGCGTTTCTTTGCGATTCCACAGGCTTATCTCGGCATCGCATTCGGCTTCGGCATCCCGATGAGCTATGCCGCGCTGTGGGGCGAAGTCCCGCTGGAAGCCTGGCTGTTGCTGGCGGCCAATATCTTCTGGGCGATTGCCTACGACACGCAATACGCAATGGTCGACCGTGCGGACGATCTCAAGATCGGCATCAAGACCTCGGCGATCACCTTCGGCCGCTTCGATCTCGCCGCCATTGCCGTGTGCTATGCGGTGATGCTGGGGCTGCTCGCCTGGGTCGGGCTGCAACGGGAAATGGGCATGGCGTTCTACGGCGGGCTGGCGGTGGCAGCGGCGATCGCGCTTTATCATATGAAGCTGATCCGGCAACGCGACCCGCAGCAATGTTTTCGCGCGTTCCTGCACAACACCTGGCTCGGCGCCGCGGTGTTCGGTGGCATTGCACTGGACTTTCTGCTGCGCGGCAAGGGCCTGTTCCAGCAAGCTCTTTAATAAGACGGGCAGGCGACCCGCGACTGCTGGCTGTTCGGATAGGCCTGCTTGATCCCGCCCAGGCTTTTCAGTGCGTCCGGATCTTCGCTGCGAATCACGAAGTAATATTCCGTACCCTGGCGCGGCTGCAATTCGACACGCGTGCCGAGCACGCCCCTGTCCTCGACTTCGCGCACCCTCCGGCGCGCGGCTTCATCGTTGGCATACAGGCCGAGCGAAATGGCATTGCGCCAGACACCGTCCCTCACCACAAAGGCATCCTGCACACCCGCTGCCGCCAGCTCGCCCAACTTGGCGCCCGCCGACTCGGCGCTGGGTAGCGGCGGGAAAATCACCCAATGCCGGGTATTCAGCGGCACCTCGGTAAACGACATCACGCGTTCATTCGCCAACGCCTTGAGCTGTTCGCGCGCCTGAGGGTATTCCTCTTCGCTCAACCCGCGCCATTCCACACACAAGGCCTCTGCCTGCACCGCCTGCTGCTGCGGTGCCACTCTCGATGCGGGCGCCGACTGGCTGCGCAGGCTGAGGCGGTCCACGTTCATCGGCGCATTCTGCGCAGATGCCGCCTGCGGCCAATAGGCACGCCCGATGAAAAACCCCGCCACCGCAAGGTTGAGGGCCAGCAATACCCAGACTATCCATTTCATCGTGACAAGCTCTCCCCGGCAACATGATCGATGCCTTCCAGCACCAGCGCGGGCACATGTTCGGCAGATATCTTCAAATGCGGCAAAACCTTCTCGGCATCGCCGCCTGTCAGCAGACAACGCGGCGGCACTCCGGCGACGTCAGCCAGGTGCGCATACTGCTGTTGAACCGCGCCGCACAGCGCGGCGACGATGCCGCTTTGCACCGCGTCGGCCGTATTGTGCGGGAATGTCCGGCACACCCCCGCCGATACCGTCACGCGCGCGGTGCCCTGCTGCAGTGCCTGTTGCATCAGGGACAGGCCGGGCACGATCAGCCCGCCCAGGAAAACCCCGTCCGCCGCCAGAGCGTCCACCGTCATCGCCGTCCCGACCGACACCACCAGGACGGGCGAACGGGTACGCTGGCGCGCGGCAATCAGACCCATCCAACGGTCAACGCCCAGTTGCCGAGGCTCCGTGTAAGTATTTTTCACATCGGCAAAACCGGCTTCAGCCGACAGCCAGCGGGGGACGATGCCCGATGCCCCGAGCAGCGCAGCAAGCTTCCGCTCGTGGGTGGCGCGCGCCACGCTGGCGATGACGCAGTCGATTCCTGGCGCAAGGCGCTGCATGAAGCCCGACAAATCGGCGTAATCGTTATTGCCCTGATCGCGCCACTGTCCGCCTTCGCTCACCACCCATTTCAGCCGCGAATTGCCGGCATCGACCAACAGGCGGCGTCCGCTCATCGTCCGGCGTCCAGGCGCAGGCTGATCTCGCCGCCGCTGTAGGCGTTCATATTGGCCTGCCTGTCGCGCAGCAGGAATGCCCCCGTTTCGTCCACGCCCGATGCCACCCCCTGAACGCTGCGGGTATCCGGCAACAGCAGCGCCACCGCCTTGCCGGCATACGCATCCAGCGCCAGCCAATCCTCGCGCAGGGCCGCGAAGCCGTGTTGACGGAACAGGGTCGACACGGCATGCAGTTCCTGCAGGCAGTCTGCCAGCAATTGATTGCGCCCCGTCGTCACCCCCATTTCGGCCAGATCGACTACCGCCTGATCGATCGCATCGCGTTGCGCCTCGTTCAGCCGGACATTCAATCCGATACCTACCACGGCGAAGGCCGCCCCGTGCATGTCGCCCTGCACTTCGACCAGAATCCCGGCCAGCTTGCGGTAGTCCACCAGCACATCGTTCGGCCATTTCAAGCGCACCGGGTGGCGGCTGTGGCGGTTCACCGCACGCGCAATCGCCAATCCCACCGCGAGGCTCAATCCCGCCAGCGATTGCAGGCCGTTGTCGAAACGCCACAGCAACGAAAACGTCAGGCTGCCCCCCAGCGCCGAACACCAATTCCGGCCACGCCGGCCTTTGCCGGATTGCTGGTGTTCGGCACACAGCAAAGTGCCATCCGCAGCGCCGCTCAAGGCGGCTGACATCAGAGCCGTGTTGGTCGATTCCACGCTGTCGCATACGCCTATCGTATAGGCTGATGAAAGGGGCCCCAAGTGGCGTGCGACGACATCGCCGTCCAACCACTCCACGGGATCGGGCAAGCGGTAGCCGCGTCCACGCACCGCGTGGACCGTCAGCCCCATCGACTCCGACTGACCAAGCACGTTGTAGATACTGGCCCGCGAAAGCCCGAATTCATGCGCCAGCGCCTGGCCCGAATGGAACCGGCCGTCAGACAGGCGGCGCAGGATCGGGAACAGGGCTTTGTTGGTTCGGGTGTTCACCAGCCGGATTTTA
>NZ_JANJXQ010000184.1 GCF_024708915.1 Thiobacillus sp.
GGAACGAGCGGCTGGCACGCGGTCCCGCGCCGGTTTGCGGGGCGCTGTGGATTAATGCGGTGTCGGTCGGCGAGATGCGCGCCGCGCAGCCGCTGGTCGCCGCCCTGCGCGCCGCGCATCCGGATGCCCCCGTGCTGCTCACCTGCATGACGCCGACCGGACGCGCCACCGCCGAAGCGCTGTACGGCAGCTTCGCGCACATCGTCTACCTGCCCTACGACTACGCCTGGCTGGTGCGGCGCTTCCTGCGCCGCGTGCAGCCGCGTGCCGGCATCCTGATGGAGACCGAGCTGTGGCCTAACCTGATCGATGCCGCGGCGCGCCAGAGGATTCCCATGGTGCTGGCGAACGCGCGGCTGTCGGCACGCTCGGCGCGCGGCTACGCGCGGCTGCCTGCGCTGACGCGGGCGTGCCTCGCGCGCATCGCCACCGTCGCCGCGCAGAGCGAGGCCGACGCCGCGCGCCTGCTCGAGCTGGGCGCCGCGTCGGCGCACGTCACCGGCAATCTCAAGTTCGACATCACGCCGCCGCCTGCGCTGCTCGAACGCGGCGCGGCCTGGAAGGCGCAATGGGGACAGCGTCCGGTGCTGCTGGCGGCAAGCACGCGCGAAGGCGAGGAGGCGCCGCTGCTGCGCGCGTTCGCCGAAGCCGCGCCGGCCGCGGTGCTGCTGGTTCTGGTGCCGCGCCATCCGCAGCGTTTCGACGCGGTGGCCGGGTTGATCGAAGCGGCGGGACTGGCATGTCAGCGGCGTAGCGCACTGGACGGGGCGCAACTGCACGCCGGCACGCGGGTGCTGCTGGGCGACAGCCTCGGCGAGCTGTTCGCGTATTACGCCGCGTGCGACGTCGCCTTCGTCGGCGGCAGCCTGTTGCCGCTGGGCGGGCAGAACCTGATCGAGGCGGCGAGCGTGGGGCGGCCGGTGCTGGTGGGGCCGCACACTTTCAACTTCGAGGAGGCGACGCGGCGGGCGATCGAGGCGGGCGCGGCGCTGCGGGTGAGCGAGGCGGGCGATATGCTGGAGAAGGCGCTGCAGCTGCTGAACGATGATGCGGCGCGTGCCCGCATGGGTGCGGCCGGACTGGCGTTTGCCGCGCGCCATCGCGGCGCGGCGGCGCGGGTGGCGGAGCTGGTTGCGCCGCTGCTGAGGGCCCGCTGATCGCAAGCGGCCCGGGGCGGGCCTCCGGCAGGGGCGAGAGCGGCCCGCTTATTGCGGCGTCGCGGGTTTCAGGTGGCGGTCGATTTCAGCCAGGTCAGCCGGGCCGAGGCTGCCGGCGGCGGCCTTGAGCGACAGCCCGGACAGCAGGTAGGCATAGCGTGCGCCGGCGAGGTCGCGGCGCGCGGACAGCACCTGCTGCTCGGCGTTGAGCACGTCGAGGTTGGTGCGCACGCCGACCTGCAGGCCGAGCTTGGTGGATTCGAGCTGCGCCTTGCTGGAGGTGAGCGCCTGTTCCAGCGCCTGCACGCGGGCGACGCCGCTGCTGACGTTGAGCCAGGCCTGGCGGGCCTGCAGACTGGCCTCGCGGGTGGCGTTTTCCAGATCCTGGCGCGCCTTTTCCTGGTTGGCGACGGCTTCGCGCACGCGCGAACTGGTCAGCCCGCCCTGGTAGATCGGCAGGTTGAGTTCCAGCCCGATGCTGGCGATGCGGGTGTCCACCTGCGTGGTGCCGAAATTCTGGTTGTTGTTGACGGTGTAGCCGGCCACTGCATCGAGCGTGGGGTAGTGGCCGGCGCGGTTGCGTTCGACTTCCTGGTCGGCGATGGCCTTGGCGATGCGCTGGATCTCGGCCTGCAGGTTGCCGTCGGCGGCGCGCGCGGCCCATTCGTCGATGTTGCCGGATTCGGCCTTCAACTGCGCCGGCTCGATCAGCGCGTCGAGCGCGCCGGCCGGCTTGCCGACCAGCTTTTCCAGCGTGCGCAGGCGGATGTCGAGGCTGTTCTGTTCGGCGATTTCCTGCGCCACCGCGAGGTCGTAGCGTGCCTGCGCTTCGTGGGTGTCGGTGATGGTGGCGGTGCCGACTTCGAAGTTGCGTTTGGCGGCGGCCAGCTGTTCGGCGATGGCGGCCTTTTGCGCATTGATGAAGTCGATGTTGTCCTGCGATTGCAGCACGTCGAAATAGGCCTGCGCGATGCGCAGGATCAGATCCTGCTCGGCCACCTGGAACTGCATCCCGGCGATTTTCACCTGCCCCTTGGACTGTTCGTACAGCACCTGGTTCTGCCGGCGGAACAGCGGCTGCGCGGCGTTGACCGACAGGCCGTTGGAGGCGAAGTCGGCGTCGCCGCCGCTAAGGCTGGAATCCACATTGTTGTAGCGCAGGTTGCCGCCCAGGTTGACGTTGGGCAGCAGGCCGGCGCGGCCCTGCGCGGCCTTTTCCTGGCCGGCCAGCCAGGCGGCGCGGGCGGCGGCGTATTGGGCGTCGTAGGCCTGCGCGTCGCGGAAGACGTCGGACAGGTTCGCTGCGTGGGCGGCGGGCGCCAGTGCCAGCGTCAGGGCAAGAAACAGGGGCTTGAATTGCATGATGGATCCAGTTCTTGTATCGGGAGTCAGTAGCGCGGCATGGCCGGATCGACCTCGTCGGCCCAAGCGGCCACGCCGCCCGACAGGTTGACCACGTCGCCGAAACCCAGTGTCTCCAGATAGCGGGCGGCATGATAGCTGCGCACGCCATGATGGCAGATGACCACGGTTTCGGCGTCTTTATCCAGTTCATGCAGGCGCGCGGGCAGTTCGCGCATCGGGATCAGGATGGCGTCGGGCAGATGGCAGAGATTCCATTCCCACGGCTCGCGCACGTCGAGCAGCACCGGCGCGTGTCCGGTCTGCAGCTGGGCGGCGAGTTCGGCGGGGCGCAACTGGCGCATGGCTCAGAATACGAATGCGGCCGGATGCAGCGCATTTTGCAGGGGCGCCACGCAGGTTTCGAACAGGGTCACGCTGCGGGTGGCGCCGGGCGCAGTGCAGGTGACGAGCTGCGCTTCCATGACGGGCGCCTCCCCGACAATCGCGAACAGCCGCCCGCCCACCCGGAGGCGGCGGCGGAAGGCGTCCGCCAGCAGCGGAGTCGAGCCGGTCAGCACGATCACGTCGAAACCGGCTTCGTCGGGCCAGTCGCGGGCGGCGTCGCCAGTGTGCAGCGTCACGTTGCCGAAGCCATGCGCGTGCAGCTTCTGCGTCGCTGCGGCGGTGAATTCCGGCACGATGTCGACCGACACCACCGCGGCGGCTTCGGCCGCCAGCAGGGCGGTGAGATAGCCGCTGCCGGTGCCGATTTCCAGCACGCGGTCGGTGGCGCGGATCGCCAGTTCCTGGATGGCGCGCGCTTCCAGCTTGGGCGTCCACATCGCCTGGCCGTGGCCAAGCGGAATTTCCATGTCGACGAAGGCCAGTGCACGGTGCGCCTGCGGCACGAAATCCTCGCGGCGCACCTTGAACAAGAGGTCGAGCACATCCTGATCCAGTACATCCCAGGGGCGGATCTGCTGTTCCACCATGTTGTAGCGCGCCTGTTCCATGTCCATGCGGTGCCCTTGAATATCAATAAGTTAGATGGGGTATTGCCTTGCAATTATTCCACATTTCGGCTACCTTGAACCGCTTGCCAGGGGTCTCCAGTCGGCGGTTGCACCGGCTGGAGTGAGATATACCCTTCGAACCTGATGCGGTTGAGACCGCCGTAGGGAGGCTGACGTACAGCCTCCCTCGTTGAACTCGCGAGGCTGGTCCACAGCCTCCTGCGTCGAATTTAGCGAGGCTGATCCCCAGCCTCCATTGTTATCCAGCGAGGCCGATCGGACGCCTCCTGTTTTCCGGAGCGCCACATGAACGCCAACCCTCAATTTCTCGCTGCCACTGCCCACGTCGACGAGGCCGCGGTGCAGCCCCTGCCCAACTCGCGCAAGATCTACGTCGAGGGCAGCCAGCCCGATATCCGTGTGCCGATGCGCGAAATCAGCCAGGCCGATACGCCCTTGATGTTCAGCGGCGAATCCGGCTCCGGCGGCACCCGCTCGGAGCCCAATCCGCCGATTTTCGTTTACGACTGCTCCGGCCCCTACACCGACCCGGCGGCGAAAATCGACATCCGCGCCGGCCTGCCGGCGCTGCGCACGCGCTGGATCGAGGCGCGCGGCGACACCGAGGTATTGGGCGACCTGAGTTCGGAATACGGCCGCCAGCAGGCGGCCAACCCGGCGCTCGCCGCGATGCGCTTTCCCGGCCTTGCCCGCACCCCGCGTCGCGCCCGGGCCGGCATGAACGTCAGCCAGATGCATTACGCGAAGCAAGGCATCGTCACGCCGGAAATGGAATTCATAGCCATCCGCGAGAACAACAACCGCGCCGCCTACCTGGAATCGCTGAAGGCCTCCGGCCCGCAGGGCGAGAAGCTCGCCGCGCTGATGAACCGCCAGCATCCCGGGCAGAACTTCGGCGCGATGCTGCAGAACGAGATTACCCCCGAGTTCGTGCGCAGTGAAATCGCGCGCGGCCGCGCCATCATCCCCAACAACATCAACCACCCGGAATCCGAGCCGATGATCATCGGCCGCAATTTCCTGGTGAAGATCAACGCCAACATCGGCAACTCCGCACTCGGTTCCAGCATCCAGGAAGAAGTCGAGAAGATGACCTGGGCGATCCGCTGGGGCGGCGACACCGTGATGGATCTCTCCACCGGCAAGAACATCCACGAGACGCGCGAGTGGATCATCCGCAATTCGCCGGTTCCCATCGGCACCGTGCCGATCTACCAGGCGCTGGAAAAGATCGACGGCCGTGCGGAAGAGCTGACCTGGGAAATGTTCCGCGACACCCTGATCGAGCAGGCCGAGCAGGGCGTCGACTACTTCACCATCCACGCCGGGGTGCTGCTGCGCTACGTGCCGATGACCGCCAACCGCCTGACCGGCATCGTTTCGCGCGGCGGCTCGATCATGGCCAAGTGGTGCCTCGCGCACCACAAGGAGAGCTTCCTCTACACCCACTTCGAGGACATCTGCGAGATCATGAAGGCCTACGACGTCGCCTTCAGCCTGGGCGACGGCCTGCGCCCCGGTTCGATCTACGACGCCAACGACGAGGCGCAGCTGTCCGAACTGAAGACGCTCGGCGAGCTGACCCAGGTGGCGTGGAAGCACGACGTGCAGGTGATGATCGAAGGCCCCGGCCACGTGCCGATGCAGCTGATCAAGGAGAACATGGACATCCAACTGGAATCCTGTTCCGAAGCGCCGTTCTACACCTTGGGCCCCTTGACC
>NZ_JANJXQ010000217.1 GCF_024708915.1 Thiobacillus sp.
GGCGCGCCGGCATAGTGATGCGCCAGCGGCAGGTAGGCCGCTTCGCCGTGGGCCGTGGCGAACGAGATGCCGACCAGTTCGGCCTGCATCGCGTTGAGGCTGGTGGTTTCGGTGTCGAGCGCAAACGCCGGCGCGGCTTCCAGCCTGGCGATCCAGGCGTCGAGCCGGGCCTCGGTCAGGATGGTTTCATAGCCGGCGCGATGCTCGCCGCTGCAGTCCTGCTCGGGGGTCGAGGCCGCGCCGGTGGCGGCGGCGTCGAGCTCGCGCAGCCAGGTGCGGAATTCGTAGCGCTCGAACAGTGTGCGCAGCGCATCCCGGTCGCGCGGCCTGAGGACCAGATCGTCGAAATCGAAGGGCAGCGCGACATCCGTCTTGATGGTGATCAGCGTGCGCGCCTGCGGCAGCCAGTCGCGGGCGGTGCGCAGGTTGTCGCCGACCGTGCCCTTGATGGCGTCGGCATGCGCCAGCAGATTGTCGAGCGTGCCGTATTCGGCGAGCCATTTCACCGCGGTTTTCGGCCCGCATTTGGCAACGCCGGGAACGTTGTCGACGGCGTCGCCTACCAGCGTGAGGTAGTCGATGATGCGCTCCGGCGGCACCCCGAACTTGGCGGCCACCCCGGCCTCGTCGAGCGTTTCCTGGCTCATGGTGTTGACCAGCGTCACGTGGTCGTCGACCAGTTGCGCCATGTCCTTGTCGCCGGTGGAGACGATGCTGTGGATTCCCTTCCGCTCGGCGTGATGCACCAGCGTGCCGATCACGTCGTCGGCCTCGACGCCGTCGACGACGACGAGCGGCCAGCCCTCGGCGCGGATCGCCTCATGCAGCGGTTCGATCTGGCTGCGCAGATCGTCCGGCATCGGCGGGCGGTGCGCCTTGTAGGCAGGATAAAGCGCGTCGCGGAAGGTTTTGCCCTTCGCGTCGAACACGCAGGCGATATAATCGGCCGCGTAGTCCTTCCGCAGTTTGTGCAGCATCGCCAGCACGCCCTTGATCGCATTGGTCGGTTCGCCCGCCGAATTGCGCAGGTCGGGCAGCGCATGAAATGCGCGATACAGATAGGACGAGCCGTCCACCAGGAGCAGGATTTTTCTGGGTTGGCTTACACTGAAATCGTTCACGAGGCGCTCGAAAAATGCACTTGGATAAATTGCCCGTCGCTGTCGACCCGGGGCGCGCCGCCGAGATCAATTATTCGGCGCGCGAGTCGTGGCGGATGCTGGGAATTATGGCAGAGTTCGTCGAGGCGACCGAACGGCTGGCGTCGATCCGTCCGGCGGTTTCGATCTTCGGCAGCGCGCGCACACCGCCCGATCATGCGTATTACATGCTCACCGAAAACATCGCGCGCAAGTTGTCCGATGCGGGCTTCTCGGTGATCTCCGGCGGCGGCCCCGGCATCATGGAAGCCGCCAACAAGGGTGCGTATTTCGGCAAGTCGCCCAGCGTCGGCCTCAACATCCAGCTGCCGCACGAACAAAGCGCCAACATGTATCAGGACATCAGCCAGACTTTCCAGCATTTTTTCGCGCGCAAGGTCATGTTCGTCAAGTTTGCCGCGGCCTACGTCGTCATGCCGGGCGGTTTCGGCACGCTGGACGAGCTGTTCGAGGCGCTGACCCTGGTGCAGACCGGAAAAATCGCCGGCATCCCCATCATCCTGGTGGGCTCGAAATTCTGGGGCGGACTGGCCGAATGGGTGAAGGGCCGCCTGGTCGACGAGGGCATGATTTCCCCCAATGACGTTGAACTGATGCGCATCATCGACCGGCCGGAAGAGGTGATCGATGCGATCTTCAGTCACTACGAAAAACGCGGTTTCATGCCGTCGCTGGCCGAGCGCGAAATCCAGTTCAATCTGTAGTCGCCGTTTTCTTTTGACCTAAGCTGACAATATTCGCTTTCTGGAGCCTGCCATGCGTTATCCCGTTGTGTTGCTGACCCTGATGCTGAGCGGCCTTGCCGTTGCCGCCGCACCGCCCGAGCATCCACCCGGGCTGAAGCCGGTCCCGGATGGCGCGCCGGGGCCCGGCGACGCACCTGCGGTGACGATCAAGCCGAGCAGCCAGGGCCGCGTCGTCGAATACCGCGCCAACGGCAAGCTGTACATGCTGAAAGTCATTCCCCGTGTCGGCAAGCCGTATTTCCTGATCGACCAGAAGGGCGACGGCCAGTTTGCGCGGCAGGACAGCCTCGATTCCGGCATGCGGCCGCCGATGTGGGTGGTGAAGGAATTCTGACCGGTTGCCTGCGCACCGCTTATTCCATTGGCGGAGCCCCCGATCGTTCGCGGCGCCCGTCAATGACAGCCCGGCTTGAGCGTTTCCTTTTCGAGCCGATTCGTGCCGTACCAACCCGATCCGCTGCATGACTACTGCATCCAATCAAGACATTCCGCGCAAGGTCGCGGCCAGCCAGGGCTTCCAGTGGCTGGCCGCGGGCTTTCGCCTGTATCGAAAGAGTCCCCTTCTGCTGTCCGCCGCGTTCGGCGCGCTATTCGGCGCGGTGATGGCGCTCGGCCTGATTCCCGTGATCGGCGGGCCGCTGTCGGAGCTGGCTTCGCCGCTGATAGTGGCTGGATTCATGGCGGCATACCGCGCGCTCGACGAAGGCCGCGAGCTCGAACTGCCGAATTTTCTGGCCGGAGTTCAGGGGCCGGCGATTCCGTTGATGGCCGTCGGCGCGGTGCAACTGCTGGGCACCTTACTGATCGGCCAGATCATGCTCGGCATGGGGTTCGACCCGGTGGCGATGATGGCTGCCGCCAAGGAGGGTGCCTCGCCAGCGGAAATGCAGGCGATACTGAATCAGGCCACGCCCGCGCTGCTGGTCGGGATGGCGTTGTTCGCTCCGCTGATCATGGCCACCTGGTTCGCGCCTGCGCTGATCCTGTTCGGCGGCGCGCGTCCGGCCACCGCGCTGGGGGTGAGCCTGCGCGCGGTAGCCAGAAACTGGGCGGCGATGCTGGTGAACAGTTTCGCGCTCGGGATGCTGCTGTTTTTTGCCGCGCTGGTGCCGATGCTGCTCGGCCTGCTGGTGGCGATGCCGGTGCTGTTCGGTTCGCTGTATGCCTCGTATCAGGCGATTTTCGCGGTGTGGGCGGACGACGCCGCGTCCTACGCGGGCGACAACCTGGCGTAGGCCAGCGCTAGCCACTTGGTGCCGGCGTCGCGGAATTTCACCTGCACCCGCGCGTCCGGCCCGCGCCCCTCGAAGTCGATGATGATGCCGGTGCCGAACTTGGCATGGGCGACGCTCTGCCCCACCTTATAGCCGGTGTCGTTGCCGGACTGGCCTTGGCTGCGCGGCATGGGGGCGGGCGCGCGATAGCCCGGGGAAGCGGCGGATTCGCTGCGGCGGTTGAGCGGCAGCAACACCTGCTCCGGCAGCTCATCCAGAAAGCGCGACGGCAGGCCGTAGCGGACCTGGCCGTGCAGCATGCGCGACTGCGCGTGCGATAGATACAGGCGGCGCCGCGCGCGGGTGATCGCCACGTACATCAGCCGCCGTTCTTCCTCCAGGCCGTTTTCCTCGTGGGCACTCTGCTCGTGCGGAAACAGCCCTTCTTCCAGTCCGGTGATGAACACGGCGTGGAATTCCAGGCCCTTGGCGGCGTGCACCGTCATCAGCTGCAGCGCGTCGTGGCCGGCGCCGGCCTGGTGCTCGCCCGCTTCCAGCGCAGCGTGGGCGAGAAAACGCTCCAGCTCGGGCTGGGTCGTTTCGGCGGAGACCGATGCTTCAGGCGCGACGGCGGCGCCAACCGCATCCGCAGAAGCGGACTCTTCCGAGAACAGCGCCGCCGCGTTGATCAGTTCGTTGAGGTTTTCCAGGCGGTCGGCGCCTTCCTTGTCGGCGCGGTAGTAGTCCGCCAGCCCGCTGGCCTCGATTACATGGTCGATCGCCTCCGCCAGCGGCAGATCGCGCGTGGCCTGCCTGATCGACTCGATCAGCTTTGCGAATCCCGCGACCTTGCCGCCGCCGGTACAGGCGGCTTGCCACAGGCTGGTGCCCGCGCGCGCGGCGCCGTCGGCCAGTTGCTCCAGGGTGCGCGCGCCGATGCCGCGGGCGGGAAAGTTCACCACCCGCAGAAAGGCGCCGTCGTCTTCCGGATTGGTCAAGAGGCGCAGGTAGGCCAGCGCATGCTTGATTTCCTGGCGCTCGAAAAAGCGCAGTCCGCCGTATACCCGATACGGCACGCTGGCGGAAAACAGCGCGTGCTCCAGCACCCGCGACTGCGCGTTGGAACGGTACAGCAGCGCCATATCGGATAGCGCCACATCCTCGCGGTTGAGCGCGCGTACCTCGTCGACGACAAAGCTCGCCTCGTCCTGATCGGAATAGGCATTGAACACCCGGATCGGCTCGCCGTCGCCCTCCACCGTCCACAGGTTCTTGCCCAGGCGGTGCGCGTTCTGCGAGATCAGCGTGTTGGCGGCGGTGAGGATGTTGCCGTGGCTGCGGTAGTTCTGCTCCAGCTTGATCACGTTGCCGTGCGCGAACTCGCGCTCGAACTCGGCCATGTTGGCGGTGTTGGCACCGCGGAAGG
This sequence comes from Thiobacillus sp., assembly GCF_024708915.1. The sequence continues at coordinate 4,547 of NZ_JANJXQ010000217.1, forward strand.
CGTAGATCGACTGGTCGTCGTCGCCGACCGCGAAGAGTGCGGTGTGCGGGCCGGCGAAGAGCTTGAGCCAGCGGTACTGCAGGGTGTTGGTGTCCTGGAACTCGTCGATGAGGATGTGGCGGAAGCGGTCCTGGTAGTGCTGGCGCAGCGGCTCGTTGCGGTAGAGGAGTTCGTACGAGCGCAGCAGCAGCTCGGCGAAGTCCGCCACGCCTTCGCGCTGGCACTGCGCGTCGTAGGCCTCGTAGAGCTCGGCCATGCGCATCGAGTATTCGTCGTAGGCGTCGGCGTCGGCGTCGCGCGCGCGCCGCCCGGCCTCCTTGTTGCCGTTGATGAACCACTGCACCTTCTTCGGCTCGTACCTCTCGGTGTCGACGTTCAGCGACTTCAGCAGCCGCTTGATCGCCGACAGCTGGTCGGCGGAATCGAGGATCTGGAACGACTGCGGCAGTCCCGCCTCGCGCCAGTGGGTGCGCAGGAGGCGGTTGGAGAGGCCGTGGAAGGTGCCGACCCACATGCCGCGGGTGTTGATCGGCAGCATCGCCGAGATGCGCGTCAGCATCTCCTTCGCCGCCTTGTTGGTGAAGGTCACCGCCAGCACCCCCAGCGGCGACACCTGGCCGGTCTGGATCAGCCACGCCATGCGGGTGGTCAGCACCCGCGTCTTGCCCGAACCGGCGCCCGCCAGGATCAGCGCGGACGCGTGCGGCAGCGTCACCGCGGCGCGCTGCTCGGGGTTGAGGGTTTCCAGCAGGGGGAGGGGCATACGGCGGTAGAATCGTGCGGTCGATGACGAATTATAAGGGGCTCCCCATGGTGAAAATCCTGTTCTTCGGCGACCTCGTCGAAACCCTCGGCATGGCGTCCGACGAGATCGCGCTGCCGCCCGACGTGACCGACGTCGAACGGCTGCTGTTCGTGCTGGCGAAGCGCGGCGAGATGTGGAAGAAGATGCTGCTCGGCAACCCCAAGCTCAACGTCACCATCAACAAGCAGTTCGCCGGGAAGTCCTCGCCGGTGAAGGACGGCGACGAGATCGCACTGGTGGGGTTCGCGGTGGTGTGAATCCGGCCTGCGCCGCGCTTGGTCTACACTGGAAGCGGACGGCCGAGACAGGTCGACCCGCAGATCAACCACAGAGGAGGCGTGTGCATGGCCAATCGCAAGATCGAGGATATCGAGGGGATCGGTCCGGTGCTCGGAGAGAAGTTCCGCGCGGCCGGCGTCAAGGACACCGATTCGCTGCTGCAGAATGCCCTGACCGCCGCGCAGCGCAAGACGCTTGCCGAGAAGACCGGGCTGACTGAGGCGCGCATCCTGAAGTTCGCCAACATGGCCGACCTTTACCGGATCAGCGGCGTGGGGTCGGAGTATTCCGAACTGCTCGAGGCCGCCGGCGTCGACACCGTGCCCGAGCTCGCGCAGCGCAACGCCGCCAATCTCGTGCAGGCGATGACGGCCGTGAATCAGGAGAAGAAACTCACCCGCCAGGTTCCGACCGAGTCGGAGGTCGGCCGCTGGATCGAGCAGGCGAAGACACTGCCGCGCATGATCGAGCACTGAGCCCTCGCGGCCAGCCAAAAAAAACGGAGCCGGGCGGCTCCGTTTTTTGTTCCGGCTCGCGACGCTTTACTTCTTCTTGCCCGCGATCATGTCCTGGATGATCGGCGCCAGGATCAGTTCCATGGCGAAGCCCATCTTGGCGCCCGGCACGACGATGGTGTTGCGGCGCGACATGAAGGAGTTCGGGATCATGTTCAGCAGATAGGGGAAGTCGACGCCCTTGGGTTCGCGGAAGCGGATCACGATGAAGCTCTCGTCGGGCGTCGGGATGTCGCGCGTGATGAAGGGGTTGGAGGTGTCGACCGTCGAGACGCGCTGGAAGTTGATGTCGGTGCGCGAGAACTGCGGGGTGATGTAGTTCACGTAGTCCGGCATGCGGCGCAGGATGGTGTCGACGATGACGTCGGCG
>NZ_JANJXQ010000249.1 GCF_024708915.1 Thiobacillus sp.
CAAGGCCTCGTACTGGCGCGTCAGGCAGGCGTCGGTGGCAGTCAGGATCCGCTCGAAGTCTTCCACCGAGAGCGCCTGCAGTTCGACCCGGATCGGCAGCCGCCCCTGCAGTTCGGGGATGAGGTCGGACGGCTTGGACAGATGGAACGCGCCGCTGGCGATGAACAGGATGTGATCGGTCTTCACCATGCCGTACTTGGTCGACACGGTGGTGCCCTCGATCAGCGGCAACAGGTCGCGCTGGACGCCCTGGCGCGACACGTCGCTGCTGTGGGCATCGCTGCGGGTGGCGATCTTGTCGATCTCGTCCAGAAACACGATACCGTTCTGCTCGACCGCTTCCAGCGCCTGCTGCTTGGTTTCCTCGTCGCTGATCAGGCGCCCGGCTTCTTCCTCGGCCAGCAGTTTCATGGCTTCGCGCACTTTCAGCTTGCGGCTCTGCCGACGGCCTTGCCCGATGTTCTGAAACATGCCCTGCAACTGCTGTGACAGGTCTTCCATTCCCGGCGGGGTGAAGATTTCCATGCTGGGACTGACCGCCGCCAGCTCGATTTCGATTTCCTTGTCGTCGAGCGCACCTTCGCGCAGCATCTTGCGGAAACGCTGGCGCGCCGCACCCTCCTCGCGTTGCGGTTCGGCCTCGCCGAAGCCGGCGCTGCGCGGCGGCGGCAGGAGCGCGTCGAGGATGCGCTCCTCGGCGGCCTCCTCGGCGCGAAAACGGACTTTGTCGGCGGCTTGTCCGCGCATCTGCTTGACCGCGGTTTCCATCAGGTCGCGGATGATGGTGTCGACGTCGCGCCCGACGTAGCCGACCTCGGTGAACTTGGTCGCTTCGATCTTGATGAAGGGCGCGTTGGCCAGCCGCGCCAGGCGCCGCGCGATCTCGGTCTTGCCGACCCCGGTCGGGCCGATCATCAGGATGTTCTTTGGCGTGATCTCCTGGCGCAGCGGATCGCTCACCTGCTGGCGCCGCCAGCGGTTGCGCAACGCGACCGCCACCGCGCGCTTGGCGGCGGCCTGGCCGACGATGTGTTTGTCGAGTTCGTGGACGATTTCTTTGGGGGTCATTGGGCGTGAGGCGTTAGGCGTGAGGGGTGAGGTGGGAGGCACTTCACCCCTCACCACCTCACAGGGTTTCGATCACATGATTCTGGTTTGAGTAAATGCAGATGTCTCCCGCAATGGTGAGGCTCTTTTTGACGATTTCAAGCGGGGGCAGGTCGGTGTTTTCCAGCAGCGCGCGGGCGGCGGACTGGGCGAAGGCGCCGCCCGAGCCGATGGCGGCGATGCCGAGCTCGGGTTCCAGCACGTCGCCGTTGCCGGTGATGATGAGCGAGTATTCGCGGTCGGCCACCGCCAGCATGGCTTCGAGCCGCCGCAGCATGCGGTCGGTGCGCCAGTCCTTGGCAAGTTCGACCGCACTTCTGAGCAGATGCCCCGAATGTTTGTCGAGCTTGGCTTCGAAGCGCTCGAACAGGGTGAAGGCGTCGGCAGTGCCGCCGGCGAATCCGGCCAGGACCTTTTCCTGATACAGCCGGCGCACCTTGCGCGCGGTGGACTTGATGACGATGTTGCCGAGGGTGACCTGGCCGTCGCCGCCGAGGGCGACTTCATTGCCACGGCGGACGGAAAGGATGGTGGTGCCGCGATATTGTTCCATGGCCGAATTATAAATGACGCTCGGATCGGGACAGGTGGCGACCCGGCGGGCCGGAGTCAGTCCGGGTGGTGCGGGATGAGTTGCGCCAGCTGGTCGATACCCATGACGCGAAACAGTTCGTGGATGAGCGCGTTGTGTCCGCGCAGGGTGATGCTCTTGCCGTTGCCCAGGCATTGCATCAGCACGCCGATGAACTGGCTGACGCTGCCGTAATCGACGCGGGTGACCTGCGACAGATCGACCAGCACTTCACTGTGGGTGGCGGCGTAGCTGCAGAGTTGCTGCAAGACGCTGTCGTTGGCGGGGGTGATCTCGCCAGTCAGCTGCAGGGCATTGTCCAGCGGCTCGGCAGGCTTGCCCTGCACCACTTCCGCGGCTTGCACCTCGCTCCAGGAAGGGGGAGAGACTTCAAAGCGCACGGCGTAATCGACCGCCAGATCTTCGAATTTCTCCTGTTGCCCGAGTGTTTGGTACAGCTCCAGCAACAGCAGCCAGTGCACCGCGCGGCTGTGGGTGGCGCGGTTGAGATCCTGCAGCAGCGCGATCAGGCGGTCGACGCCGCTGACCTGCAGCTTGCGCTTGGCCTTGCGCGCCGCGCTCAGGACCCGCGCGCATTCGTCCGCTCCCGACTCGTCGACCATGGCGATGTCTGAAAAATCGATCCGCACCGCGGTATTTTTGGCGGTGGCGGCAATGCCGTCGCGCAGCGTGGCTGCAGCGGTCTTGTCGAGCAGTCCGGGCAGCTCCAGGCTGGCCGTCTGGGCTTGCTGGGGCGTTGCCGCGCCGTTGCCGTTCATTTTTTGCCAGACCGGCGGCGAGGTCTCAAAGCGCAACGCGTAATCCAGCGCCAGCTGGTCGAACTCTTTCTCGCGGCCCTGGATGGCGTACAGATCGAACAGCATGTGCCAGGCGCGCCGGTCGCCCGCCGCGAGGATGCCCTGCAGCATATGCTCGGCCCCCCCGGCCTGGCCGCTGGCGTAGAGGATGGCGGCCTCGTCGAGCGGCGACTGGGGCGCGCCGCTGGATTCCTCGACGACGATCCCGCTGTCGGGGCCGATCCCCACGCCCATCACCGTCTGCGTCTGGGGCGCTTCGACCGGCTCGGGCGCAGCGCGGCGCGCCGGCGCGGATGCCGGCGGTTTGTCCTTGCCTTTTTTGAAAAACGGGAGGGCCACGCAGGAGATATCGGCACGCCGATGGAAAAATCGAGCCCTAATACTAGCGCCGATGGTGCTCAGCGGCAACCCGAAGAAATCCGCCCGCCAGCGCGCACACGGCCAGCGCGACGACGATCAGCGGCCCGGTCGGCAGATCCGTGAGCGCCGAGAGAACCAGGCCGCCGCCGTAGCCGGCTGCGCCGATGACGAAGGCCGGCGCGGCCCAGTCGCGCGCGCGGTCCAGCGTCGCGAGCGCGGGCAGAATGAGGCTGGCGAACACCAGATAGACGCCGACCAGTTGCACCGAGGTCGTGATCGCCAGCGCGAACAGCGCGTAGAACCCGATGCTGCGGCGCATGAGCGGCCGCCACAGCAGGCCGATCGCCGCGTAGATCGCGGCGGCGGCGGCGAGCTGCGCGTCGCTGACCCAGAGAATCTGGCCGACCAGCAGGGTCTGCAATTCCTCGCCGCCGTGCGGGTCGCTCGCCAGCAGCAACGCGGCGACGCAGGCCGCCACCACGAAGCTGGAGCCGATCAGCGCTTCCTGCCGCTGCGGCCAGCGGCGGTCGCTCCAGGCCAGGAGCGCGGCGCCGGCGAGCGCCGCGGCGAAGGCGACGAGCTGCGTGCCCCAGCCGCTGTCCCAGTCGGCGACGTGCGCGACGATCACGCCGAGCCCGGCGAACTGGGCGATGGCCAGATCGAGAAAGACGATGCCGCGCGCAAGCACCCGCCGCCCGAGCGGGATGTGGGTGGCCAGCACGAGCAGACCCGCCGCGAGCGGCGGGCCGAGCAGGGCGGGGTCGAGCGCGGCGAAGCTCATTTCAGCCCCGCCAGCAGTTTCGAGACGGTCGAGTCGAACAGGCCGAACAGGTCGCCGCTCTGCGCGTCGCCGCCCACCGTGAACGGCACCACGACCGCCTTCACGCCGGCCTGCGCGGCGATCCACTCGCTCGGCCGGGCCGGCTGGTAGGCGGCCCGGATGACCAGCTTCGCCGGTTCGGCGGCCAGCCGCTGCTTCACCGCGGCCAGGCTGGCGAGGCTGGGTTCGACGCCGGGTTTGGGTTCGAGCACGGCGACTTCCTTCAGCCCCAGCCAGTTCAGCAGGTAGGGGAAGGCCTTGTGCTGCACCACGACGGGGGTGCCTTTCAGCGGCGCGGCGGCTTTTTCCCAGCGGGCGATGGCAGCGTTCCAGCGGGTCGAGAAATCCGCCCAGCGCTTGCGGTAGACGCCGGCGTCGGCGGCGTCGAGCGCGGCCATCCGTTCGGCCAGCGCCGCGCCGACCCGGGCGATGTTGCGCGGGTCGGTCTGGATGTGCGGGTTGCCCGCCGCGTGCACGTCGCCGGCCGCGCGGTCGAGCACGGCTGGCTTCTCGCGCAGCGCGACGAAATCGGCGGCGAAGAATTGTCCCGGCTGGCCGGCCTGGATGGACCGGTTGCCGGATTCGCCGAGGATCACCGGCAGCCAGCCGATCTCCAGTTCGGCGCCGGTGCAGACCAGCAGGTCGGCGCTGCGCGCGCGGGCGATCAGCGACGGCCGCGCCTCGATGCGGTGCGGGTCCTGCATCGCCGTGGTCGCGGTGTAGACGTCGACCCGGTCGCCGCCGATCTCGCGCACGAGCGCGCCCCATTCGGGTTCGCAGGCGAAGACCTTGAGCGCCGCCTGCGCGGCGCCCGGCAGCAGCAGGGCGGCGGCCAGGAGGCCGGCGCGCCATGTCGGATACACGTGTTTCATGGCCGGTCTCCTCAGAACTTGTGGGCGCCGTGGCTGCCCAGGCTGTAGATGTACTGCACGTAGAACTGGTTCTCGTCCACGCCTTCCATCGCCTTGTCGAGCGTGTACTGGAGGCGCAGCCGCGAGAACTCGGACGGGCTGTAGTCGAGCATCAGGCTGTGGCGCTTCGGATCGTAGTCGGCCAGCGATTCGAACACGCTGCCCGCATCCGCGCCGTTGAACAGCACGTCGTCGCGGAACAGCTGGTCGTAGCGGTAGCCGGCGCGCCAGCGCGGCATGAACTGGTAGACCGCCTGCGCGTAGAAGCCGGACTGGTCGGCCAGATAGGGCGCGGCAAGCCCGCCCGCGCACAGGCTGGGCGCGGCCGGATCGGCGTCGTCGCAGGCCAGCGTGCCGGATTCCTTGCGCTGGAAATATTCCGCCGCGAACTTGAAGTTCTGCTGCGTGGGGTTGCCGTTCGGCGCCCATTTCCAGACGAAATCGGCGAGCCAGGTGCGGCTCTTGCCGGAAAAATCGCCGGCGGTCTCGATCTCGTTGATGTCGTGGCTTTCGAATTCGCGGCCGCGCGGCTTGGCGCGCAGCCACGACAGGCCGGCGCGCCAGCTGTTCGAGACGCCGACGTCGCCGCCGGTGTGGCCGAACAGCGTCACGCTGTCGGCGCCGTTGCTGTCGTTGCGGGTGCCCGGGAAGGCGCTGCCGTTGCCGAGTTCGGCGCCGAATTCGAGGAAGGTGTCGGTCGGCGCCAGCCATTTGAACTGCACGCCGTCCTGCGCGTAGCCCTCGCCGAACAGCACTTCGTAGACCAGGTTGTTGGTGGCGAAATCCCAGGCGTGCGGGTGCTGCTCGTTCTGATAGCCGATGCCGGATTTGAAGCGGCCGCCCTTGATCGAGACGCCCTGGCCGAGGCCGGTGGTCTGCGCCCAGGCTTCCTCGACCTCGACTTCGCCGTCGGCCAGCACCGCGTTCAGATAGCCGCGGAAATAGGGGTCGATGCTGGCGGACAGCACCAGTTCGCTGCCGTCGACCGAGAAGCCGCGGTCGCCGCCGCCGTGGCCGTGGCCGTCGGCCGCCATGAAGCCGCTGATGCCGCGTTCGCCGCGGTCTTCGAGATGCGCGTAGCGGCCCTGCAGGATGAGCGAAACGTCCGGATTGAAACTGCTGCGTGTCCGGGACTGGGGTTCGGGGGCGGCTTGCGCCTGTATGGCGGTCTGGGTGGCCACCGTTTCGGTGCGGGTTTCGGCCTGCTGCAGGCGCGTTTCCAGCGCCTGGATGCGGGTTTCGTAGGCGGCCTTCAGGTCGCGGATTTCGGCGCGCAGCGCGTCGAGGTCGGTATCGGCAAATACAGGAGACGCAGCCGCGAACGCGGCCACGAAAAGTGTGGGTCGTAACATGTAAAACTCCGTCGGAAAATGGAACGCAGCCGGCCGCCCCGCGAGGTCGGCCGGTGTTGAGGTGCGGATTTCAGACGGGGGCAGGCGGGGCGCGGGCTTGCGCGCGGCAGGGGAGGACGGCGGCGGGTGGCGGCGGCACCGCCGGCAAGCCGAGATAATGGCCGGGCACGACCGGCAGCGTGAACGCGCTTGCCGGCGCCACGCTGCCGAGGTTGGCATGCGCCAGGCAAACCTCGCACACCGGCTCGGGGAGGCCGGAGTCGTGCGGCTGCAGATGCCCGAGCGCATGGGCGAATGCGGACGCCTGGCCCAGCAGCAGGAACAGTGCGAACAGCGTGCGGATGAGACGACGGCGCAGCATGCGGGTCAGTCGGGCGGCGGCACAGGATCGTAGCCGTGGGCGCAGCCGGGGCGGCAGCGGCCGATGCGTTTGGCGGTCAGCCAGCCGCCCTTGAGCGCGCCGTGTTTTTCGATCGCCTCCTTGCCGTATTCCGAGCAGGTCGGCAGGTAGCGGCATTGCCGGCCAAGCCACGGCGAGAGCGCCAACTGGTAGAGGCGGATCGCGCCGACGAGGCATTGCTGCGCCAGGTTCATGGGCTCGCCTGCGCGCCGGGTTCGGCCTGGCTACGCGCCGCGCCGGTGAAATCGGCCAGCAGCTTTTCCACGAAGCCGGCCGTGTCGCCCTGCAGCGCGAGCGCCTGGTGCGCCGCATCCAGCGCGACGGGTTTGGCTACACCATGGAGGCAGTGGCCTACACCTGGTTCAACCGCTTCGCCGCGCTGCGCTACATCGAGCTGCACGACTACCTTGGCCACGGCCACCGCGTGCTCTCCAGCGCCACCGCCGGCGGCCTGCCGGACATTCTCGCCCACGCGGCCGATCTCGCCGCCAGTCGTACGCTGCCCGGGCTGGATGCCGCCCACATCGCCGAGCTCAAGCTCGCCGGGAACAAGGACGGCGAGCTCTACCGCCTGCTGCTGGTCGCCCAGTGCAACGCGCTCTCCACCGCCATGCCCTTCCTCTTCGAGCGCATCGACGACGAAACCGAGCTGCTGCTGCCCGACAACCTGCTGCGTACCGACTCGGTCATCGCCAAGCTGGTCGCCGAGATCCCGGAAGAAGATTGGGCCGAGGTTGAGATCATCGGCTGGCTCTACCAGTTCTACATCAGC
>NZ_JANJXQ010000077.1 GCF_024708915.1 Thiobacillus sp.
GCCGATGGCGCCCCAGCCCACCAGATCGGCAATGTATTGCGGCGAGATCAGATCGAGAAATTCGGTCGCGCAGGGCAGGCCGATTTCGTTGATTTCCAGCAGCAGCTTGCGCGCCAGCCGCAGCCCCTCGTTGATGTCGAAGCTCTCGTCCAGGTGCGGGTCGTTGATCAGCCCTTTCCAGCCCACGGTGGTACGCGGTTTTTCGAAATACACGCGCATGACGACGATCAGATCGTGCGCCAGCTCGTCGGCCAGCGGCTTCAGTTTGCGCGCATAATCGAGCGCGGCGCCCGGGTCATGGATGGAACACGGGCCGACGACGACGAACATGCGGTCGTCCGCCCCGCGCAGCACGTCGTGGATGGCACTGCGGGCTTGCGCCACGCGCGCCAGCACGGTTTCGCTGGCGCGCAATTCGCGCATGATCTGCATCGGAGCGAGCAGTTCGCCGCTTTGCTCGATGCGGGTATCGTCGGTTCGGGTGGCAGACATGTTCGGGCTCCGTTGATTTATTGATTCGGTCAGATGAAGTTTGAAGCGGGATCAAGGTTCAGCTTGCTCGGGCTGTGTGTGGCAGCGCGGGAGGCCGAATCAATAACCATTAAAAATAGCGTTCTATTGAGACGGACCAGCGAACCGGTCAAAGCATGATGCCGTGAGAAATACAATGCGGGTTCAAACATCGTCGGGCCTTATCAATAGGTTGATCCGTGCTGGCGGCGTAAACAAAAAAACCGCCAGCGTACTGGCGGTTTCGTTAAGGCGTGCTGTTCGTTTCAGCGCCTCCCGACCGCCTGCGGCGTGGGATAAAAGCGGCTAAAAAAGAATACTGCGGCACGAATCATGCATGGCAGTCTACCAAAACTGGAGTGGGCTCGCCAAGCGCCCGCGAGTCGGCCGGATTCGGACGGCACAGGGATGCCATCGGGCAAACGGGATAAACAAAAGGGAATGGTGTGGAAATGTTGGCTAACGCGACAGAGATTCGGCATCCCGCGCAGGAATTGCGGCGCGACAAACGCTTTCAGGTCTCGCAGGCGGCCATCATCACGCAGCCGGGGCATACCGAAATCGCTTGCGAGATCCGCGATTTCTGCCTGGGCGGGCTGTTTCTCAAGTTCACCAACCCCGAAGCGGCGATCGCCGCGCTGGCCAGGCGCGCGGACGCCGAGGTGGAAATCGTCTTCACCCCGGCCTCGACCCATACCGCCCAGACCTTCCGCGTACCGGCGCAGCTCAAGCGCCTGAGCCCGCTCGGCGTCGGCGTCGCGTTTGTCCGGCAGCCGGTCGATGCGCTGCGCGCGCTGCAAAAACTGCGCATGGCCGGGCACCGGCAAAAGCTCGCCGCCCTGCCCGCGTCCCACGCGCACCCCCAGCTGCGCGAAGCCAGCAGCGCGCTGCTGAGCGAAACCCTGCTGCAGGTGCACGACCAGATGATGCGCATGCTGGGCGACAAGCTGAACACGGCGGCGATGCACGCCTCCGGCATCGCCGAACACAGCGGGCTGCTGGGCGCCGTCCACGAATTCGGCAAACACGCGGCTGCCGTGCAAACCCGCTTTGTGCAACAGGTGCTGGATACGCTGCGGCAGGCCCGCCCGGTGCAAACCCAGGCCACCCGCGACACTTCGGATAGCGGACTGGCTCTGGTCGACGAACTGGATTTCGAAGACTGGCTTGCCACCTCGTCCGAAGCCAACAAGCTGGAAGAACTGTTCCGCGAGCAGCTCGCCGACATCGAACCGCGCATCGGCCAATTGTTCGGCTTTGCCTGCGACCACAGCAACAACCCGTTCGGGCCCGCGGTCATCGGCCACGCCTATCGCAGCGTGCTGCAGGACGTGCCGGTACCGGCACGCGCCCGGCAGGTCGCGTATGCCGCGTTGCGCGACGTGCTGACCGAGCAGCTGGCGCCACTGTATGCCGAGCTGCTGGCGCTATTACCGGTCTCGCAGGCCGAGGCCGCGCAGCCGCCCGTTGCGGCGCCGCAATCCCGGCACGCCGCTCCACCGGGGGCAGCGCCCACCGCCGCCCCCGCGCAAGCCGAATCCCCGGTCCCCGCGGCGGCGCCGCAGGGCGCCCTCGGCCGCCTGACCGGCTCGCTGCTGGATTTTTTCCGGGGCCAGCCAGCGGCAGCCGCGGCCCCGCCTCCCTCGGGCGCAGTGCCCGCCGCCGCGGCAGGCAAGGCCATGCCTGGTTATGCCGCGCAGGGTGCGGCGGCCAGCGGCCAACCCGCGATGGCAAGCGCGCCCGGCGTGGCCCGCTCGCCGGTGCTGCAGCGCCTGGCCGCCGCCGGCGCGCTGCCGCCCGCCGTCACCCACGAAATGCAGCGCTCGGTCGACATGTTCGGCGCGCTGTTCGACACCATGCACGCCGAGAAATCGGTCAGCGAGGGAATGCGTCCGTTTTTCCAGCAGCTGGAAACCAGCCTCATCAAGCTGGCGATGTCCGACCCGCAATTTCTGAATTCGCCGGCCCACCCGGCGCACAAGGTATTGAACACGCTCGACCGCATCAGCATGGTGGCCGGCGACGACGGCAAGATCACCGACCAGCGCCTGCTGCGGCTGATGAGCCGCTGGACCGACCGCATCAACGCCGAGGCCGACAAGAACCCGGGCGTGTTCGAAGAAGCGCGCACCCAGCTGGAACGCGTCGTCAAGCCGCTGCTGAACGAGCGTGCCGCACGGGTGTTCCGCCTGCAGGAAATGTGCGAAGGCCGCCAGCGTGCCGAAGTCGTCAAACAGCGCATCCTGCGCGAACTGTTGACGCGGCTGGACGAACGCGCGGTGCCCAATGCCGTGATCGAACTGCTGAACGGCGGCTGGCGCAGCGTGCTGCTGCTGGCCGAGATGCGCCACGGCGTCGACAGCGACGAGGCGCGCGAGGCCTGGCAGGTGCTGCAGCAGCTGTGCGCCTGGCTGGATCCGGAACTGGCCACGCCGCCCGGCGCCGCCGAGATTCAGACCTTGCTGCAGCGCATCGACCAGGCGCTCACCCAGGTGTGCGCCGACAAGTTCGCGCAGGACCGTATCGTCGATCAGCTCGCCGCCGCGCTGTTCGACGAAGACAAATCGCAGCGCCAGCACACTTCGGTCGCCGCCCGCCTCAACGACGCTACCGGCGAGCCGCTCTCCGAAGCGCAGGACAATCTGGCCGAACGCCTGCGCGTCGGCGACTGGCTGCAGTTCAAGTCGCTCGACACCCCGCTCAACCTGATCTGGATCGGCGACCAGCCGCCGGTGTATGTGTTTGCCAACTACCGCGGGATCAAGAAGCTCGACCTCAAGCGCCAGGACCTGCTGCAATCGCTGGAAGACGGCACGGCGCAATGGACCGAAGACCTGGAACTGCCATTGATGGACCGCTCCTACAGCGCGATGATCCAGAAAATGCAGCGCGACCTGCTGTGGCAGGCGTCCCACGATCCCGCCACCGGACTCGCCAACCGCAAGAGCTTCTTCCGTTCCATCCGCCGCAACTGGCTGCGCAGCCAGAACCCGGACAGCGGCTACGCCGTCGGCGTGATCCAGCTCGACATCAGCGATCCCGCCGGCGAGGCCGTGGGCGCCGAAATCCGCACCCCGATCCTGCGCGAATTCGCCCGGCAGCTGCCCGCGCAGCTGCCGCCCGGCGCGTTGCTGGCGCGTGCCGGCGAATCCGGGCTGGCGTTCTGGACCGAAGCCGCCGACAGCGCCGCTGCCAAGGCGCAGGTCGACGCGCTGCTGCACGCCCTCGTCGACCGGCCGCAGGAAATCGACGGCACCCGCTACCGCGTGCAGGCCGCGGCCGGCCTGATGTGGACGCGCGACTGCCTCAGCCCCGAAGCGTATTACGACAACGCCAACGCCGCCTGCGCCCGCGCCCGCGAGTCGGGCGCGCCTATCGTGTCGTACGACAGCGAAACCGACGCCGCCGGCGTGCTGGCGCTGGCCGAGTGGGCGCACGAACTGACTGCCATCCTCGCCAACAACCAGTTGAGCCTGAATTGCCAGCCTGTGGCCGCCGCGGCCGATTCCGCGGGAACTCCGCTGTATTACGAAGTCCTGCTGCACCCGACCGCCCACGGCGAACGCAGCATCGCCACCCGTGACCTGATCGCTGTTGCCGAGCGCCTGCAGCGCATCGGCGAAGTCGACCGCTGGGTGGTCAAAACCGTTCTGCGGTGGATGCGCGAGCAACCCGATCTCGCCGCCCGGATCGGCGGCTTCTCGATCAACCTGTCCGGCCAGTCCGTCACCAACCCGCTGTTCCTGAAGTTCCTTCTCGCCGAACTGGCGCGCGGCGACATTGCCGGCGACAAGCTGATTTTCGAAATCAGCGAAGCCGACGCCGTCGACGGCCACGCGCAAACCCAGTTGTTCATGCGCCAGCTGCAGCGCCACGGCTGCCGCTTCACCCTCGACGAGTTCGGCGCCGGCAACAGCTCCTACACCCGCCTGAAAAGCATGAAGCTGGATTACCTGAAGATCGACCGTGCGCTGGTGCGCGAGATCGGCACCAGCATGATCGACGAGGCGCTGGTGCGCTCGATCCTGGAAACCGGGAGCTTCCTCGGGATCAGGACGGTGGCGGGGTATGTGGAGGATGCGGAGACGCTGGCGAAGCTGGCGGAGATGGGGGTGGATTGCGTGCAGGGGTATTTGATCGGGGAGCCGAGGCCGCTGGAGAGTTTGGCGTAACGCCGTCTCTCCGCTCCGTTCGCGCTGAACTTGTCGAAGCGCTGTTGGGGGCAGTAGCCGGCTTCTTCGCAGGACCACTGGCCGTTGGCCGGGGGTAGCCCGGCAGCTAGTCACTTTTCTTGTCTCGCCAAGAAAAGTAACCAAAAGAAGGCGACCCCGACAGTCCCGAATTCCCGAAGATCAAGCGCGCCAGGTGGGCGGCAAAGAACTCACCCCGCCCTCGATGTTTTTAATTGGTTTTTTGTGGGCGGGGCTCAGACACCTTTGCCGCTGACCCACCCGCCACACTTGATCTTCGGCGGGTCTGTGAGGGGAAAGAAGATCAAAACCAGGACGGTGATGACTGGACGGTTTGCCTGCTTGGGTGAGGACGCAAAACCCCGCGCGAAACATTAAATCGATTTGCGACGATTGCACTTTGGCGAACTGGTTTGACGTTCTCCCCTCTCAGTCCCGCCGGAAATCGAGCCTGCCGGGCGGATCAGCGGCAAAGGTGTCTGAGCCCCGCTCACCTTCGAAATACAAATAAAGCGGGGCGAGTTCTTTGCCGCCCGTCCGGCAGGCTCGATTTCCGGGGTTTCGGGGATGAGCGGGGTCGCTTTTTCTTTGGTTACTTTCTTTTGGCGAGACAAAAGAAAGTGACTAGCTGCCGGGCTACCCCCGGCCAACGGTCAGCGATCCTGCGAAACCACTCACTACTCAGTAGTGCTCCGCGCCTGACCGTACTGGATTGCTTCGGCGCTCCGCGCCTCGCAATGACAGGGATGCACTCTGACAATGGTAGGCATTGCCGTCAGGGCATTACGCCGTCCCGCCCACCGTCAACCCATCGATCCGCAACGTCGGCTGCCCTACCCCGACCGGCACGCTCTGCCCTTCCTTGCCGCAGGTGCCGACGCCCGAATCCATTTCCATGTCGTTGCCGATCATGGAAACGCGCGTCAGCACTTCGGGGCCGTTGCCGATCAGGGTGGCGCCCTTCACCGGGTAGGTGATCTTGCCGTCTTCGATCATGTAGGCCTCGGCGGCGGAGAAGACAAACTTGCCGCTGGTGATGTCGACCTGGCCGCCGCCGAAGTTGACGGCGTAGAGGCCGTTCTTCACCGAGGCGATGATGTCAGCAGGGTTCTTGTCGCCGCCCAGCATCAGGGTGTTGGTCATGCGCGGCATGGTCAGATGGGCGAAGGATTCGCGGCGGGCGTTGCCGGTGATGGGCATGCCCATCAGGCGGGCGTTCATCATGTCCTGCATGTAGCCGGTGAGGATACCGTCTTCGATCAGGGTGGTGCGCTGGGTGGGGTTGCCTTCGTCGTCGACGTTCAATGAACCGCGGCGCAGCGGGATGGTGCCGTCGTCGACCACCGTCACGCCGGGCGCGGCGACGCGTTCGCCGATGCGGCCGGAAAACGCCGAGCTGCCCTTGCGGTTGAAGTCGCCTTCGAGGCCGTGACCGATCGCTTCGTGCAGCAGGATGCCGGGCCAGCCGGAACCGAGGACGACGGTCATGCTGCCGGCGGGTGCGGGGCGGGCGTCGAGGTTGACCATGGCCTGGTGCACGGCCTGGCGGGCGTATTTCTCCAGGATGTCGTCGCTGAAATAGCTGTAGTCGAAGCGGCCGCCGCCGCCGCCGCTACCCTGCTCGCGGCGGCCGTCCTGCTCGGCAATGACCTGCAGCGACAGGCGCACCAGCGGGCGCACGTCGGCGGCGAGGTGGCCGTCGGAGCGCGCGACGAAGATGACTTCGTATTCGGAGGCGAGGCTCGCCATCACCTGGATGACGCGCGGGTCCATCGCGCGCGCCTTTTTCTCCAGCCGCTCCAGCAGCGCGACCTTGGCTGCGTCGTCCAGGCTCACCAGCGGGTCGACTGCGTTGTACAGCAGGCGGCCTTCGCCGCGCTGCACCATGCCGAAGCTGCGGTTCTGTCCGGCGCGGGCGATCGCGCGGGTGGCGTCGGCCGCAGCGCCGAGCGCATCGAGGCTGATGTCGTCGGAATAGGCGAACGCGGTTTTCTCGCCCGAGACCGCACGTACGCCGACGCCCTGGTCGATGTTGAAGCTGCCGGACTTGACCTGGCCTTCTTCCAGGCTCCAGCCTTCGGAACGCGAGTACTGGAAATACAGGTCGGCGTAGTCGACGTCGTGCGTCAGCAGGCGGCCGAACACCGGCGCAAGCTTGTCGGCGTTCAGTCCATTCGGGGTCAGCAGCGTGGCTTCGGCGGAACGGAACAGCTGTTCGGCGGTCTGGATGGGAACGAAGGCGTCGGTTGGGTTCATGGCTTGTCCTGCTCCTGCTGGATTCAAAATTATTTAGTGGTGGGCTCGCGCTTGGCCGGCACCCGGCGCTCAACCACGTCGACTTCGATCTGCTGGCACTGGATGTGGCGGTGCTTGAGCGCGGGCAGGCTCTTGCGCAGGCTGGCCTGATAGGCCGGGTTGATGTTGGCGATGACCACGCCGGAGCCGCGCGGCAGGCGGTCGAGCACCACGCCCCAGGGATCGACGATCATGCTGTCGCCATGGGTCTCGCGGCCCGACAAGTGGTAGCCGCCCTGCGCCGGCGCGATCACGTAGGCAAGGTTTTCGATCGCGCGCGCGCGGATCAGGGTCTCGAAATGCGCGCGCCCGGTGGTGGCGGTGAACGCCGCCGGCACCACGATGATATCGACGTCGGGCATGGTGCGGTACAGCTCGGGGAAGCGCAGGTCGTAGCAGACCGACAGGCCGATGCGGCCGAACGGGCTGTTGAGGACGACCACCTTGTCGCCCGGCTCGATCAGCTTGGCTTCCTGGTAATGCTCGTTGCCGAGATCGAGGCCGAACAGGTGAATCTTGTCGTAGCGCGCCACCAGCTTGCCGCGTTCGTCATACACCAGGCAGCTGTTGCGCACCTTGTTCGCCGCGCCGGCCTCCAGCGGCACCGAACCGCCGACCAGCCAGACGTGATGCTTCTTCGCCATGCGCGACAGAAAGGACTGGATCGGGCCGTGGCCTTCCGCCTCGCGCGCTTTCACCACGTCGGCGTCTTTCATCGCCATGATGCAGAAAAACTCCGGCAGCACGACCAGGCGCGCGCCCCCCTCGACCGCCAGTTCGATGAGTCGCTCGGCTTCAGCCAGGTTGGCAGGCACGTTGGGGCCGGATGCCATCTGGATGGCCGCCACACGCACCGTGCCTGGCTGCGGCGCGGGTTTTTTGACTTGTGCACGCCGGGTGGGTGCCACGGTGGTTTTTGCGGGTTTTTTTGTCGGCATGGTCGGGTTCCACGATCAGGGTTCGGATACTTGGGTTTCGGCTTTGGCCTTGGGCAGCCGCTTGACATCGGGGGCCTGCCACGCCCCGGTCACCATATATTCCTGGCTGATGACCTCTTCGAACGGGTCGCGCAGCAGTTTCTGCGCGGCCAGTGCACCCACGCCTGCCAGCGGCCCGCCGAGCAGGGCGCCTGCCACGGCCACGCCTTCGGACAGTTTCGGAATCACCTTGACTCTGAGCTGCACGGTTTCCTGGTTGAGGTCGGCCAGCCCCGACATGTTGACCTTGGCGGCCGGCCCGCGCATCCTGAAGTCATCGCTGTAGACCACGCCGCGCGCAATGCGCAGGGTGGCGCCGATGTCGTCGAAGGCATAGCCTTCATTGAAGATATCACGGAAATCGAAGTTCAACCGGCGCGGCAGCGATTGCAGGCTCAACACGCCGAGCAGCTTGCCGGCACCTGGATCGACCTTGAGGAACTGCCCGCTTCTGGCCTTGAAATCGAGCTGCCCCGCCAGCGTGCCGAACGCGAAATCGGCGGGCGAGCCTTCCCACGCGGCATTGCCCTGGACCGCGACACTGCCGCGTTTGAGCGTATCGGGGTAGCCGAAGCGGGCCAGAAATTTGCCCGCGTCGAGCACATCGAGGCTCAACTCCGCCCGCGTTTCGCCCAGGCCGCTGTCGCGCCACAGGCCGCTCATGCGAAACACGCTGTCGGGATGCGTGAGCTGCAGGGTGTCGATCGTCAGGCCCTGCGGTGTGCCGCGCGCCACGGCTTCCAGCCGCCCCAGCGCATGGTCCTGCAGACGGAAGTCCTCCACCGTCAGATCCAGCGTCGGAAAATCCACTGCCCGCATGTTCATTTCATCGGCCGCCCCGCTCACCGGCATTCTGGCGGGGATGATCAGCTGCCTGAACTGCGCCGACACGCGGGCGGGCTGCTCCCTCGAGGATTCCGGTCCGCCGCGGGCTGAGGCTCCCGCGGGCTCGGATACGCCGGCCGGACGATAGGTCAGCACACCGCTCATTTCGCGCCCGCTCACCTGGGTACGCAGCAGGCCGTTGCGGGTACGCCCCAGCAGACGCACATCCTGATAGCGCCGCCCCAGCAGATCGAATGCGTCGAATCTGAGATCGATGGACGACAGCGGCAAGCTGGCGCCGCTTCCACCCACGGGCAACAACGCCATCCAGCCGGAGACATCCAGGCCGCGTCCGCTGCCGGCCAGACGCAGGCCGGGC
This sequence comes from Thiobacillus sp., assembly GCF_024708915.1. The sequence goes on from NZ_JANJXQ010000077.1 coordinate 9,177, forward strand.
TCGTTCGGCATGACCGCCTGCCCGTCGAAATGGATTTCGCCGCGGCTGAAGCCGCCTGCTGCGGTGCTGCGCCACAGCGCGCTAAGGGTTCGGCCCAGCCGGACTTCGTTCAACCGGGCATCGCCCTGCGGCTGGCGGATCACCAGCAACGGCAGCGGCTGGGCGGCCGCTTTGGCGAGCGGCGCCGGCAGGCTGGAGCCCAGCCCGGCCAGGTCGGACTCGATGCGGACCCGCTCCCCTTCCGGTTCGAGGTCGATCTGGCCGCGCCACCCGGCCTGTCCCGACAGATGCTTGCTCCACGCCGAATTGAGCCACGGTGCCAAGCCCGCCGCGGTAGCCTGCCCCTGCGCCAGAATCTGCACCCGGTCGTTGCGGGCGGTGGTATCGATGCGTACCGCTCCGCCCAGAAACTGCGCGGCGATGCTTTTTGCGCTCAGGCTGTCGCCAGTGAAATCGATGTCGCCGCGCACCTGGCTGAGCTGCGGCAAGCCGGCTGGCAGCAGGGTATTGCCCAGGAACGACAGGGTGCCGGCCAGCGTGGTGTCGTGGCTGTGGCGCAGCGGCACCTGCAGCTTCAGGGCGAGCCGCATCGGCCCGTTGCCGTCCAGCGCATCGGTGAATCCGCGCAGGCGCTCGCCCACCGGGCTGAAGTTGGCAAAACGGATGAAGTCCCGGATCGGGCCATTGGCCTGGCCTTCGA
>NZ_JANJXQ010000093.1 GCF_024708915.1 Thiobacillus sp.
AAAAAACAGGATCAGTACTGCACCACCGCCGGATCGAGACTGCGCCACAGATACCAGGTGGCGACGGTACGCCAGGGCGCGTGGCGTTCGCCGTGCTGGCGCAGGGCCTTGGGGGTGGGCCGCTCGCCGCCGAGATAATGCAGGGCGACGGCCTTTTGCAGGCCGATGTCGTCGACCGGCCAGACGTCGGGGCGGCGCAGGCTGAAGATGAGGAACATCTCGGCGGTCCAGCGACCGATGCCGCGCACGTCGACGAGTTCGGCGATGACGGCCTCGTCTTCCATTTTTTTCCAGCGTGCCGGGGCGATGCGGCCATCGACGAAATGGCCGGCGAGGTCGCGCAGGTATTCGGCTTTGCGGCGCGACAGGCCGCAGGCAGCGAGCGCCTCCAGTTCAAGCGTGACGATGCGCTCCGGGCTGACGGTCTGCGCGTATCCGGCGAAACGCGCCCACACGCTGTCCGCCGCCTTGACCGAAATCTGCTGGCCGACGATGGCACGCGCGAGGGTTTGAAACGGATCACCGCGATTGCCCAGCACGGCATCGGGATAGCGCGCGATGAGTGCGGCCATCACCGGGTCGGCGGCGGCAAGTTCGCTGCAGGCGGTGTGCCAATAGGTGGGTGCGCGGGATTTCATGGAAAATCTTTCATCCGCGAAGGACGCGAAGGAGCGCGAAGGGAAAAACCAGAATCGCTTTCGGTTTTCTTCGCATCTCTTCGCGTCCTTCGCGGATAAAGCCGTTCCGGCTCACAGCAGAATCAGGCAGTTTGCCAGTAGGTGGGAGGGCTGGTTTTCATGAAAAACCTTTCATCCGCGAAGGACGCGAAGGGAAAAACCAGAATCGCTTTCGGTTTTCTTCGCGTCTCTTCGCGTCCTTCGCGGATAAAGCCTTTCCGGCTCACAGCAGGATGATGTCGTACTGCTCTTGCGGATACGTCGTCTCGACCTGCAGCGACACCGGTTTACCGATGAAGTCGATGAGTTGGGCGAGACTGCCGGATTCCTCGTCCAGGAACAGATCGATCACGCTCTGCGCCGCGACGATACGGAATTCGCGCGCGTCGAACTGGCGTGCCTCGCGCAGGATTTCACGCAGGATTTCGTAGCATACGGTCTGCGCGGTCTTGATTTCGCCGCGCCCTCCGCAGGTGGGGCAGGCTTCGCACAATACGTGCGCCAGCGATTCACGGGTCCGTTTGCGCGTCATTTCCACCAGGCCCAGCGCAGAAAAACCGCTGACGGTGGTGCGCGTGGGGTCGCGCGCCAGCACTTTCTTCAGTTCGGTAAGCACCGCTTCCTGGTGCTCGGTATTGTCCATGTCGATGAAGTCGATGATGACGATACCGCCGAGGTTGCGCAGTCGCAGCTGGCGCGCGATGGCCTGTGCCGCTTCGAGGTTGGTCTTGAAGATGGTGTCGTCGAAATTGCGCGCGCCGACGAAGCCGCCGGTGTTGACGTCCACCGTGGTCAGTGCCTCGGTCTGGTCGATGATGAGATAACCGCCCGACTTCAAATCGACACGCCGCCCCAGCGCCTTGGCGATCTCGTCCTCGATGGCGTGCAGTTCGAACAGCGGACGGTCGGCACCGTAATGCTGCAGTTTTTCGACTACGGCCTGGGTGTAGTTCTGCGCGAACTCGGCCATGCGCTGATAGGTTTCGCGCGAATCGATGAGGATGCGGGACGTATCGCGATTGACGAAGTCGCGCAGCACCCGCAGCGACAGGTCGAGATCCTGGTACAGCAGGCACGGCACCGTACAGTTGCCGCGCGACTGGATGCTGCCCCACAGCCGCCGCAGATAGTCGATGTCGGCCTGCATTTCGGCATCTTCCGCCATTTCGGCCATGGTACGCACGATGAAGCCGCCGGTCGCGTCGCTGGGCATCAATTGGTGCAGTTTCTGGCGCAGCTGTTCGCGCTCTTCTTCGCCTTCGATTTTCTGCGAAATGCCGATGTGGGTTTCCTGCGGCAGATACACCAGGTAGCGTCCGGCAAAACTGATCTGCGTGGAAAGCCGCGCCCCCTTGGTGCCGATCGGGTCTTTGATCACCTGCACCATCAGGCTCTGGCCTTCGTGCAGGATCTGCTCGATCTGGCGCTCGGAGTCACTGCCGTGGCGCTCCTCCCAGATGTCGGCCACGTGCAGGAAAGCCGCGCGCTCCAGGCCGATGTCGATGAAGGCCGACTGCATCCCCGGCAGCACGCGTACCACGCGTCCCATGTAAATGTTGCTGACCAGCCCCCGGCACTGCGCACGCTCGATATGCAACTCCTGTACCACGCCCAGGTGCAGCACGGCGACCCGGGTTTCCTGCGGGGTGACATTGACGAGAATTTCTTCGCTCATGGGGTGGCGGATTCGCTCAGACGGCGAGTCCGAAGGCTCTCAATAAAACGGCTGTGTCGTATAACGGCAAACCCATGATGCCGCTGTAGCTGCCGTCGATATGTTCGACGAACGCGCCAGCGCGTCCCTGGATGGCATAGGCGCCGGCCTTGCCGAGGTATTCGCCGGTTTCCAGATAGCGCGCGATGGCGGCGGCATCGAGCGCGGCAAAGCGGACCTGGCTGGAAGACAGGCGCAGCTCCTGCCGGCCTTCATGCTGCACCGCCACCGCGGTGTGTACCTGGTGCTGGCGCCCCGACAGGCGGGCCAGCATGGCTTCGGCCTCGGCGCGGCCGGCCGGCTTGCCGAGGATGGCGCCGTCCAGTTCGACCACCGTGTCCGCGCCCAGAACCGGAAAGCGCAGCAGGTGGCGCGCATCCACCGCGCGCCAGCCGCAGGCCGCTTTTTCGGTAGCCATGCGCTGTACGAAATCGAGTGCGGCTTCGTCGGCGCGCGGCACTTCGACAACGTCCATGCGGCCGGAAACGGCACGCAATGCCAGCACATCGAAGGCAACGCCGATCTGTTTCAGGAGTTCGCGACGCCGCGGCGACTGCGAGGCCAGATAAATCCGTTTGTCAACCAGCATGTTTTCGTTATTCCTCCTCAATCCCGATGATAGGGATGCCCCCTGATGATGCACACCGCCCGATACACCTGCTCGGCCAGCAGCACCCGCGCCAGCGCGTGCGGCAGTGTCAGCTTCGACAGTCCCAGCAACTTGCCGGCACGCGCCTTCACGCTGCCGTCGAGGCCATCCGCCCCGCCGATGACAAATGCCGGGGAAACCCCTTCGGCCATCCAGCCTTGCAACCAGGCAGCCAGTTCGCGCGTCGTCGCCTGCGCGCCGCGTTCGTCGAGCACCACCGGCACGCAGCCGGCGGGCAGCGCCGCAAGGATGCGCTCGGCTTCAAGCTGTCGTGCCCGCACGCCGTCCTCCCCCGCCACCCGATGACCGGGTTTGATCTCGGTCAGCAGCAACGGCAGGTCGGGCGGCATGCGGCGCGCATAGTCGTCGTAGCCCGCGTTGATCCAGCCGGGCATCTTGTGGCCGACGGCGATCAGGTGCAGCTTCACTCAGTGGTCGGATTGAATGTGCCGTGCCCGCGCCGCTTCGCCCGCCCCCCACAGTTCTTCCAGATTGTAATGCGCGCGCGCGGCAGGCAGCATCACATGGACGATGGCGTCGCCGAGATCGAGCAGCACCCAGTCGCCGCTGTCCTCGCCTTCCGTGTTGCCCACGTATTCACCGGCTTCCTTCATCTTGACGCGCACATTGTCGGCAAGCGCGCGCGTTTGGCGGTTGGAGGTGCCGCTGGCGATCACCATGCGCTCGAACAGCGAGGTGAGCTTGCCGGTGTCGAGCACGGTGATGTCCTGCGCCTTGACTTCTTCGAGGGCGCCGACGATCAGCTTGATTTTGTTTTCGATGTTCATGGATAGCGATAGAGTTGGTGTTCGTGAATATAGTCGAGCACGGCATCGGGCAGCAGATAACGCACGCTGCCGTGCCGTGCCAGGGTGTCGCGGATGGCGGTGGCCGAAATGCCCAGCGGCGTCATCTGCCGCAACAGCACCGAGCCGGAAGGACCGCCTACGGCCTGGCGTTGCGAAACTTCGTTTTTCAGCTCTGACGGCATGGCGTCGGACTGCAACAGCCGCGCGCCGGGACGCGCAGCCACGGCGATATGCGCCAGATCGAACAGCCGCCGCCATTCGTGCCAGCTGGTCAGGTCAAGAAAAGCGTCCGCGCCCAACAGCAGCCACAGCGGCTGTTCCGTGTCCAGTTCGGCGCGCAATTCGGTCAGGGTGTCGACGGTGTAGCTCGGACGCGGACTCTGCACTTCGCGCGCATCCACCTCGAAGCGCGGGTTGCCGGCAACCGCCCGGCGCACCATTTCCAGCCGGTGCGCCGCTGCGGTGCGCGGTACGCCGCGGTGCGGCGGCTGCCCGGCCGGGATGAACAGCACCCGCTCGAGGCCGACCGCCTCGGCCATCTCCTCGGCCAGCCGCAGATGGCCGAAATGAATCGGGTCGAAGGTGCCGCCCATCACGCCGATGGCGTGGTGGGAGTGAGGGGCGAGGGGTGAGGGGTGAGGGCTCATGCGTCCGTCCTCACCCCTATCGCCTCACGCCTCACCGTTCTGCTCACCCGCGAACGTGACCATCCCCCAGTACCACCCATTTCTGGCTGGTGAGGCCCTCCAGGCCGACCGGGCCGCGCGCGTGGATCTTGTCGGTGGAAATGCCGATTTCCGCGCCAAGACCGTACTCGAAGCCGTCGGCGAAGCGCGTCGATGCGTTGACCACCACGCTGGCCGAATCGACCTCGCGCAGGAAGCGCCGCGCGCGGCCGTAGTCTTCGGTGACGATGGCGTCGGTGTGCTGCGAACCGTGGGTGTTGATATGCGCCATCGCGGCATCGATACCGTCGACTACCTTGACCGCGATGATGGGGCCGAGGTACTCCTCGAACCAGTCGGCGTCCACTGCGGCCTTCAGCTTGCCCGCCGCAATGCCGGCGCCTTGCAGGATGACCAGCGCCTCCGGGCAGCCGCGCATTTCCACGCCCTTGCCGGCCAGCATGCGGCCGATCTCGGGCAGTGCAGCGGCGGCGACGCCACGCGCGACCAGCAGCGACTCGGTGGTGTTGCAGGTGCCGTAGCGCTGGGTCTTGGCGTTCTCGACAATCTTCAGCGCCTTGGCGAGGTCGGCGCGGTCGTCGACATAGACGTGGCAGTTGCCGTGCAGGTGCTTGATCACCGGCACCCGCGCCTCGCCGGTGATGCGCTCGATCAGCCCCTTGCCGCCGCGCGGCACGATGACGTCGACGTAATCCTTCATGGTGATGAGTTCGCCCACCGCGGCGCGGTCGGTCGTTTCGATCACCTGCACCACCGTGGCGGGCAAGCCGGCGGCCTCCAGCCCTTCGCGTACGCAGGCGGCGACCGCCTGATTGGAGTGCAGCGCCTCGGAGCCGCCGCGCAGGATGGCGGCATTGCCGGATTTCAGGCACAGCCCGGCGGCATCGGCCGTCACGTTGGGGCGCGCCTCGTAGATGATGCCGATGACGCCGAGCGGCACCCGCATCTTGCCGACCTGGATGCCGGAGGGGCGGTACTTGAGGTCGGTGATTTCGCCGACTGGGTCGGGCAAGGCGGCGATCTGCTCCAGGCCTTCGGCCATCCCGGCGACGGCCTTGTCGTTGATCTGCAGGCGGTCGAGCAGCGCGGCGTCGAGCCCGCTGGCGCGCGCCTGCTCCAT
>NZ_JANJXQ010000142.1 GCF_024708915.1 Thiobacillus sp.
GCGCCGCCATCGCGTGCGGCAACCAGAAATGGAAGGGGAACTGCGCCGACTTGGTGAACGCGCCGAGCAGGATCAGCAGCAGCGTCGGCACGTAGAGCGGATGGCCGCGGATCAGGTCGCCGGCGGCGAACACGTCGGACAGCGCGTAGCTGCCGACGATGTGGCCCAGCAGCAGAAAGCCGCCCAGCAGCGCGAAGCCGCCCAGGCCGGTGACTGCCAGCGCCATGCGCGCGCCCTGGCGCGCTTCCTCGCGGTGCTGCCAGTAGCTGATCAGCAGGAAGGACGACAGGCTGGTGAGTTCCCAGAAGATCAGCAGCTGGATCAGGTTTTCCGACAGCACGATGCCGAGCATCGAACCCATGAACAGCATCAGGCAGGAATAGAAGCGCCCCATGCTGTCGCGCTCGGACAGGTAGTAGCGCGCGTACAGCACGATCAGCAGGCCGATGCCGAGAATCAGCCCGGCGAACAGCAGCGCCAGGCCGTCGAGACGGAAGGCGAGGTTGAGGCCGAGCGCCGGCATCCAGTCGTGCTGCTGGATCAGCGTGGCGCCGGCGAACGGCAGGGGGAACGAGGGGGCCAGCCACAGCAGCGCGGCCAGCGTGACCGCACCCGCCGTCCAGGCGGCATGCGAACGTCCGCGACGGGACGCCAGCGCAACCAGGGCTGCGCCCGCGAATGGGGTCAGGACAGCGAAAAACAGCGTCATCAATCGGGGATCGGGTTGGCCGGCCTGCGGCCGGAAGACGCGGCCATTCTAACGTGAGCCGGAGACGCGCAGAATCTGTGGATACACACACGCCCTGCGCTGCGGCGCTGTGCGCCGCCGACCATCGTTTGCCGGCATCGCGGGCGGGCTTTCTCGCAGATGAGACATGCCGGTGTTTTGCAAGCGATTGAATGCAACCGGATGATTTTAAATGGCTATATTTTCCGGGTGCATTTTTTCTCGTCCGGACTGTCCGGAAGTTGGGACAGCTTTCATTCGGATGTTCGCCTCTCCGTCCGGGTTTTTATATGAAAAACCCATTCCATTCAATCGGATAGATGCGCTGGTACGTCCCTTGCTGTTGGGCTGTTGAAGTCGGCATTCGTGGCTTCGCCGTTTTGATTTCTCAACTGCCTAGTGGAGGTTACCATGAACAAAAGTCTCATTTCTACGGCGCTGGCTTTGGCTTTCGGCGTGTCGGCCCAGGCCTGGGCCAACCCCACCAATACCGCCGATGCATTCGACAACAACGGCGACGCCACGCAGACGGCGACGGCGGACTCCAACCAGTCCGGACAGTCCGGTGCCGCGGCCAACGAGTACTCAAGCGCCAGCCAGAATTCGAAGAACCGCAGCGCCACCCAGTCCGCCAACACGGGCGCGACGGCCAGCGACGATTCCAGCGCGTACCAATACAACGACTCCTACAACGTCACCTCGTCCTACAACGACGATTCCTTCAACACCCAGTCCCAGAACAAGTATTCCTTCAATACCGACGTGTCGGCCAAGACCGTGCTCGAGGGCAAGGTCTTCGACAACCAGGTTCATGACATCGGCAATTACGCCGAAGGCGGCAGCAGCGCCGGCGATGGCGCCAGAGGCGGCAACGGCGGCGATTCCAGCCAGCACACCTTCAGCATGTCTCTCGGTGCCGACGGCGGCGACGCGGGCTCCGGCGGCGACGGCCATGCCTTTGCCGTTGGCGGCGATACCACGGCGGGCGACGGCGCCAAAGGCGGCTCCGGCGGCGACGGCGGCATGGCCTGGGGCGGCATCGGCGGCAAGAGCTATGGCGGCGACGGCGGTTCCGGCGGCAACGGCGGCAGCGCCTCGGGCGGCGACGGCGGTTCCGGCGGCGACGGCGGCAAAGGCTATGGCGGCTCCGGCGGCGACGGCGGCGGCTCCGGCTCGGCCATCGGCGGCTCCGGCTTTGGCGGCAAGGGCTATGGCGGCGACGGCGGCGACGGCGGCAGCACGGGCAATGCCAGCGGCGGCAGCGGCGACGGCGGCAAAGGCTATGCCGGCGCGGGCGGCAGTGGCGGAAGCAACGGCGACGCCAGCGGCGGCAGCGGCTATGGCGGCAAAGGCATCGGCGGCGACGGCGGCGACGGCGCCAGCGGCGGCAAAGGTATCGGCGGCGACAGCGGCGCCCTGGCCGCGACAGGTTCGGGCGGCAAAGGCTCCGGCGGCGACAGCGCGGCCTTGTCGGCTACCGGCAACGGCGGCAAAGGCTATGGCGGCGACAGCAGCAACGGCGCCAGCGGCGGCAATGCTTTTGAGGTGGGCGGCATCTCGGTCGGCAACAGCGGCCTGGTGAGCCAGAATCCCGACACCACGAATGGCAGTGCCGGCGCGACCAATACGCCCTCCGAAGGCAGCGACAACTCCGCGGCCAACGCCGGCAACACGGCCAGCCCCTCCAACGCCAGCACAACCGGTGCGGCCACATCGGGCGCCGGAACCGGCGGCACCGCCACGGCAGGCGCCGGTACCGGGACGTCGACGGCCGGCAACGCCACGGGCGGAGCCAGCGGCAGCACCAATGACGTCAGCGGCGGCGGCGCCGGCACCGGCGGCGGCAGCGGGACGGCCAGCGGAACCAGTACGGCAGGCGCCGGCACCGGTGGAACAGGCGGCTCGGGTGCCGTCGGCGCTGCCGGAACCGGTGCGGCCGGTAGCGGCGCCGCGGGTACCAACACCGCCGGCAACGGCGCGTCCAGCGGCAACGGCACCGGCGCTGCCGGCACCGGCGCTGCCGGCACCAACACCGCCGGCAACGGCGCTGCGGGCGCGACGGGGACCGGCGCTGCCGGCAATGGCGCGACCGGCACCAGCCTGGGCGGCGCGGGCGCGGTCGGCGCCGTCGGCAACGGCGGCGCGGGCGGCACCGGTGCAGTCGGCGCGGCCGGCACCAGCACCGGCGGAGCCGGCGCAGCAGGCGCGACCGGCACCGGCGGGACCGGCGAAGGCGGCGTCGCGGGCGCCGGTGGAACCGGTGCTGCCGGCGGCAACGGCGGCGCCGGCGGAACGGGCGGCTCGGCCACGGCGAACGGGCCTGGCGGCAACGGCGGCAATGGCGGACTGGGCGGCGCTGCCAGCAGCAGCGCCATCGCGTCGGCCACCACCGGCTATGGCGGCGTGGGCGGCAACGGGGGCGATTCGCTGGGCGGCAATGCGGGCACCTTCAATGCGTCCAACAACATGTCTGGCAGCGTGACCAATGGCGCCGGCATCATTTCCCTGTCGCAGAACACGGGAGCGAATGCCCTGACGCAGATCGGCGTGACGGTACAGGCCAACCTGACGGTTCAGTGAACCAGGGACTGCCCCGGAACGGCCTTGAGCGGTTCCGGGGGGCCTGAAACACGCGCAGCGTTGACCCCAATTCAGGAGAGTGAAATGAACAAGAATTTGCTATCCACAGCCATCGCCCTGGCACTGGGCATGTCGGCCCAGGCCTGGGCCAATCCGACCAACACCGCCAGCACATTCGACAACAGCGGCAATGCCGATCAGACGGCGACGGCGACCAACAATCAGGCCGACCAGACGGGCGCGGCAGCCAACGAGTTCTCGACCGCCAATCAGAACGTGAAAAACCGCACGGCAGCCCAGGACGGCAACGCCGGTGCGGCGGCCAACGACGAATCGGAGGCGAGCCAGTACAACGGTTCGTACAATGAGAGCGCCTCCGGCAACCACGACTCGTTCAACAACCAGTCGCAGAACTACCGATCCTTCAACAACGACGTGTCGGCCAAAACCGTGCTCGAGGGCAAGGTCTTCGACAACGAGGTTCATGACATCGGCAATTACGCCGAGGGCGGCAGCACAGCCGGCGACGGCGCCAAAGGCGGAGCCGGCGGCGACGCCTGGCAGGAGTCGGCGAGCAAGGCCTGGGGCGCCAACGGCGGCTCGGCCGGCGACGGCGGCGATGGCTCGGCCAAGGCGATCGGCGGCGACACCTACGCCGGTGACGGCGCCCGCGGCGGCCATGGCGGCGACGGCGGCAAGGCCGTCGGCGGTATCGGCGGCATGGGTTCCGGCGGCTCCGGCGGCTCCGGCGGCGACGGCGGCAGCGCCTACGGCGGCTCCGGCGGCGATGGCGGCAACGGCGGCAAAGGCGTCGGCGGCGACGGCGGCAGCGGCGGCTATTCCGGCATGGCCAAAGGCGGCTCCGGCTTCGGCGGCAGCGGCGTCGGCGGCGACGGCGGCAGCGGCGGCAGCACCGGAGACGCCTATGGCGGCTCGGGCACGGGCGGCAAAGGCTATGCCGGCGCCGGCGGCGACGGCGGCGGCAACGGCAATGCCAGCGGCGGCAGCGGCACGGGCGGCAAAGGCATCGGCGGCGACGGCGGCGACGGCGCCAGCGGCGGCATCGGCGTCGGCGGCGACAGCTTTGCCAAGACCTTCACCGGTTCCGGCGGCAAGGGCTATGGCGGCGACAGCGCTGCAGCCTCGATTACCGGCGACGGCGGCAAGGGCTCGGGCGGCGATGCCGGCAACGGTTCGAACGGCGGCAACGCCGGCGCGATAGGCGGCATTTCCGGCGCCAGCAGCGGGCTGGTCAGCCAGCAGCCTTACACCTCGAACGGCGATGCGAACGCAAGCAACAACCCGATCGACAGCGACGACTCGTCCGCCAGCGCCGGCAATACGGCCAACCCCGGCAACAGTTCCATCACAGGCAACGCCAGTTCCGCCGCGGCCAACGGCGGTGCCGCCGCGGGCGGTGCCGCCGACGGCGCTGCCGCAGGCGGCAGCGGCAGCGGCGGCGCGAGTGGCGGCACCGCCAATGCCAGCGCCGGCGGCGCAGGCAGCGGCGGCGTCAGCGGCGCAGCCGATGCCAGCAGCATGGCAGCCGCAGGCAATGGCGGCGGGGGCGGCTCGGGCGCCGCCGGTGCGGCCGGCAGCGGTGCGGCCGGCAGCGGTGCGGCAGGCAGCAACACCGCCGGCAGCGGCGCATCCAGCGGCAACGGCACCGGCGCCGCCGGCACGGGCGCGGCCGGCACCAATACCGCAGGCGCGGGGGCTGCCGGCGCGACCGGCAGCGGCGCCACCGGTAGCGGTGCGGCGGGTACCAGCGCCGGCGGCAATGGCGCGGTTGGCGCCGTCGGCAATGGCGGCGCTGGCGGTGCCGGCGCAGTCGGCGCGACCGGCACCAGCACCGGCGGCAATGGCGCGGTCGGCGCGGCGGGTAACGGCGGCACCGGCCAGGGTGGACTGGCGGGCAACGGCGCAGCCGGCGGTGCCGGCGGTGAAGGCGGTGCCGGCGGCGCCGGCGGGACGGCCACGGCAAACGGCAACGGCGGCGCCGGCGGGCTGGGCGGCGATGGCGGCAGCGCAAGCAGCGAAGCCATGGCTTCCGCCACCACCGGCCAGGGCGGCGCGGGCGGCAACGGGGGGCACTCATACGGCGGAAACGCGGGTGTCTTCAACGTTTCCAACAATATGTCCGGCAGCCTGACCAATGGCGCCGGCATCATCTCCGCGTCGCAAAACACCGGCATCAATGCGCTGACCCAGATCGGCGTGACGGTGCAGGCCAACCTGACGGTTCAGTGAACCGCCACCCCGGAACCGCCACGCGGCGGTTCCGGGGGTTTCCGGAAGGAAGACGCCATGAATGACTTTCTCGCATTACTGAAACCGTTTTCGTTTCTGGCTTGTTCATTTCTGGCTTGTGCGCTGACCGTTCAGCTGGCCTGGGCCGCACCCGATGAAACCATTTCAGGCAGCGACGTGTTCGACGCGGCGATTTCCGACGACATGCTCGACGGCCAGCGCGGCATGGCGCTGATCACCAACACCAACGACCTGGATGGCGCCGTGTATAACAACAGCGCGAGCGAACTGGTCACCGGCTACAACCTGGTGAGCGACGGCTCGCTGATCAACAACTCCGGCTTCAATACCGTCATCCAGAATTCGGGCAACAACGTGCTGATCCAGAACGCAGTGATTCTGAATATCCAGATGCAATAAGGAGTTCCCATGCGCAATGCCGCGCTGTTTCTGATGGCTGTGCTGGTTGCGGTGCCCGCCGCGCGGGCGGGCATGGTCGAGATTCCGGGCGCCGGTTCCGGCTCCTTCAACGTCAAGACCATGAGCATGAAGGAGCGGCAGTTCCGCTACACCGAACGCCAGCAGTACGATTTCAGCTGCGGCTCCGCCGCGCTTGCCACCCTGCTCACCCATCACTATGGCGACCCGGTCAAGGAAGAGGCCGTGTACGTCACCATGTGGGAAAAGGGCGACCAGGCCAAAATCCGCAAGGAAGGCTTCTCCATGCTCGACATGAAGCGCTTCCTCGAATCGCGCGGCTATGCGGCCGACGGTTACAGCGCCAGCCTGGAAAAACTGGGCAAGGCGGGTATCCCGGCCATTGTGTTGATTCGCGATGGCGCCTACAACCATTTTGTCGTCGTCAAGGGTGTCCGCGGCGGCAAAATTGCTTTCGGCGATCCGGCGCAGGGTGCGCGGGTCGTGGATCAGGCGCAATTCGAGCGCATGATGATCAACCGGATCCTGTTCGTCATCAACGGGCGCAACAGCGAGGCGGTGTTCAACGATCCGAAGGACTGGAAAGTCCGCGAAAAAGCCCCCGTCGGCATGGCCTCAGGCCCCAACGATCTGGCCAACGTCACGCTGATGCGTCGGCCGGCAGGTGATTTTTGAGGAGACGGCGATGTCCAGCCCGCACATGATTTTTTTACTGCTTGCCCTCTTGTCCGGCGGGTTCGCTCACGCTTCGCATCCCTTCGACGACGTCCCGCGCGCCAGCGACGAGGAGCTCGATCGCATGCGCGGCGGATTTGTCGTCAACTGGAACGGCCAGGATTTCTTGATGCCGTTTTCCATCGACGGCATTGAACGCCTGACCCAGATCAATGGCCAGACCTTCATCAACGGCGCGCTGGTGGCGCCCAGGGTCAACCCGCAGGCGCTCGTTCCTTTCGCGCAAATTGGCCGGATCGGCGTGAATACGCCAAGCCCGCCCCCGATCGAACAAGCCGCAAGCGGAGCGGATGCGAATCTGTCGGCTTCGCTGCCCGCGGCGCAGACGGCACAATCCTCCGGCAACCCCGGCACAGCGGCCACGCAGGTGTCCACGCTAGGTTCGCTGATCGTCATCCAGAATGGTGCCGCCAATGCGTTTGCGGTGCCGTCGGGCGCTTCGTTCGATTCGCTGGCCACGATCATTCAAAATTCGGTGAACGAGCAGGTCATCCGCAATGTCACGACCCTCAACATCACCATCGATGCCCAGATGCTGGCGGCTCAGGCGCGGCTCAACGCCATCCTCAACCAGCATGGCCTGCGTTGAAGGCGGGCACGCGCAATCGGCACAACGAAAAGCCGGGCATCTCAGCCCGGCTTTTCGTTGTGCTGCGATCATGCTCAGAACCGGATCGGGGCGCGCAAGGTGACGGTGGTGTCCGGCGTATCGTCGGTCAGCCCGGCACCAATCGACAGATTCAGGTTGGTGCGTTTGTTCAGGCGGTAGGAAAACCCCGCCTGCAGGGTGGCCAGCTGAACCGACATCGATCCATCCGCCACCTGGCCATTGAGCTTGGTTTTATCGATCCAGGTGTGTTCGTAGCTCAGGCTGAACGAGCTGCGCTCGTTGAGCCCCAGCCCCATGCCGAAATTGAGGCCGATCGAGTCGCCGGGGTCCACTTCGCCAATAATTTTGGTGGCCACCCCGGGGATAGGCACGCCATCTTCGTCGACATCTGTGAAGGGAATCGAGGCATCAACGTCGCGCTTGATGTTCCACGTGTAATTGATGCCGCCGAAAAACACCACCGGATCGGCTGGCAGCACCATGCTCAGGCTGGGTTGCAGGCTGTAGAAGCCGGAGCCGGTCGGCAGTTCCTTCGGCAGGTTGAAATCGGTATCGTATTCGACTTCGTACTGGTCCTTGCCGGTGCGGGTCTTGAGGCGCAGGCCTGCGATATAGAACGGGTCGTCTCCTGCGGGCACGTTGAGCTGGTAGCGCGCGGCCAGCTCGATGTCGCCGAGCCCGTTGCCGTCGGCGCTGAACGATTCATCTATTGCGGTGGGGCTAATTTTGCGCGACAGCGAGTCGTCGCTGCGATAGATATACGGCACCCGGGCTTCGACCTCCAGCCGGTTGGTCAGGCCGTAGCGGCCGCCCAGGGTCGCGATCCAGTTGCTGCGGTTGACGCTGCGCACGTCGATCGCCCCGATCAGCACGGCGTTGAGCACGCTGAAACCGACCACGGTCACACGGTCCGACGAGCTGAAGGAATACTGCAGCGAGGGATCGAAAACGAAGGCGCCCTTCGGCGTCAGGATGCTGGGCTGGGAAAACACGGTCGCCACATCCAGGGTGGTGGCGTCCACCCGCCCGGCCTCGTTGCCGCGGCCGCGGAACGTCGATTCGTCGGCCTGGGCAAGGTGGCGCTGCGGGTCGATCTCCACGGGCATGCCCAGCTGCCCCTGCATCGCCTGGATGCGGCGCTGGGCCTCCTCCAGCTTCTGCATCTCCAGCGCCAGCCGTTGCTGCTGCTCGGCCAGGCTCTTCGCCTGCTCGGCCAGCTGCTGGCGCAGGGTCGGGTAATCGGCATCGGCCGGCGCCTCCCGGCCCGTCTGACGCAAGGTTTCAGCGTAGGCAACGTGTGTGCTCAACATCAGCGCCAGGCTGGCGCGAAACCAGGTTCCCTTCTTCGGCATTTTCATGATCCCCTCCCTGTTGTGACTGGATGCGATGCTGCGAGCCTGGCAAGCCTGCGATGGCTCGAATTCAACGACGCGTCGCGCTGTCTGAAAAAACGCCGCCCCTGCTTATGGCGGCTCAAGCGGTGGTTTTTTCGCGGATATTACGCCCCGGAATCCGCAGCCGATACGCCCGGGCGCGCACCGGCAGAATCGGGCCGCGTCGAGGCGGTGTTTTTTCATCGCCACCGGCGTTGCGGCGATCACGCCGGCTCCCGGGCGGCTTTTTCCTTGTGCGGGCCGCACAGCGCGTGGCGCTCCAGCAGGCGATACAGGGTGGCGCGCGAAACGCCCAGTTCCTTGGCCGCTTCGGAAACGTTGTGCTGGCAGCGGCGCAATGCCGAGCGGATCGCATCGAGCTCGGCTTTGGCACGCGCCCCGTCGAGCGTCGGGTGCCCGGCGCACGATGCGCGCCGTTCCATCCCCAGATCGTCCGGCGTGAGATAGGGGTGCTCGGCCATGACCACGCCCTGGCGGATGCGGTTGCTCAACTCCCGCACATTGCCGGGCCAGAGGTATTGACCCATCGCACGCAAAGCCTGCTGGTTGAAGCCCTTGACCTTGCCGCTGGCTTCGCGGGAAAACTGCTCCAGCAAAGCCTGCGCCAATAGCTCCACATCCCCCTGCCGGTCGCGCAAGGGCGGCGCAGTCAGGTTGATGACGTTCAGGCGGTAGTAAAGGTCTTCCCTGAAATGGCCTTGAGCAACGGCTTCCTGGAGATCGATATGGGATGCGGCAATGATGCGGATGTCCAGCTGTACCGGCTGGCTGGAGCCCAGGCGTTCGATCACCTCGTCCTGCAGGACGCGCAGCAGGGTGGCCTGGAGGTTGAGCGGCAGATCGGCGATTTCGTCCAGAAAGAGGGTGCCGCCCTGGGCTGCTTCCATGCGTCCGATTTTGCGTTGGTGCGCCCCGGTGAACGCGCCTTTTTCGTGGCCGAACAATTCGCTCTGGATGAGATGGGGAGGCAGGGCCCCGCAATTGACCGCGACGAAAGCGCGCGTGCCGCGGGCGGACATGTTGTGGATGGCATGGGCGGCCAGCTCCTTGCCGGTGCCGCTTTCCCCGCCGATCAGCACGGGCGCGTCGGCCTTGCTGGCTTTGCGCAATGCCAGGCAGAAAGCCAGCATCGCCGGGCTGCTTCCGACAATGCCGTACTGTTCCAGGGTGTCGGGGCGCGGCGGCGGTTGCTTGAGCAGGCGGCCCTTGCCCCAGGCGTGTCCCAGGGAGACGGATAGCCTGTCCTGATCGAGCGGCAGGGTATGGAAATCGTACACCCCCGCCAGAAAATTGCGGTGTTGCGGGGTGGGCCGCCAGAACGCATGATCCATCAGCGCAATCCATTGCAGGGATTGCTGCCGCCCCACCAAGTCGTACAGCTTGCCGTTGCCGGCGCGCTGCAATTGCAGCAGTCCCGCATGGAAATCCTGCCGTTCGAACAGCGCGGCCAATTCATCCGTATTGGCCGCCCGGTGCAGTTTCCAGCCCCTTTCCCGCAGGCAGCCCAGGAGCTTGCCGTGCAATGCGTCGTCCACCAGCGCCACGACGTCCCGCTCAACCCAAGCCATTCAGTGCCCTCCTGCCAGGTGTGCAAAGCGCACGCCCGATGGTCGTGATGCCAGCCGGGGCCGCGCGCCCGGCGACGGCGCTTGCCGTGGGGCGGTCGCGAGTCCTCGATCGGACTGCCGACGGTATTTGTTTGCAACTTGTAAAGTGTAGGACATTGCAGCCGGCTGTCGGCAAGTTTCGGCGTGGGCGGGTGCGTTCCCCGGCAAGCCGTCCGGCGCGAACGGCCCGCATGGCCCCAGCGCAGCCAATAAACTGAACGCGCTGCGGCGGCGCTGTGCCCGCCCGGGCTTGCACGACAAAATAGTTTTGTGCAAATATAAAAAGATATATCCGCGCAATTCATTCTGCCCCTGGCAGTCCGTTGACGCGCATCATCGTGCGGCCCCTGTGCCGCTTCGCAGCCTGATTTGCCAGCGTGCGTCGACCGGGTACTCGGTGCGGTGCGATTGTCAGGCTGGATTACACGATCCGCTCCAGCCAGGAATCTTCGGTTGGCCAAGGTGTCAACTAAAACTATTGTGAAATATATTATCTGCGAGTGCCAAGCATGATTACGCCGGGTGACATGACCGCAATGCGCGCGTCCGACGACGTTTTTCGTCCGGCGGATCAGACCGTGATTGCCTTTGGCGAAACCCTGGTGGACCAGTTTCACGATCGCAATGTGCTGGGCGGCGCGCCGTTCAACGTGGCGTGCCATCTCGGCGCGCTGGGGGCGCACCCGGTGCTGGTGACGCGCTCCGGCAAGGATGCGCAAGGTGAACAGCTGCAGCAGGCGATGAGCGAGCGCGGACTGGATCTGCGCGGCGTGCAGCGCGACCCCGCACGCCCAACCGGACGGGTCAAGGTGATCGAGACCCCCCAGGGTCATGTATTCGACATTCTGCCGGACCAGGCCTACGACCACATTCATCCCGGTCTGGCACGGATGGTGGGCTTGTCCCTGCATCCTCGAATAGTCTACTTCGGCACACTGGCGCAGCGGGGCGAGTCGCGCCGCGCGCTGCGCGAACTGCTGGGCACGATCGATGCCTGCGCGTTTCTGGACGTCAACCTGCGCGATCCCTGGGTGGATGTCGACACGCTGCGCTGGTCGCTGCAGCAGGCCAATGTGGTCAAGCTCAACGAAGAGGAACTGATCCGCGTCGGCGACCTGCTCGCGCTGGACGGTGCCACGCCAAGGGCACGTGCCGGCGTGCTGGTGTCCGGCTTCGCTCTGCAGCGGCTGGTGGTGACCTGCGGCGCGTCCGGTGCGTGGACACTCGACGGTGCCGGGCGCGTCGAATCGGTGAGCGGCGCCGCGCTGCCGCACCTCGTCGATAGCGTGGGTGCAGGCGACGGCTTTGCCGCCGTGTTCATCCTCGGCATGCTGCGTCGCTGGCCGCCCGGATTGCGGCTGGCGCGCGCCGACGCCTTTGCCCGTGCGCTATGCCAGATCCGCGGCGCCGTGCCGCCGGCGCAGGATTTCTACGTTCCGTTCATTCATGAATGGAAACTCGAATCGGAGAGGGTGCGTGCGTGATTTATATGTGCTGATGCTGAGCGTGCACGGCCTGATGCGCGGGCACGACCTGGAGCTGGGACGCGACGCCGACACCGGCGGACAGACGCTGTACGTGATCGAACTGGCGAAATCGCTCGGACGGCATCCGCGCGTCGAACAGGTCGATGTGCTGACGCGGCTGGTAGACGACCCGGCCGTATCTCCCGACTATGCCGTCCCGTGCGAGCCGCTGGGCGAGCGTGCCAGACTGGTGCGGCTGGCGTGCGGTCCGCGACGTTATCTGCGCAAGGAAAGCCTGTGGAATCACCTCGACCAGCTGGTCGACCGCACCCTGATCTATCTGCGCCAGCAGCCGCGTCTGCCCGACGTCATCCACAGCCATTACGCGGATGCCGGTTACGTCGGCGTACATCTGTCGCAGCTGCTGGGCATTCCGCTGCTGCACACCGGTCATTCGCTCGGCCGCTGCAAACGCCAGCGTCTGCTTGACCACGGCCGCCGCGAACAGGCGATCGACCGCCAGTTCAATTTCGTTCGCCGCATCGCTGCCGAAGAGGCCGTGCTGGCGCACGCTTCGCTGGTGATCACCAGCACCGCACAGGAGAGCAGCGAACAATATGGCCTGTACAACAACCATCAGCCCGCGCGCATGACGGTGATTGCGCCAGGGACCGATACTTCGCGCTTCGCGCCGCCCAGCCGCGAAGCGATACCGCAGCACATTCCGGCGCTGATCGACCGCTTCTTCACGCAACCCAGAAAGCCGCTCATTCTTGCCATCTGCCGGCCCGAAATGCGCAAGAATCTGAGCCGTCTGGTCGCCGCTTTCGGCGAATCGCGCGAACTTCGCGAACGCGCCAACCTCGCCATCGTCGCCGGCAACCGCGACGACATCCGCAGCATGGACGAGGCCCAGGCCGACGTGTTGAAGGATCTGCTGCTCGACGTCGACCGCTACGACCTGTGGGGCAGCGTGGCGCTGCCGAAGCAGCATCAGCCGGACGATATTCCTGCGCTGTACCGGCTGGCAGCGCAACGGCGTGGCGTATTCGTCAACCCGGCGCTGACCGAGCCGTTCGGCCTCACCCTGATCGAGGCGGCGGCGAGCGGCCTGCCGGTGGTGGCAACCCGCGACGGCGGGCCGTCCGACATCCTCGTGCATTGCGAAAACGGCGTTCTGGTCGACCCTCTCGATTCCGCCGATATCGCGAGGGGATTGCTTGCCGTGGTGTCGGATGCGCGCACCTGGCAGCGCTATGCGCGGCGCGGCATCGGCGGCGTGGCACGCAACTACACCTGGGATGCCCATGTCGATAAATACCTGAAGGCGGTCGATCATGTAGTCCACCGCACCCGCAAGCAGGTCCGGCGCGAGCGCGTGGTGCAGCGTCCGGCGGTCAATCCGATGCCGTACGTGCAGCGCATGCTGGTGAGCGACATCGACAATACCTTGATCGGCGACCGCGCCGGACTGGCCACGCTGGTACGCGTGCTGCGCGAGCGGCCGCGCAACTTCGGTTTCGGCGTCGCCACCGGGCGCCATCTGCCGAGTGCGCTTGAGGCGCTGCGACAGGCACGGGTGCCGCTCCCCGATGTACTGATTACCGCAGTCGGGACTGAAATCCATTACGGCCCCGGTATGCATTCCGATGCGGGCTGGCAGCGCCATATCCAGCACCTGTGGCGGCGCGATGCGCTGGCTGCGTTGTTCGAGGATGTGCCCGGACTGATGCTGCAATCGGACGACCAGCAAACCGAGTTCAAACTGAGCTTCGATGTGGATCCGCACGCCATGCCCGGTCTGCGCGAAATCGACAGGCGGCTGCGTCAGGTGCGCTTGCACGCCAATCTGGTTTATTCGCACCAGGCCTATCTCGACGTGCTGCCTGTCCGCGCATCGAAAGGCCAGGCCATCCGCTATCTGGCCTATAAATGGGGATTGCCGCTGAGCGCGTTTCTGGTAGCAGGCGATTCGGGTAACGACCTGGAAATGCTGGTCGGCGACACCCAGGCGGTGGTGGTGTCCAATCACAGCGCCGAGCTGGACACGCTGCGTGGGATGGACCAGGTGTATTTCGCCGCGACGCCCTGCGCGTCCGGCATCCTCGAGGGCATGGCGCACTATGGACTTCTGCATGCTGCCGCGCCCGACAGCCGCAAGGAGGCCGCATGTTCGATGCTCTGAAAGCCTGGACGGCAGACCACCGCGATCCGGTGGATGCCTACCTGCGGCGCTGCTTTGCCGAAAACCGGGTGCTGATGCTGCAAAGCGATCTCGGCCAGGTGCTCGACGCCCTGGCGGTCGACCCCCTCCGTCCGCCGCTCGACGGCACGCCTTTGCAGCAGGCGGTGCGGCATTTCCAGGAAGGCGTGTTTCAAAGCCCATGGGCCTACTTCGCGTTGCGCGAGGGGGCCGGCCGCTGGCGTTATCTGCGCATGCACCAGGAACAGCTCATGCCGGAGCGCGTGTCGGTGGGCGAATTTCTCGCCTTCAAGGAGCAGCTGGTGAAGCCGGCGGACGACGGCGACAGCACGCTGGAAATCAATTTCGAGCCGTTTGGCCGCCACGTGCCGCGGCTACAGGAAACGCGCTCGATCGGGCAGGGGGTGCTGCATCTCAACCGGGCACTGGCGAGCAGGATGTTCACCCGCCCCGAGGTGGGGCAGACCAGGCTGCTGAATTTTCTGCGCATGCACAAGGTCGAGGACCAGCAGCTGATGCTGGCGTCGCACATCGACGAGGTGCCGCAGCTGCAGAATGCGTTGCGCGAAGCGCTGCAGCTGCTCGACGCATGCGACCCCGAGACGCCGTGGGCCGGGCTGGCTGCAATGCTCGGCAGGCTGGGATTCGAATCCGGATGGGGCGCCACGGCGGCGCGGACGCGCGAAACCATGGAGATGCTGGTCGACATTCTGGAGGCACCGTCGCCCGCCGTGCTGGAGGCTTTTCTCGCGCGCATTCCGATGATCTCGCGTCTGCTGATCCTGTCGCTGCATGGCTACTTCGGTCAGGACAACGTGCTGGGGCGCCCCGACACGGGCGGCCAGGTGGTCTACATTCTCGACCAGGTGCGTGCGCTGGAACACGAAATGCGCGATCGCATGGCGATCCAGGGGGTGCAGGTCGATCCGCAGATCATCGTGGTCACCCGGCTGATTCCCGACGCCGACGGTACCACCTGCAACCAGCCGCTGGAAAAGATTCAGGGTGCCGACCATGCCTGGATCGTTCGCGTGCCGTTCCATCATCCCAACGGCGAGGTCGTGCGGGAGTGGATTTCGCGCTTCGAGATCTGGCCCTATCTGGAAACTTTCGCGACCCATGTCGAGCACGAGGCGCTGGCAAGACTCGGCGGACGGCCCGACCTGATCATCGGCAATTATTCCGACGGCAACCTGGTGGCGAGCCTGCTGTCTGCGCGGCTGGGCGTGACCCAGTGCAACATCGCCCATGCGCTGGAACAGACCAAATACCTGCACTCCGCGCTGTACTGGGAAGCCAACGATCCGGTCTATCACTTCGCCTGCCAGTACACCGCCGATCTGATCGGCATGAACCATGCAGACTTCATCATCACCAGCACCTATCAGGAGATTGCCGGCACCGCGCACAGCATCGGCCAGTACGAGAGCTATCGTGCGTTCACCCTGCCGGGGCTGTACCGGGTGCTCGACGGCATCGACCTGTTCGATCCCAAGTTCAACATCGTTTCGCCGGGCGCCGACGCCGGCACCTATTTCCCCTATAGCGATACGACGCGGCGCATGCATTCGCTGATGCCCGAGATCGAACGCCTGCTCTACGCGCCCGATCCCGGGGTGCCGCATCGCGGCCGCTTCGACGACCCCGACAGGCCGCTGATCTTCACCATGGCACGGCTCGACCGCATCAAGAATCTGTCCGGGCTGACCGAATGGTTCGGCGCCTGCGAACGCCTGGCCGGGTCGGCCAATCTGGCGGTGATCGGCGGCCACGTCGATGCGTCCGCCTCCGCAGACGAGGAGGAGCGCGCGGAGATCGGGCGCATGCATGCGCTCATGGACCAGTACCGCCTGGACGGACGGATGCGCTGGCTTGGCGCCCGGCTCGACAGGAATCTGGCGGGCGAACTCTATCGCCATGTCGCCGACCGCCGTGGCGTATTCGTCCAGCCTGCGCTGTTCGAGGCCTTTGGCCTCACCCTGATCGAGGCGATGGCTTCGGGGCTGCCGGTTTTCGCTACCCGCTACGGCGGGCCGCTCGAGATCATCGAACACGGCAAGTCCGGATTCCACATCGATCCCAACGATGGCGCCGCCGCGGCCGAAGCTGTTGCCGATTTCCTGCAGCAGTGCGCGAGCGAGCCGGCCCGCTGGCAGCGCATTTCGGACGCCGCGCTGGCACGGGTGGCAGCGCGCTACACCTGGAAGCTGTATGCCGAGCGCATGATGACGCTGTCACGCATCTACGGCTTCTGGAAGTTCGTCAGCAATCTGGAACGCGAAGAAGCCGGCCGCTACCTGCAGCTGTTCCACCACCTGCAATTCCGCCCGCTGGCGCGCGCCGTGGGCGGGCACTGAAAGGCGTTTCGCAAGGCGTCGCTGAATCCGGGCCGCCATCTTGGCGAATGGCGCGATCTCGCGCTGGCGATCCGCTGCCGCTTCAAGGCGATGCCGCTGGAACAATGGGGCGTGCGCGCGCCTATCTGTATCGTCTGAAAAGGCGTTCGACGCCGCCGGCATCGAGATTCCCCCGCGCCTCATCGCGTATGCCGGGCAGGATAAACAGGGACGCGCCGCGCCCCTGCCCCTGGCCATCGAGCGCAGGACGGCCTGAGCGGATTGCTTGCGCTCAGTGTTCCGACAGCGGTTTCTGCGCGTCCCGGATATTGATTGCGCCCATGTGGGCGATCAGCACGGCCAGATCCTGATTCAGGCGCGTCAGTGCCTCTTCCGGCAACTGGCCGAGTGCGTGCGTGAGAATGCCGGTCAACGGCTGCGGCGCCTGTTTGAGCGCTTTTTCCCCTGCGGCAGTGAGGTAGAGCTGGACCACGCGCTGGTCGGCGTGCTTGCGCTCGCGCCGGATCAGGCCGGCCTTTTCGACCTTGTCGAGCAGGTTGCTGGCGGTGGAGACGTGGATCGACAGGGCCTGCGCCAGCTCAGACACTTTCATGCCCGGGGTCTGGCGTAGTGCGGCCAGCGCCCAGATCTGCGCACCGCTGACGCCGCAGGCTTTTTCCACCGCCTGAACATGCTGGCGCACCGCGCCGAAAATGACGCGAAACTGGCGCAGGGCTTCGTTGGCGGCGTTGGGGGGGGGGCTCAAGGTGCGCTCTCCGATGCGTCAAAACGGTAATCATCGCAGATATTTCAGGCCATCGCGTCCGTTGTCCCGGGAGCGATGGGCGGCGGGGCAGGGCAATGTCGCTGGCCCGTCGCGGCGCGCAGGCGGGGTTTCGACGGCGGCAGATAGCCGGTCGGGGCAGCGGATCTGTGCGTGCCGATTATTGCGCGGTCGCCGCGACCGGTTCGTCGGCGTAGCGCCAGATGTTCACGTCCAGCCCGGCTTCGCGGATGTGCTCGGTCTTGGCGGCAAGAAAGCGCTGGAAGCTGGGCTCCTTGCGGTAGGCGCCGGACACCAGATAGTCGAACATGCCCAGGGTATGGAACACGCGGAAGGACGATTCCCAGCGGATGACTTCCTGCCCGGCGGAGTCGAACAGGACGATGCCGGGCGCGTAGTTGACGCCGAGCTGGCGCACCCAGTCGCGCACCGCCATGCGCTTGCCTTGCGGCGTGACGATGGACTCGCGCGACCACATGTCGAGCTGCACGTTGTCGAACTTGGCGATCACGGCGCGGGTTTCCGGGTCGGCCAGCACGCGGCGGTGCAGCACCTCGCAGTCGGGGCAATCCTTCTGCTCGAAGAACACCGCGAGCGGCCTGGCGGACTTGCCGCGGCGCCGCAGGTCGACGGCGTTCTTCAGGAAGAAGTCCTGCTGGATCATTTCGCCGGAAGCCTGCTTCGGCACCTCGCGCGCGGCGACAAAATCGCGGAAGGCAGTCTTGTTTTCATGCCGCCCGCCGACCCAGTCGAGCGCGGCCTGCAGGCGCGCCGGCGGCACGTAGCCGTTGAGGCGCAGCAGGGTTTTGCCGGCTTCGTCGAAAAACAGCAGGCTGGGGGTGAACTGGATTTTCTGCGCCGCGCTGTAGGTTTTTTCCGTGTAGCGTTTGCCGTCCAGCCCCACGACTTCGCGGTCGCCCCACATATTGACCGCGATCACGTCGAACTTTTCCTTCATCGTGGACTCGATCTCGCGCTGCGACAGATTGCGCTCCACCAGCGCCGAGCAATACGGGCAGCCGTCCTGGGTGAACATCAGGATGACGCGCTTGCCGTTGGCGCGCGCCTCGTCGATGTCCTCCTTCAGATGCAGGAAGCTGTTCTTGAACCAGGCGGGGTACTCGGTCGTCTTGGCGCCGTAGTAGGTGCCCATCCTGGCCGCCGGCGGCTCTGCGGCGTGCAGCGAAAATGCGGCGAGCAACCCGAGCAAGGCCGGCAGATAGCGAATTGTCATGGCGGTCTCCATCCATCGTCGTCAATAATGCGGACGCTTATCGTAGCAGGGGATCAGGCAGAAATTCTTCCATGACCGAACGGCCGTGCTTGCCCATGACGATCAAATCGGCGTCGGTCGTCTGCTCCTGTTCAAGAATCCGCAGCGTGGCCGCACCGTGAACGAACTGGCGCGATAGCTGGCTGGCCGGCGTGCAGCTTGCCGATGAAGGCCTCCATTTCAGCCTGCGCCGCGCTGCGTGCCTGAATCCGGTATTGATGAATCTGGCTGTCGTCCATGCCGGCGAGGCGGAAAGTGCTTTCCATCTCCACTTCGAACGCATGCAGCAGCACAAAGTCGGCATCGGGCAGCCAGGCATGGGCGGCGTTGATGGCGGCGGCATGATCGGAGAAATCGACCGCTGCGAGGATGCGCCGATACGGGGCGTGCGGGCGCTGCTTGACCGCGAGCAGGGTGCGGGGTGAAGTCAAGGTATCTCCTTGGCGGGGAAAGGGCGTGACGGATGGTGGGCGCGGATCCATGCCTTCTCGATCTCGACTACGCCGTAGACGAGGATGCCGAACAGGAACACCCGCACCCAGGTCGAGGCATCGAGCGCGGCGGTGGCGAACAGCGCCTGCAGCAGCGGCAGGAAGGTGAACAGCCCCTGCAGCACGACGAGGACGCCGATGGCGACCAGCACCGCCCGATTACCGATGAAACCCGACCAGCCGACCACCGGCGCGGTGAGGCGGCGGCAGTTGAACAAATAGAAGATCTCGCCCATCACCAGAGCGTTGACCGCAGCGGTGCGCGCGACCTCGAGCGGCATGCCGCGTTCGATTTCCCACAGGTAGAGGCCGAACGAGCCGGCCACC
>NZ_JANJXQ010000284.1 GCF_024708915.1 Thiobacillus sp.
CCGGCCAGGGTGAAGGCGTTGGTGTTGGCGATCGCCATGGCGATGGTCTTGGTGCCTTCGCCGAACTGGTCGAACTCGAACACGCCGACCGGGCCGTTCCACACCACGGTGCCGGCCTTCATGATGATGTCGGCGAGTTCCTGCGCGCTCTTCGGGCCGATGTCGAAAATCATGTCGTCGTCGGCGACGTCGCCAGAATCCTTCAGCACCGCGGGCTCGTTGGCGTCGAACTTCTTGCCGCACACCACGTCGACAGCGATCGGGATGGTCGCACCGCGCGCGGTCATCTTCTCGATCAGCGCCTGCGCGGTGGGCACCAGGTCGTCCTCGCACAGCGACTTGCCGACGTTATGGCCGGCTGCCTTGAGGAAGGTGTTGGCGATGCCGCCGCCGACCACCAGTTGTTCGCATTTCTCGGCCAGCGCTTCCAGCACGGTCAGCTTGGTCGACACCTTGGAGCCGCCGACGATGGCAACCATCGGGCGCGCCGGGTTGGCCAGCGCCTTGTCCAGCGCGTCGAGTTCTTCGGTCAAGAGGATGCCGGCCGCGGCGGTCGGGGCGAACTTGGCGATGCCGTGGGTCGAGGCCTGGGCACGGTGCGCGGTGCCGAAGGCGTCCATCACGAAGACGTCGCACAATGCGGCGTATTTCTTCGCGGTGTCGTCGACGTTTTTCTTCTCGCCCTTGTTGACCCGGCAGTTTTCCAGCACCACCAGTTCGCCGTCGGCGACGTCGAAGCCGCCGTCGGTCCATTCGCGGATCAGGCGGATGTTCTTGCCGAGCTTCTGCGCGATCACGTCGACCACGGGTTTGAGCGAATCCTCTTCCCTGAACTCGCCTTCGGTCGGGCGGCCGAGGTGGGAGGTGACCATCACCTTGGCGCCGGCCTTCAGGCAGTGCTCGATGGTGCGCATCGACGCGGTGATGCGGGCGTCGGAGGTGACCTTGCCGTCCTTGACCGGCACGTTCATGTCGGCGCGGATGAACACGCGCTTGCCTGCCAGATCGAGATCGGTGACGCGGATGAATGCCATGCTTGTTTCTCCTGAAGGTAAGATTTAAGGGTTGGCGCGGGGTTGGAGTCCGCGCCAGGCCTTAAAGCTCGAAGCAGTGAGGGGTAAGGCGTCAGGGGTGAGGCGGGACTGCGCCCGTCCTCTTACCCCTGACCCCTCACCCCTTAGCGGCAAATTACTTCGCCACGTGCTGCACGAAGCGCAGCATGTTGCAGGTGTAGCCGTACTCGTTGTCGTACCAGGCCACGACCTTGACGAAGGTGTCGTCCAGGGCGATGCCGGCCTCGGCGTCGAAGATCGACGAGAAGCTGTTGCCGCGGAAGTCGGTGGAAACCACTTTTTCGTCGGTGTAGCCCAGCGTCTTGCTGATGTCGCCGGATTGCGCGGCTTTCTTCATCGCAGCGCAGATGTCGGCGTACTTGGCGGGTTTTTCCAGCTCGACGGTCAGGTCGACCACCGACACGTCGGAAGTGGGAACGCGGAACGCCATGCCGGTCAGCTTGCCCTTCAGTTCCGGCAGCACCACGCCGACGGCCTTGGCGGCGCCGGTCGAGGACGGGATGATGTTTTCCAGGATGCCGCGGCCACCGCGCCAGTCCTTGGAAGACGGGCCGTCGACGGTTTTCTGGGTGGCGGTGGCGGCGTGCACGGTGCTCATCAGGCCGCGCTTGATGCCCCAGTTGTCGTTCAGCACCTTGGCGATCGGCGCCAGGCAGTTGGTGGTGCAC
>NZ_JANJXQ010000189.1 GCF_024708915.1 Thiobacillus sp.
CCCACGCGTGGCCGCCAGTGATTCGACGCACATCTCCGCCTTTACCATTTCTTGACGTTTCCTTGACCGCGGCTTGACTGCACGCGCCGTAGCCTTGGGGTGATTTGCCCCACCGCCGGCGCGGCAGCCGCGCCAAAGTCGAGGAACCGTATGTCCGCAAAGACTCTCACTGCGTCCCGTAGCGCGGACGCCGCCCTGTCCTGCCCCCTGTGGCTGGCCCGCCTGCTGCCGTTCACACGCTGGTGGCCGATGGTCAACCGCGGCACACTGCGCGCCGATTTCATGGCAGGACTCACCGGCGCGGTGGTGGTGCTGCCGCAGGGCGTCGCCTTTGCCACCATCGCCGGCATGCCGCCGGAATACGGGCTGTATGCGGGGATGATTCCGGCGATCATCGCGGCGCTG
Organism: Thiobacillus sp.; assembly: GCF_024708915.1. Next base: position 406 of record NZ_JANJXQ010000189.1, read on the forward strand.
TTCGGATCCTCCTGGCATCTGGTGTCGGGGCCGACCACGGCGGCGTCGATCGTGTTGTTTTCGGTGCTGTCGCCGCATGCCGAACCGGGCTCGGCGCAGTACGTGAGCCTGGCGCTGACGCTGACCTTTTTGGTGGGGATCATCCAGCTGGCGATGGGGCTGGCTCGCATGGGTACGCTGGTCAATTTCATCTCGCATTCGGTGGTGACCGGATTCACCGCCGGGGCGGCGATCCTGATCGCCACCAACCAGGTGAAGCATTTCTTCGGCCTGGAGATTGCGCGCGGATCATCCTTCAGCGACACCTGGAGCGCGCTGTTCAGCCAGCTCGACCAGGTGCAGCCCGGCGTGACGGCGGTAGCCCTGTTGACGCTGCTGCTGGGTATCGCGGTGAAACAGTTTCTGCCGAAATGGCCCTACATGATCGTGGCGATGCTGGGCGGTTCGGTCGCGGCCGCGGCTTTGAGCGCTTGGCAGGGCCTGCAGCTGTCGACGGTGGGCGCGCTGCCGGCGAGCCTGCCGCCGCTGTCGGCGCCGGCGCTGGACGGCGAAAGCATCCGCGCGGTGGCCTCCGGCGTGGTGGCGGTGACGCTGTTGGCGCTGACCGAGGCGGTGTCGATCGCCCGTGCGCTGGCGGCGCGCTCCGGCCAGCACGTCGACGGCAACCAGGAATTCATCGGCCAGGGGATGTCGAATATCGCCGGCGCGTTCTTCTCGGGCTACGTCGCCACCGGCTCCTTCAACCGCAGCGGGGTCAACTACGCGGCCGGTGCAAAGACACCGCTGGCGGCGATGATGGCGGGCTTCTTCCTGCTGCTGGTGGTGCTGCTGGTGGCGCCGTGGGCGCGTTTCCTGCCCAACGCCGCGATGGCCGGCATCCTGTTCCTGGTGGCCTGGGGGCTGATCGACTTCAAGGAAATCGCCCATACGGTAAAGACCAACCGCTCCGAATTCGCCATCATGGCCGCCACCTTCGCGGCGACGCTGTTCCTGACGCTGGAAGAGGCCATCATCATCGGCGTGCTGATGTCGCTTTCGCTGTATCTGGCGCGCACGTCGAAGCCTCAGGTGCACGTGCGCGCGCCCAACCCGCACAACCGCAAACGCAAGTTCACCGATGCCGCCCATGCCCCGCAATGTCCGCAGCTGCGCTTCGTGCGCATCGACGGTTCGCTGTTCTTCGGCGCCACCGCGCACGTGCGCGAAAAACTGGCCGCCCAGGATCTGGCGCAGCCCGAACAGAAGCACGTGGCCATCATCGCGCACGGCATCAACTTCATCGACATGGCCGGCGCCGAAGTCCTCGCCAGCGAAGCGCAGCGCCGCCGCCGCGCGGGTGGCGGGCTCTACCTCATCGGCGCCAAGGACAGGGTGCAGGAACAGCTGGCGGAAAACGGCGCCCTGAAAGCGATCGACGGCGCCAACCTGTTCGATTCCAAAACCGATGCCATCGCCGAAATCTATCGCCATCTGAACCGCGATGTCTGCCGTACCTGCAGCGCGCGCGTTTTCCGCGAATGCATGCCGACGCAGGTCGAGCCGGCCAGCCACCCGCATCCCTTCATTCCAGCAGGAGCCCAGCCATGAAAACCCGTCAACGCATCTTGGTTCCATTCACCCACGGCCACAGCGGATCGGCCTTGCTGCGCCGCGCCGGCGAGATCGCCGCGGCCGGGGAGATCGAACTGCTGGTGGTGAGCGTGCTGGACACCCGCTCCGGTTTCGAGCTGGATGGGCCTGCCGGCAATCTGCCCGGCGAGCGCGCCGCCCGCCTCGCGGCGGCCGAGCAGAAGCGGCTGGACCACGATCTGATGCGGCACGGTCTGGGCCGGGCGCGGGCCACCGTGATATGGGGCGAGCCGCGCTCCGCCCTGTCCGCGCTGATCAACAGCTGGCGTCCCGACATGATCGTGTGCGACGGACGGACACGCCGCATGCTGCCGGCCCGGACCGGCGACGAAGGCCCGCAGATGATGCGGGTCGGCCGCACCGGCGCCTTCGCGCGCCTGGCCGGATTTTTCTTCCCGCCGGCGCAGGGGCATGCCTGAGCAGACCGCCTGCCCGCCACTTTTTCAGCCCCTCCACAGGAAGGATTTACCTTGATTCGTCGCAACCCCCGAGGCGACCTGCCGGTCGTGCACGACACCGCCTTCGTCGACCCCACCGCCATCCTCTGCGGCCACATCATCGTTGGCGAGAATGTCTTCATCGGCCCCTATGCGGTGATCCGCGCCGACGAGGTCGACGACAACGGCCACATGGAACCCATCGTCATCGGTGCCCATTCGAACATCCAGGATGGCGTGGTGATCCATTCCAAGGCGGGCGGCCGGGTCGAGATCGGCGAATACACGTCGATCGCCCACCGCTCCATCGTGCATGGCCCCTGCGAGGTGGGGAATCGCGTCTTCATCGGCTTCAATTCGGTGCTGTTCAACTGCGTGGTGGGCGCAGGCTCGGTGGTGCGCCACAACTCGGTGGTCGAAGGCTGCAGCGTGCCCGACGGCTTCTACATTCCCTCCACCTGCAACATCCACTCGGACGAGGAGCTGGCCCGCATCGAGCGCGTCACCCCCGATGCGGCCGATTTCTCGGAAAGCGTGGCGCAGGCCAACCACGAACTGGTGAAGGGCTACAAGCGCATCCGCAACGAGTTCTAGCGCGCGATGCCAGGCTCAAGCGCGGGCAGGGACGACGGCTTTTCCGGCTGCGGCTTGCTGACCGGACAGAACAGGTCGTCTTTGCCCGCTTCGCCCAGCCATTCATAAATGGCTGCCAGCGCCTGGTCCTCGTTGGCGAAAATGTGCTGCTGGCCGATCTCGTCGAACAGGCCGGTGTTGCGCATCACGTCCAGCACCTGCTTCTTGAGGCCGGAGAACACCAGGGTGATGCCG
>NZ_JANJXQ010000209.1 GCF_024708915.1 Thiobacillus sp.
TCACCCCCCCTGCTCTCGCGTACCCCCAAACCCCGCCCCGTGGCGGCCCCCCCCCCCCCCCATTTGGTTACCCTTTGGCCAGGCGTCCAACCGCTGATTTGGGGGGTTTTTGGTGCAAACCCGGAGGGGCGTGGCCATCCGGGCGGTATGCGTCGTTGCAGCGGCTCGTCGTGGAATGACCACTGCCTTCGCCGCTGCGCCTAGCAGCTGAGCGGTTTTCGTGGAAACGCGATCCATGGGGGAATATGAGATAGGTTCTAGAATTTGATCCCGGATTTTTCCGCCACGGTATGCATATCCTTGTCGCCGCGGCCGGAGAGGTTCACCAGCAGGAGCTTGTCCTTCGGCAGCGTCGGCGCCAGCTTGGCGGCGTAGGCAAGCGCATGCGAGGACTCCAGCGCCGGGATGATGCCCTCGTAGCGGCACAGGGCATGGAAGGCGGCCAGCGCCTCGTCGTCGGTCACGGCGACATACTCGGCGCGATGGCTGTCCTTCAGCCAGGCGTGCTCCGGGCCGACGCCGGGATAGTCGAGGCCGGCGGAAATCGAGTGCGTCTCGATGATCTGGCCGTTCTCGTCCTGCAGCAGGTAGGTCCGGTTGCCGTGCAGCACGCCGGGCCTGCCGGCGATGAGGGAGGCCGAGTGGTGGCCGGTGGCGAGTCCGTAGCCGGCCGCCTCGACGCCGACCAGCTTCACGGATTCGTCGGGAATGTAATCGTAGAAGATGCCCATGGCGTTGGAGCCGCCGCCGACGCAGGCGATCACGACATCCGGCTGGCGTCCCGCCAGTTCCGGCATCTGCACGCGGCACTCCTCGCCGATCACCGACTGGAAGTCCCGCACCATCATCGGGTAGGGATGCGGGCCGGCCACCGTGCCGATGATGTAGAAGGTGTTGCCGACGTTGGTCACCCAGTCGCGCATCGCCTCGTTCAGCGCATCCTTCAGCGTCTTCGAGCCGGACTCCACCGGCACCACGCTGGCGCCGAGCAGCTTCATGCGGTAGACGTTGGCGGCCTGGCGCTTGACGTCCTCCGAGCCCATATAGACCACGCACTCCATGCCGTAGCGCGCAGCGACGGTAGCTGTTGCCACGCCGTGCTGGCCGGCGCCGGTCTCGGCGATGACGCGCTTCTTGCCCATGCGCCGCGCCAGCAGCGCCTGGCCGATGGTGTTGTTGATCTTGTGCGCGCCGGTGTGGTTGAGATCCTCGCGCTTGAGGTAGATCTGCGCGCCGCCGTATTGCTCACTGAGCCGTTTAGCGTGGTACACCGGGCTGGGGCGGCCGACGTAGTGCTTCAGTTCGTATTCGAATTCGGCCATGAAGGCAGGGTCGTTGCGCGCCTTGTCGTATTCGACGCGCAGTTCCTCCAGCGCCGCCATCAGGGTTTCGGCGACGAAAATGCCGCCGTAGGGGCCGAAGTGGCCGCGGGAATCAGGTAGATCGGTGAGCTTCATGATGCTTCTTTCGCGTTCGCAATGAATCGCGCCATCTTGTGCGCGTCCTTGATGCCTTTGGATGCTTCCACGCCGGAAGATACATCCACCGCCCAGGGTCGCACGCTGCGTACCGCTTCGGCGACGTTGTCCGGTGTGAGCCCGCCCGACAATATAATCGGTCTGGACAGATCCGGCGGGATCAGGCTCCAGTCGAAACGCTCTCCGGTGCCGCCCGGCACGCCCGCCACATGGGCATCCAGCAGTAAACCGCGGGCGGCTTCGAAGTCGACCGCGCATTTTAGCAAATCCGTGTCCTGATTGACGCGCACCGCCTTGATCCAGGGGCGGCCGAAACGCATGCAGTCGGCCGGCGCCTCGTCGCCGTGAAATTGCAGCAGGTCGAGCGGAACCGCCTGCAACACCGTTTCGATGAAGGCCGGTCCGGCATTGACGAACAGTCCGACCGCCTGCACGAACGGCGGCAGATCGCGCACCAGCATGGCGGCAGCCTCGATCGTGAGATGGCGCGGGCTTTTTTCGTAGAACACGAAACCCAGTGCGTCCGCCCCGGCGTCGCAGGCGGCATGCAGATCCTGCAAGCGGGTGATGCCGCAGATTTTTACGCGAACAGCCATCGTTCAGAGCTTTCCGGCAAGGCAAAGTGCGCAGGATACCGGATGTGGGTGAGATACAGCCCGGCGGCGTCGAAGGTGGGTGCGGCGCGGGTGCGGTCGCGGCCGTCCAGGATCTCGCGCATCCAGCCGGGCGGCTGGCTGCCGGCGCCGACCTGGACGAGGCCGCCCATGAGATTGCGCACCATGTGGTGCAGAAAGCCGTCGGCGCGGAAGTCGCATAAAAGATAATCGCCGCGCCGCTCGATGTGCGCCTGCCGCAGCTCCTTGACCGGCGATCTGGCCTGGCATTCGGCAGCACGGAACGCGGAAAAATCGTGCTGCCCGATCAGGCTCGCCGCGGCCAGGTTCATCGCGGCGGCATCCAGCGGCCGGTGATGCCAGCCAATCAGTCCGTGGTCGAGGCCAGGCCGTACCGGGTGATTCAGCAGCACATAGCGGTAGCCGCGCTGGGTGGCGGCAAAGCGCGCGTGAAACTCCGCGCCGGCTTCGCGCGCCCACAGCACCGCCACACCGCGGGGAAGATGACTGTTGACACCGCGCACCCAGGCAGTCAGCGGACGCCTGGCTGCAGTATCGAAATGCGCCACCTGGAACGCAGCGTGGACCCCGGTATCGGTGCGCCCGGCCGCGGTGATGCCGATCTTCTCGCCGGCGATGGCGGACACCGCGGCTTCCAGCGCATCCTGCACGCCGCAGCCCTGCGGCTGCGACTGCCAGCCGCAAAAGCCGACACCGCGATATTCCAGACCCAGCACGATTCTCATATCACCCCGGCCTCACGCCAGCACGATCAACACCCCAAGCAAGCCCGCGAGTATGACGGCGCTGTCCCGGCTTTGCCAGCGTTCGGCCTGCAGGGTGTAGGTGGCGGGCGTCGCATCGTCGGGCAGCGGCGCGCGCAGCGCATCCAGCCAGCGCGCCGGTTTCGGCGCATGCTCGACGTAATCCAGGGTCAGCCCAAGCCGCACTGCAAAGCTGCGGCGGTCGAAGCCGAGCCAGGCCAGCGGCCGGGCCAGCACATACAGTCCGTAAATCAGGCGGGGGCGCGACGTATACGCCAGCAACACCGCCAGCCCCGCCAGCATCAGCGCCAGCCGCCCCACGCGCAGCACGCCTTGCTGCACCCCTTCCACGCTGGGACTGCCCCATCCCAGCGCCGGCCACAGGGCCATCCCCGGCAGGGTATAGGCATACGTGAGCAGCAGCACCGCCATCAGCCAGCGGGTGCGGCGCAGCAGGCGCAGCAATTGCGGGCGGACGGGCGCAAACAGAAAGGCCGTCGCGGTGGCGACGGCCAGAATGATCAGCGGGGCCAGTGGGGCACGCTCCACTGCCACCGCCCACCCGCACCACAGCAGGATGCGGGCAGCCGGGTGCAGGGATTTAACCAAGCGCGCCCAGCATGCCTTTGGCATCGGTTTTTTGTTTGTCGTTGCCTTCGGCCAGCACTTCGTTGAGGATTTCGCGCGCACCTTCCTTGTCGCCCATTTCCACATAGGCACGGGCAAGGTCGAGCTTGGTGCCGACCTCGTCGAGTTCGAGTTCATTGCCGCCGGCATCACCCAGATCGAGATCGAGGCCGCTGAAGTCGAATTTACTGTCCGGGCCATCTTCTTCGAGGCCGAGGTCGAGTTTCAGCTCATCGTCGGCGGTGGCAGGCAGATCCAGATCCGGCAGGTCGAAATCGAGACCCTGGGCATCCATTTCCACGTAACCCGTTTCGGCCGTTGCGGCCGCCTCGGACGGGGTATCGAAATTGAGCACGTGTCCCGCGGACTCGAACTCCAGGGCCGAGTCTTCCGCCACGGCTTCGAGCGCAGGCTGGGGCTCGGGCTCGATATCGACCGGGGCGGCGGACTGCACGTCGGCCACGGGTTCAGGCACGGGTTCGTCCGGGAACGTCACTGCGCCGCCGGCCACTGCCGCGGTGGCAGCCACCGTTGCCGCCGCGGCGGTGGCGTTCGACTGCACGCCGCCATACAACGGGTTGGTCGGGTCGATACTGCGCCCCATTTCACAGGCCTTGTCCCACAACGGGCCGGGGTTGCTGCCCAGTGCAGCATAGAGCTCGCCGGCGACCGCCTCGAACGTCGCAGTGTTGCGGCGGGCAGCGTAGATTTCCAGCAACTTGACGCGGATTTCGTGACGATCCGGGTTTTTGCCGATGGCTTCCTTGAGTATTTCCTCGGCCTGGGCATCGCGGCCGTAGGCCATGTACACCTCGGCTTCGGCAACGGGGTCAACGTCATGGGTATCGATGGTGCCCAGGCCCGCCTGGCTGAAGTCGGTCAGGAAGGAGGTGTCGCCGGTATTGACGCTGCCGCCCGACGCCGCACCGATGACGGTATTGGGCTGAACGTCGCCGCCGCTCATGATGCTGTCTTCCAGGGCGGTGTTGCCGGGCTTGCGCCGGCGATTGCCGCCCGCCATCATCCACCACAGCACGCCACCCAGGCCGAGCGCGGCGAGACCGCCGCCCCAATACATCGGGTTGGCGAGCAGAGGGTCATACCAGTTTGCGGCCGGTTCGGGACTGGCCGCAGGCGCCTCGACGGCCGCAGCGACCGGCTTGGGTG
>NZ_JANJXQ010000290.1 GCF_024708915.1 Thiobacillus sp.
GATCCAGGATTCGGTGGAGCAGGTCGAGGCGGGCCGCAAGCTGGTGGACGAAGCCGGCGAAGCGATGGACGACATCGTGACCTCGGTTGAGCTGGTTGCCGACATCATCAGCGGCACCGCGACTGCGAGCCAGGAGCAGAGTGCCGGCATCGATCAGGTCAACCAGGCGGTTGGTCAGATGGACGAGATGACGCAGCAGAACGCTGCCCTGGTGGAGCAGGCGGCGGCGGCGGCCGAGAGCCTGCAGGATCAGGCGGCGAAGCTTGCGGAACTGGTGGGGACCTTCAAGCTGGTGCAGGGCGTGCCGGCGGCGCACAGCCCGGATCGCCGGGAGACGGTGACACCCTTTCCGGCGCATGCGAGGGCGAGCTTGCCGGACAGCAGCCGGGATGGGGAGCGGAAGCTGCAGGACCGCAGATGACGGCCGCGGGAAGCAGAAGTTGACCCGCTTGCGGGAGCGGCTGGTTTATGGACGTGATGGGGTTTGTGCAGTACTGTCATGCCGGGCTCGAATTGAACGCGCGTTTGTGTTGGGAACGCGGCATTGAGTAGACAAGTGATTTCGACATGAAGCCCGTACTGAAGAATTCATCGGACAGCGCCAAGATATTCGAATTCACGCCGCGTGATTTCGCCCGGGTGCGTGCCCTGATTTACCGGCAGGCCGGGATCTCGCTGACCGAAAGCAAGCAGGAGATGGTCTACAGCCGCCTGGCGCGCCGTCTGCGAGCGAAAGGAATGAGCTCTTTCGAGGAATATCTCGATGGGCTGGAAAGCGGGCGCGACAGCGAAGAGTGGGAGGCCTTCACCAACGCGCTGACCACCAATCTGACCTCTTTTTTTCGTGAGGCCCACCATTTTCCGATCCTCGCCGAACACCTGCTCGGCATGAAAGCGCCGCTGTCGATCTGGTGTTCGGCCAGTTCGACCGGAGAGGAGCCCTATTCGATCGCCATGACGGCATGCGAGGCGTTCGGCACCCTGACGCCGCCGGTCAGCATCGTCGCCACGGATATCGATACCAACGTGCTCGCGGCCGCAGCGAACGGCGTGTATCCGATCGAACGGATCGACAAGATGGCACAGGAGCGCGTCAAACGCTTCTTTCAGCGCGGCAAGGGCGAGCGTGCCGGGCTGGTGCGGGTGCGCCCCGAGCTGCGCCAGCTGGTGACGTTCAAACCCCTCAATCTGCTGGCCGCAAGCTGGCCGGTCAGCGGGCCGTTCGATGTCATTTTCTGCCGCAACGTGATGATCTATTTCGACAAGCCTACACAGAGCAGGATTCTTGCGCGCTTCGTGCCGCTGATGAAACCGCAAGGGCTGCTGTTTGCCGGGCATTCCGAAAATTTCTTGTATGCGTCGGATGCGTTCAGGCTGCGCGGCAAGACGGTGTACGAACTGGAGCCCGGTCATGCCGGCGCGAGGAAGTTCGCATGAATCCTGCGATCGAGGAACAGCTTGCGACCAATCTGTATTACGACCGCACCTTCGATTGCGAAGCCGCCAAGATATTGCCCGGCGAGTATTACTACACCGGCAAGCCGATGCTCATCGTCACGGTGCTGGGTTCCTGCGTGGCGGCGTGCATCCGCGACCGCGTGTCGGGGATCGGCGGGATGAACCATTTCATGCTGCCGGACGGCGGCGGCGACGCCGGCAGCCCGATGTCGGCATCGATGCGTTATGGCGCCTACGCCATGGAGGTGCTGATCAACCAGATACTCAAGGCCGGTGCGCGGCGCGAGAACCTGGAGGCCAAGGTGTTCGGCGGCGGCAACGTGCTGCGCGGTTTTACCGCAATCAACGTGGGTGAACGCAATGCCCGGTTCGTGCGCGATTTTTTGCGTACCGAGAACATCCGCACCGTGGCCGAGGACCTGAACGATGTACATCCGCGCAAGGTGTATTTCTTTCCCCACACCGGCAAGGTGCTGGTCAAGAAACTCAAGCAACTCAACAACTACACGCTGGTGAAACGGGAGCAGGACTATGCGAGCCGGCTCAAGACCCATGCGGTAAGCGGCGATATTGATCTGTTTTGAGCGCCAGAAAGCTAGTGTCGTGACTCAGAAATATCGCAACATGAAACGGCGTCTTTTTCCGCATGGCGGCGTTGCTCGTCGTTGCCATAGAGCCGGCTATGTCGCCCACCCGCAAGGGGTAGGCCGTGGTTGTAAAGCCGATAAATCGGCAA
>NZ_JANJXQ010000076.1 GCF_024708915.1 Thiobacillus sp.
ACAGGCGCTCGAGGTCGCGCCACATGTAGCGCCCCTTGGGCGGGTAGATGTTGAACGGCGAATCGTTCCAGCCCAGCGCCAGGAACACCGGGCCGAGCAGGAAGGGCTTCCACGCCACCTCCACGCCGGCCGCCTGCGCCGCGCGCTCGATGCGCATCACCGACAGGTAGGAATAGGTGCTGGCGAACTCGAACCAGAACGCGACGACGGGACCGGACATGGCGACGCTCCTCGTGGCACTGGAGTACCACTATAGTCCAGCGGCCCGGCCATTGGCCTGATCAGGCTGCGCGCACCGCGTCGCGGGCACGACGGCGGATCGAGACGCCCACCTGGTCGGTGCCCTCCAGGATCCCGGGCTTGCTGATGTTCACCGCAACACCGTTGAGCGCGAAATCGTTGATCAAGGTGTCGGCAAGATCCTGTGCGAACGCCTCCAGCAGCAATCGCCGGTTGAACAGCGCCAGCCGGTGCACGGCGGCCACGACGGCGGCGTAATCGACCGCGTCGCCCAGGTCGTCGGTGTGGCAGCAACGCGAACCGTCGAGTTCGAGCTCGAGGTCGACCAGCAGCGGCTGGCGCTGCTGGCGCTCGTACTCGTACACGCCAATCAGGGCGTCAACGCGCAAGCCGCGAACGAAGATGCGGTCGTCTCCCACCGTGCGCGAGCGCCCAGCGTCCGTCGCACACACGGCAATGCGTTCGAGAAACTCGATCGATCCGGTATTCATGCAGGGTCTCCTCGGCCAGTCAGTGCCGAGTTGAAGGTTGTTCGGTGACCGGCACGGCCGGGGCGAGCAATTCCACCCCGGCCCGAGCCGATCAGCGCGCGACGTAGACGCCGAACTCCTCGCTGGCGTCGAGCAGCCAGCGGTACAGGTAGTCGGCGAAGCTGCGGCGGATGATCAGCTCCCACTGCGTGTCGCCGGTGCGCCGGATCACCGCCGTGCTCTTGGCAAGCGTCGTGCTGATCCCCTTGCCGACCGGGAAGCTGCTCGGATGGAAGTCGTAACCCGCCGACTTCATCAGCACCTGGCGGGCGTCCGGGCCGCTCAGCTCGAGCAGGGTCTGCGCGCCGCTGACGGTGATCACCGCATAGTGCCCGCTCAGCGCGCCGCGCAGGCTCAGCTCGGTGGCGTGGTCCTGGCCCTCGGGTACGACCACGAGCCACTCGTCGGGCGACATCCACTGCACGCTGACGCCGCGCCCATCGTCGCGGGACACCGTCCCCATCTTCAGCGGCAGCGGCACGCCGAGCGCAAGCTCGACCCCGGCGCGGAAGGCCTCGTCCGCGGCATTGCCACGCAGGATCAGATGACCCAGCAGGGCGCGCTCGCGGATGCACACCCCCGCGCCCTGCGCAGAAGCCTGCACGGCCACGCCGACTCGGTTGAAAGCGAGCGGAGACTCGGCCCGGACTGCCACCGTCGGGTGGGCATTGAAAGTTGCGACCTCAGACATGATGACGGGCTCCTTGGGGATCGTAGAACACGGGGCTGACCACTTCGGCGGCATGCACCTTGCCGTCCGCCATCGGCAGATAGACGGTCTGGCCGATGCGCTGGCTGCCGCCCTTCAACAGGGCGAGCGCAAAGCCGTGGCCCAGGATGGGACTGAAATAGCTCGAGGTGACGTGGCCGACCATCGGCATCGGGATCCTGATTTCCTTCTCGAGCACGATCTGGGCGCCTTCCTGCAACACCAGCTCGGGGTCGAGCGGCTTGAGGCCGACGAGCTGCTTGCGGTCGTCACGCTTGGTGTCGGGTCGGGTCAGCGCACGCCGGCCGATCCACGAGTAGGGCTTCTTGTAGCCCACGCACCACTGCATGCCGAGGTCTTCCGGCGTCACCGAACCATCGGTCTCCTGGCCGATGATGATGAAGCCCTTCTCCGCGCGCAGCACGTGCATGGTCTCGGTGCCGTAAGGCGTCAGGTCGTACTTGGCGCCCTTCTCGAACAGCGCCTTCCACACGTGCATCGCGTAGTTGGCCTGGACGTTGATCTCGAACGACAGCTCGCCGGTGAAGGAGATGCGGAAGATTCGCGCCGGAACGCCGGCGACCTTCGCTTCGCGCCAGTCCATGTAGCCGAAGGCTTCGGCCGAGACGTCGATGTCGGCCAGCTCGGCGAGCAGCAGGCGCGCCTTCGGCCCGGTCACCGTCATCGCCGCCCAGTGGTCGGTGGTGGAGTTGAAGTACACCTCGAGATCCGGCCACTCGGTCTGGTGCCACATCTCCATCCAGTCCAGCACGCCTGCGGCGCCGCCGGTGGTGGTGGTCATGTGGAAGTGGTTCTCGGCCAGGCAGGCGGTCACGCCGTCGTCCATCACCATGCCGTCGTCCTTGCACATGAGGCCGTAGCGGCACTTGCCCGGCTCGAGCTTGGTCCAGGCGTTGGTGTAGAGGCGGTTGAGGAACTCGCGCGCGTCCTTGCCCTGGATCTCGATCTTGCCCAGTGTCGAGGCGTCGAGGATGCCCACGCCCTCGCGCACGGCGCGGCATTCGCGCTGCACGGCCTCGTGCATCGACTCGTTGCCGCGCGGGAAGTACCACGGGCGCATCCACTGGCCCACCTCCTCGAACTTCGCGCCACGCTCCACGTGCCAGCCGTGCAGGGCGGTGTAGCGGCGCGGGTCGAAGAACTCGTTGCAGTGGCGGCCGGCGATCGCACCGAAGGTGATCGGGGTGTAGTTCGGACGGAACACCGTCGTGCCGACTTCCGGAATCGACTGCCGGGTGACGCGCGCGGCGATCGCCATGCCGTTGATGTTGCCGAGCTTGCCCTGGTCGGTGCCGAAGCCCAGGCCGGTGTAGCGCTTGACGTGCTCGATCGACTCGAAGCCCTCGCGGGTGGCCAGCTCGATGCCAGAGGCGGTGACGTCGTTCTGCTGATCGACGAACTGCTTGGGCGCACGCATTGCCGGCTTGGTGTGCGGCACCTGGTACAGCGCCACCGGCTTGCCCTCGCGCACCGGGGCCACCGTCGGCAGCGTGAAGGTGCTGGCGGTCAGGCCGGTCTCGGCCGCCGCACGCACACCGACCTCGAAGCCGTCGGCGATCGCGTCGCGCAGCGTCCAGCGACCATTGACGCCGCCGGCCGGGATCTGACCGGGCACGCCGCCGGAGACGAAGCCGAGCAGGTCCTCGCGCCAAACCGGGCGGCGGCCGGTGTGAGCGGCCAGGTGCACCACCGGGCTGTAGCCGCCGGAGCTGGCGATGGTGTCGCACGCCAGCTCGCTGGTGCTGCCCTTGACGCGGAAGCCGTCGATGTCGATCGCGGCCACGACCGCTGCGCTCACGCGCTTCTTGCCCTGCGCCTCGATGACGGCGCTGCCGGTGATGATGCGGATGTTGCGCGAACGTGCGGCGGCGACCAGGTCGCCATCCGGCCGTTCGCGGGCATCGACGATCGCCACCACCTGGCGGCCGGCGTCGTGCCAGTCGAGCGCTGCGCGGTAGGCGTGGTCGTTGGTCGTGCTCAACACCAGACGCTGGCCGGGCACGACGCCATAGCGGCGGACGTAGGTCGACACCGCCCCCGCGACCAGGTTGCCGGGCACGTCGTTGCGGGCATACACCAGCGGGCGCTCGTGCGTGCCGGTGGCGAGCACGACGCGGCCGGCACGCACCTTGTGCATGCGCGCCCGCGCCTGGCGACGGCCGGCGGCAGCCGGCGCCAGGTCGGCCAGATGTTCGGTGCGGCGCTCGTGCAGGGTGACGAAATTGTGGTCGTGATAGCCGTTGGCGGTGGTGCGCGGCAGGAGCAGGACGTCGGGCAACGCGGCCAGCTCTGCGATGATCGTGGCCACCCATTCGGCAGCAGGCTTGCCATCGATCAGCTCACGGCTGTCGAGCAGCGAACCGCCCATCTCCTCCTGCTCGTCGCACAGGATCACGCGCGCCCCGCTGCGTGCCGCGGCGAGCGCGGCGGCCAGGCCGGCGGGGCCGGCACCGACGACCAGCACGTCGCAATGGTGGTGCATGTGGTCGTAGATGTCGGGATCGGTCTCGACCGGGCTGCGCCCCAGGCCGGCGGCCTTGCGGATGTACTGCTCGTACTTCGGCCACGCCGAGGCCGGCGACATGAAGGTCTTGTAGTAGAAGCCCGGCGGCATGAACTGGCCGCCGAGCTGGCCGAGCACGCCCATGACGTCACGATTGACGTTCGGCCAGCCATTGGTGCTCTTGGCGACCAGGCCGTCGTAGAGGGCCTGCTGGGTGGCACGAACGTTCGGGACCTGGCCGGCTTCGGTGGCGCCGAGCTGGACGATGGCGTTCGGCTCGTCGGCACCGGCCGTCACCACACCGCGCGGACGGGCGTACTTGAAGCTGCGGTTCAGCACGTCGACGCCGTTGGCGAGCAGCGCCGAGGCCAGGGTGTCGCCGGCGTAGCCCTGGTAGCTGACGCCGTTGAAGGTGAAACGCAGCGGGCGCTTGCGGTCGATGCGGCCGCCGGTGGCGAGACGGTTGCGTTGGCTCATTTTGCCGCTCCCTGGTTGGAGGCCTGTGCGGAGGCCTTGGCCTTGCGCGACTCGGCGGTGATCGCCGGTTGCTGGCCAGGCTTGTAGGTTTCGAGGATCTCGTAGGTGACGGTGTCGCGCGTGGCGTTGAAGAACTTGCGGCAGCCGGCAGAGTGGAACCACTGTTCGTGATGCAGGCCGCGCGGGTTCTTGCGGAAGAACAGGTAGTCGCCCCAGTCCTCGTCGCTGGTGTTCTCGGGGTCGGCCGGGCGCGCGATGTGCGCCTCGCCCTTGGGGCGGAACTCCTCTTCCTCGCGATACTCTTCGCAGTGCGGGCAGTAGATGTGCAGCATGGTGTCCTGCTCCTGTCAGTGCGCGACGCCGGCAGCGCCGTGCTCGTCGATCAGCTTTCCGGAGATGAAGCGATCGATGGTGAAGGGGGCGGCGAGCGGATGGGCCTTGCCTGCGGCCAGCGTGGCCGCGAACACGTGACCCGAACCCGGCGTGGCCTTGAAGCCGCCGGTACCCCAGCCGCAGTTGAAGAACAGGCCGCCGACCGGCGTGGCCGAGATGATCGGGCAGGCGTCGGGCGTGGTATCGACGATGCCGCCCCACTGCCGGTTCATGCGCACGCGCGAGAAGATCGGGAACAGCTCGACGATCGCCTGCAGGGTATGCTCGATCGTCGGATAGCTGCCGCGCTGGCCGTAGCCGTTGTAGCCGTCGATACCGGCGCCGATCACCAGGTCGCCCTTGTCGGACTGGCTGACGTAGCCGTGCACGTGGTTCGACATCACCACGGTGTCGAGGATGGGCTTCATCGGCTCGGACACCAGGGCCTGCAGCGGGTGGGATTCCACCGGCAGCTTGAAGCCCGCCATCTTCGCCAGCACGCCGGAGTTGCCGGCGGCCACGCAACCGACCGTCTTCGCGCCGATGAAGCCGCGGTTGGTCTCGACGCCGAGCACCTTGCCGCCGCTGATGCGGAAGCCGGTGACCTCGGTCTGCTGCAGCAGGTCGACCCCCAGCGCGTCGGCACCGCGGGCGAAGCCCCAGGCCACCGCGTCGTGGCGGGCGACCCCGGCGCGCGGCTGCCAGGATGCGCCCAGCACCGGATAACGGCGGTTGGCCGAGCAATCCATGTGCGGCACGATCTCCTGGATCTGCTTGACGTCCAGCACTTCGCCATCGATGCCGTTGAGGCGGTTGGCGTTGACCCGGCGGTGGATGTCGCGCATGTCCTGCAGGGTGTGACCGAGGTTCATCACGCCGCGCTGCGAGAACATCACGTTGTAGTTGAGGTCCTGCGACAGGCCTTCCCACAGCTTCATGGCGTGCTCGTACAGCCAGGCCGCCTCGTCCCACAGGTAGTTCGAGCGCACGATGGTGGTGTTGCGCGCGGTGTTGCCGCCGCCCAGCCAGCCCTTCTCGACCACCGCGATGTTGGTGATGCCGTGCACCTTGGCGAGGTAATAGGCCGTGGCCAGGCCATGGCCGCCGCCGCCCACGACGATGATGTCGTACTCGCGCTTGGGCTCGGGATTGCGCCACATGCGCTGCCAGTTCTCGTGGTAGCTCAGCCCGTGCTTGACGAGCCCGAAGCCGGAATAATGTTGCATGACACTCCTCCTTGTGCTGTCTGGCCGTGCTCTCAGCACTCGACAACATTCACGGCTAGCCCGCCGCGGGATGTTTCCTTGTATTTGTCCTTCATGTCGCGACCGGTGTCGCGCATGGTCTTGATGACCTTGTCGAGCGACACGAAATGCTTGCCGTCGCCGCGCAGGGCCATGCGTGCCGCATTGATCGCCTTGATCGCACCCATCGCGTTGCGCTCGATGCAGGGCACCTGCACGAGACCGCCGACCGGGTCGCAGGTCAGGCCGAGGTTATGCTCCATGCCGATCTCGGCGGCGTTCTCGACCTGTTCCGGCGTGCCGCCCAGCACCTCGGCCAGCGCACCGGCCGCCATCGAGCAGGCGACGCCGACCTCGCCCTGGCAGCCCACCTCGGCCCCGGAGATCGACGCGTTCTCCTTGAACAGGATGCCGATGGCCGCCGCGGTCAGCAGGAAGCGCACCACACCGTCCTCGTTCGCACCGGACACGAAGCGGTAGTAGTAGTGCAGCACCGCGGGGATGATGCCGGCCGCGCCGTTGGTGGGCGCGGTGACGATGCGGCCGCCGGAGGCGTTTTCCTCATTGACCGCCAGCGCATACAGGTTGACCCAGTCCATCGTGGTCAGCGGGTCGCGCAGCGAAGCCTCGGGCGCGCCGGACAGGCTGCGATAGAGCTCGGCCGCGCGGCGGCGCACCTTCATGCCGCCGGGCAGCACGCCCTCGACCTCGCAGCCCCGCCGCACGCAGGCCTGCATCACCTTCCAGATGTGGAGCAGGCCGTTGCGGGTTTCCGCCTCGCTGCGCCAGGCCTTCTCGTTCTCCAGCATCAGCCGGCTGATGGAGAGTTCATTCACTGCACATTGCGTCAGCAGCTGGTCGCCGTTGCGGAAGGGATAGGGCAGCTCGGTGCTGTCGTGCACGATGCGGTCGGCACCTGCCGCCTCCTCATTGACGACGAAGCCGCCGCCCACCGAGTAATACACCCGGTTCGCGATCTCGACCTCGCCCTCCCCGTAGGCGATCAGGCGCATGCCGTTGGGGTGGTAGGGGAGGCTCTGGCGGCGCAGGAAGACGAGATCGGTCTTCTCGTTGAACTCGACGGCCTGCAGGCCGAGCAGCGAGAGCTTGCGCGCATCGCGGATGCGGGCGAGCCGGCCGTCGATCGTGTCCGGATCGACGAGGTCGGGCGCCTCGCCCTCGAGGCCGAGCATGACCGCCTTGTCGCTGCCGTGCCCCTTGCCGGTCGCGCCGAGCGAGCCGTAGAGCTCGGCACGCACCCGCCGCACGCGGGGCAGCACGCCCTCGTCCTGCAGCCGGGTGACGAAGGTCAGCGCGGCGCGCATCGGGCCCACGGTGTGTGAGCTCGACGGCCCGATGCCGACCTTGAACATCTCGAATACGCTGATGGCCATCTCGGTTCTCCGGTGACGCGGGTCAGCGGCTGGCCGGATAGACGGGGAAGCGCGCGCACAGGGCCTTCACCTTCTCGCGCACCGCGGCGATCACCGATTCGTCGTCGATGTCGTCGAGCACGTCGCAGATCCAGTGCGTCAGCTCCTTCGCCTCGGCCTCCTTGAAGCCGCGGCTGGTGATCGCCGGCGTGCCGATGCGGATGCCGCTGGTGACGAAAGGCTTCTGCGGGTCCTTGGGGATGGAGTTCTTGTTGACCGTGATGTGGGCGCGGCCCAAGAGCGCCTCGGCTTCCTTGCCGGTGAGGTTCTTGGCGCGCAGGTCGACCAGGAAGAGGTGGCTTTCGGTGCGCCCGGAGATGATCCTGAGGCCGCGCTCGACCAGCACCTTGCACATCACCAGCGCGTTGGCGACGACCTGCTCCTGGTAGTGCTTGAATCCCTTGGTCGACGCTTCCTTGAACGCCACCGCCTTGCCGGCGATGACGTGCATCAGCGGACCGCCCTGCAGGCCGGGGAAGATCGCCGAGTTGATCGCCTTCTCGTGCTCGGCGCGCATCAGAATGATGCCGCCGCGCGGGCCGCGCAGGGTCTTGTGGGTGGTCGAGGTGACGACGTCGGCGTGCGGCACCGGGTTGGGATAGACGCCCGCGGCGATGAGGCCGGCGTAGTGCGCCATGTCGACCATGAAGATGGCACCGATTTCCTTGGCGATCCTGGCGAAGCGCTCGAAGTCGATGCGCAGCGCGTAGGCCGAGGCGCCAGCGATGATCAGTTTCGGTTTATGTTCGCGCGCCAGCGCTTCCATCTTCGGGTAATCGATTTCCTCTTTTTCGTTGAGGCCGTAGGCGACGGCGTTGAACCACTTGCCGCTCATGTTGAGCGCCATGCCGTGGGTGAGGTGGCCGCCTTCGGCCAGGCTCATGCCCATGATGGTGTCGCCGGGCTTGAGGAAGGCCATGAACACCGCCTGGTTGGCCTGCGAGCCGGAGTTGGGCTGCACGTTGGCGGCCTCGGCGCCGAACAGCGCCTTGACGCGGTCGATCGCCAGCTGCTCGGCGACGTCGACGTATTCGCAGCCGCCGTAGTAGCGCTTGCCGGGATAGCCTTCGGCGTACTTGTTGGTGAGCTGCGAGCCCTGCGCCTGCATCACCGCCGGGCTGGTGTAGTTTTCCGACGCGATCAGCTCGATGTGATCCTGCTGGCGCTGGTCTTCTTTCTGGATCGCTGCCCACAGGTCGGGGTCGGTCTTGGCGAGGGTGTCTTGGCGGTTGAACATGGCAGTCGGGCTGGGCGGGAAAAACGCCGATTTTAGCATGCAGCGCCGCCTGCACCCCGCGTAGGAGCGGCGCCCTCGCCGCGATTGTGGGCAGCAGAAACATCGCGGCATCGGGGCGAGGGCGCCCCTCCTGCCCATGCGAGCCTCGTATAATCGACCCTTCGGAGACCCCCCATGCAAAGACGCGATTTCCTCACCGGCGCCGGTGTCGCCGCCATGCTGCCGCTGGCCGCGCAAGCGGCCGACCTGCCGGCGATCCGCTGGCGGCTGGCGTCGAGCTTCCCCAAGAGCCTGGACATCCTCTACAGCGCGGCCGAAATGCTGAGCAAACGGGTGGCCGCCCTGACCGGCGGCAAATTCCAGATCCGCGTGTTTGCCGGCGGCGAACTGGTGCCCGGCCTGCAAGTGCTCGACGCGGTCGGCAACGGTACCGCCGAATGCGGGCACTCGGCGGGCTACTACTACGTCGGCAAGAACCTTGCCCTGGCCTTCGATTGCGCGGTGCCGTTCGGCCTCACGGCGCGCCAGCAGAACGCCTGGATGTACGCCGGCGGCGGCATCGAGGCGCTGCGCACACTCTATTCAAAGTACAACGTGCTGCAGTTTCCCGGCGGCAACACCGGCACCCAGATGGGCGGCTGGTTCCGCAAGGAGATCAAGTCGCTGGCCGATCTGCGCGGCCTGAAAATGCGCATCCCCGGCCTCGGCGGCCAGATCATGGCGCGGCTCGGCGCGGTGCCGCAAACCCTGCCCGGCGGCGACATCTACCCCGCGCTGGAACGCGGCGCGCTCGACGCCGCCGAGTGGGTGGGACCGTACGACGACGAGAAGCTCGGCTTCCACAAGATCGCCCGGCATTACTACTACCCCGGCTGGTGGGAGGGCGGGCCGCAGCTCTCTTTCTACGTCAATCAGGCCTCGTGGCGCGCGCTGCCCGAGCCGTACCGCCAGGCCTTCGAAGCCGCCAGCTTCGAAGCCAACCAGTTGATGCTGGCGCAATACGACGCCATGAATCCGCCCGCATTGCTGCGCCTGGTCGGGCAGGGCGTCAAGCTGCACCCCTATCCCAAGGACGTGATGCTGGCCGCGCGCCGCGCCACCTTTGCGATGTACGAGCAAGAGGCGAAAATCAATCCCGACTTCGCCGCCATCTACCGCTCGTGGAAGCCGTTCCGCGACACCGAATTCCAGTGGTTCAAGGTCGCCGAAGCCGCGTACTCGAACTTCAATTACTACGTGAAATAGCCATGAACAAACTCGACCAACTCATCACCACCTTCGACCTCGGCCTGCGCACCGTCTTCGCCAGCCCGCACGCCGGCCGCCCCTATCCCGGCGCCGGCCCCGAGGCCGAACTCTCCGAAGCGGAAAAAACCCAGGCCGCCGCACTGATGCGCGTCAACCACGTCGGCGAGGTCTGCGCGCAGGCACTGTACGCCGGCCAGGCGTTCACCGCGAAAAACGAGCAGGTGCGCGCCGAGCTCGACCAGGCCGCGCGCGAGGAAACCGACCACCTCGCCTGGTGCGAGACGCGCATCAACGAGCTCGGCGGCCGCAAGAGCCTGCTCAATCCGCTGTGGTTTGGCGGTGCTTTTGGAATGGGTGTGGTCGCCGGCCTGCTGGGCGACAAATGGAACCTCGGCTTCCTCGCCGAGACCGAACGCCAGGTCGAAGCGCATCTCGACGGCCATCTGCAAAAACTGCCGCAAGCCGACGCGAAGAGCCGCGCGGTGGTCGAGCAGATGAAGCTCGACGAAGCCCGGCACGCCCAGACCGCCGTCGATCACGGCGGCGCGCCGCTGCCGCTGCCGGTGAAGATGGCGATGCGCCTGGCGGCGGATGTGATGCGGCAGACGGCGAGCCGGGTTTAGCCAATCCGGCGCTTCTGCCGGCGGCGGATCGGCAAGACCATGAAGCCCCGGGCTTCAGGGAAAATTGAACGAACGAATGCCTGACGGGTGCGGCTTGATACTGGATCGTTTTATCAGAATGTTGTGGGGCAAGGCCGGGCGGCGCAAGGACGTCGAGCGCGGCGGCCTGTTCGCGTCGCAAGCCCAGAAGGCAGCCTTCCGCAAGCTGGAAGCCGTTGCGCCTCTGGCGAGCAAGACGCATGCAGCGCCGGTCGAGGTGGCGACCCATTCGAGCACTCCGCAGGAGCCGGCCAGCCATTCGATCGTGCGGCGCGAAGCCGTGCTGGGAAACGATCGGCGGGTGGCGGGGTATGCCTTCAGCCTGGTGCACCAGGCCAATCCGCGGGTGCTGGCCTCCAGTACCGGCATCCAGCGCCTGTACGACAAGGTGCTGTTGCGCAATCTGAACGTCATGGGGATTCAGCGCTTGCTGGAGCACCGGCTGGCTTTTGTCGAGGTGTCGGCAAATTCCCTGGACATGCCGTTTGTCGAAGAGATGCCGCCGCAGGGCACCGTCTACGTGATCGGCGCGAGCACCCGCCTCGCCGCGGATCACGAATCCTGCCTGAGCCGCCTCAAGGCGCTGGGATATCGTATTGGCCTGCGCGCCGCAGACGCGAACACGCCGGACAGCCCCTCTTTTTGGGGGCGGCTGGATTTCCTGTTCATCGACATTGGCAACAGCGATATTCCCTTCATCAAAGATCGGATGGCGGCTGCCGTCAGGCGGGCGCCGGCAATCAAATTCGTGGCGACCAATATCCAGACTCTGGAGGAATACCGCGTCTGCGCCAGGTTGCCGTTCGCTTTCTATCAAGGCCCTTTCATCGCCAGCCGGGAAAAGCTGGACGCCCCGGGAATGGATGCGGGGCGCATCAAGATCCTGGCGTTGCTGAACCGGCTGCGAAGCGACGCGGAGGTGGCCGAACTGGCCGCCCTGATCAAGCAGAATCTCGCCTTGGCCTACAAGCTGCTGCGCTACATCAATTCCCCGGGAATGGGGCAGACGCAAAAGATCGTCACGCCGGAGCAGGCGCTGATAGTGCTGGGCCGGCAGAAGTTGTATCGCTGGCTCACCATTCTGCTGTTTACCAGCGGAAAAACGCCGGGGCTGGATTGGGCCGTCATGGAGAACGCCCTGATCCGTGCGCGGCTTGCGGAACTGGCGGCGCACAATACGCTGACTGCGGACGAACTGGACGAGGTCTTCGTGGCGGGCATGTTCTCCCTGCTGGATGTCGTGCTGTCCACCCCCATGGAGGCCGTGCTCAAGCAGGTCAACCTGCCCGCGCCGGTTAACGAGGCACTGCTTCGTCGACAGGGGAAATATGCGCCCTATCTGGCTCTGGCCATCGCCTGCGAGCAATCCGACAACGCCAACATTGCCGCGCTCGCGCAAGCCGCCGGACTGGATATCTGGCAGGTCAACAACCTCCATGTCGACGCAATGCTCTGGGCCCGGCAGGCCGGGGAATAGGCGGCCCGGGGAAAGGCCCGTCCGGGCGGGAGTCTTTGCATTAATTGAAAATGTATATACAATGTATATGTCTTTCTGGTTCTGGTTTCACTTTCCGCGCGAGTATCAGCCATGACCGATAGGCCAAAGAAGGTGAAGCTCAACAAGAAAGACAGCCAATTGCTGATTCGTATCAGCAGCATCGAGCGCGAGCAGTTCGTGCAGTTATGCGAACAACTGGATACCTCCAGCGCTCGCGAAATCAGGCAGTTCATCCGTGGGTTCATCAAGAAGCACAAGCCCACCGAATAGCCCGGAAAAGCAAAGGAGACATTTCATGTCGAAGAAAGCAACAGCTGCCAAGAAATCCGCCAAATCTTGCAAACAGGAAATCAAGGCTCGTGAAGCCAAGATCGAGAAGCATGAGAAGAAGGTCAAGTCGCTGAAGAAAGCGCTGAAAAAGGTAGCTTGAATTAAAGCCCGGGCCGCCCGAGGGCGGCCCGGGCCAAGTTCAAGGGCTCCAATGGCCGGCCCATGAGGCCATATTCCACGCGGCCATTCTCACCCCCCGCTTTCCCCGCCACAGCCGGAATGACTTCGATTTCTGAGTCAACATGCCTGACCGGCCTGGCGACTGCCATTATTCAAGCCAGCTACGCCCAAGGCCAGCACCTGATCGCCTCGTAATGCGCCCCATCTGCCGGAAAGTAAGAAAAAGGCGTCATATTTCATCCTCACCCATACGCGGGAGGTGACGATGCGCGGATCGCCTTCCAGGCCCGATACCCCTCTGCACCGCCACACCTTTCCGGTGCGGCTGGTGTTCGCTGCCCTGGGCACGCTGTTCCTCGGGCTTGGTGTGGCCGGCCTCTTCCTGCCGGTGCTGCCGACGACCCCCTTTCTGCTGCTCGCCGCCGCCTGCTACGCCCGCTCGTCGCGCCGCATCTTCGACTGGCTGCTAAGCCATGCGCACTTTGGGCCGCTCATCCGCGAATGGCGCGAGCACCGCGCGATACCGTATCGCGCCAAGCGCATCGCGCTCATACTGATCGCGCTGAGCTTCGCAATCTCTATCGGCTTTTTCATCCCCGGCTGGCCGGCCAGGCTTGGGATGGCCATGGGCGGCCTGGCACTGATGGCATGGATCGCGCGCATTCCGTCGCGGGATGCGCCCAATGCCCGGGAATGAGGCGGAGGGGTGGATAGGGTATCTGAGCTGACCCGGGTTGAGCCTCGAGTACCGGCGTGTCGTCAGCCGTGTCCCGCCTCCTCTCGGCAAAATGGGAGATGCGGCGGACGGCCTGCCAGGCGCGATTGATTGTTCGCGGCGGGTTTGAACATAAACCCACCTATTCCCGCGCATCGGCCTATGATCAACCCGTGTTGTGTTCGCAGGATTGATCAAATCCAGCCCGACACCTCTGAAGCCACTGCAAGGAGAATCACCATGGCAAAAGGCCAGTTACGTGGAAACAAGGAAGCCAAAAAACCCAAGAAGCCGAAACAGGTAGTCGTTCCGGCAGGATCGTTCATTACCCCGCCCAAGGCCACCAATCCGGTAAAAAACCGGCACTGATTGCCGGGGGTTCCGAGCAAGCGCCACCGTCGAGGTGGCGTTTTCACGTCTGGCGACAGCGGTCCTGGAGGCGGGTTCTCCGTCAAAAACCATGGCGGACGGCTCAAATTGACAGCCCGGATATCAGGGTATAAACAGCCCCAAGAGCGAACATGGCATGCAGGAAGATGACGCGCTTCGGCAAGATCCCCTTCCTTCTGATAAGAAAATAGAGGGCCGTGCCGCCCATGATGGTCAACACCAATAATCCGAGCGCGAACTGTATATTCTGACTGGTTTCATTTCCTGCAAGGATGGAGACAAGCAATAGCACCGCAGCGGCTGCACCTGCACGACCATGCAGCAGGCCCGTATCGATGGGGGTGTTTTTTTCGGCAAGGCGCACATAAGCTGTCAGGGCACCGCCAAGAATGGCGCAGACCAGTACCACCAACGATGTGATCGCCAACCCGGATTCTGGTAGCTGCATGCTTGATATCCTTTACCTGGTGTTAACCGGCTCTGCCAGCATTGACCGATCCATATTAAGTCATTCCGGGTTTTCCCGAGCCGTCCAAATGGCGACAATGGCCATATGGTCACCGCCACCTTCCGCTTTTACGAAGAGCTGAACGACTTCCTTGCGCCCAGACGGCGCAAGCAGGCGTTTACGGTGCCGTGCGCGCAGGCGGCGACGGCCAAGCACATGATCGAGGCGCTCGGGGTGCCGCACACCGAGGTGGAACTGATCCTGGTGAACGGCGAGTCGGTGGGCTTCGACCGCATCATCGAGAACGGTGACCGGGTGGCGGTGTATCCGCGCTTTGAGGCGATGGACGTGACGCCGCTGTTGCGGGTACGCGAACACCCGCTGCGCGAGACGCGCTTCGTCGCCGACGCGCATCTCGGCGGGCTGGCGCACATGCTGCGCATGCTGGGCTTCGACACGCTGTACGACAACCATTTTCACGACGACGAGATCGTCGCGATCTGCGAGGCCGATGGCCGCATCGTGCTGACGCGCGACCGCGAACTGCTGAAACGGCGTGCGGTGACGCGTGGCTGTTACGTGCACGCGCTGAAATCGGAGGCGCAGCTGCGCGAGGTCGTCGAGCGGCTCGACCTGGCGCGCAGCGCGCGGCCGTTCACGCTGTGCCTGCACTGCAACGCGCCGCTGCGCACGGTCGACAAGGCGAGCGTGCGCGACCGGCTGCCGCCCAGGGTGCGCGAGCATTACGAACGCTTCTCGGCCTGCGGTCAATGCGGACGCGTGTACTGGGAGGGCTCGCATTTCCGCAACATGCGGCGCCTGCTCGACGGCGTGCTGCCGAACAACGGGCCAAGCGGAACTTAAGGCGCGGCGTGCCCTCTCTCCTGTCTTCCCATACGAGAAAATCCCATGAAAAGCCTGAAATGGAAAATCTTCGCCACTCTGGTCGTCGGCCTCGGGCTGGCGGGCTGCGACGGCACGCCCCTGACAGGGCAGGCCGAAACCGGCGAGGTCGTGGTCGAGCGCAAGCTCGACCCGACGCAGGTGACGCGTGGCAAGGCGATCTACGAGAAATACTGCCTCGAATGCCACGGCGTGGGCGGCCGTGGCCAGCCCGGCGACTGGCGCATCCGCGACGCCGATGGCCACTTTCCGCCGCCGCCGCTCGACGACAGCGCGCATGCCTGGCATCACCCCACTGCGGTGCTGCTGGAGGTCATCCGCGAAGGCAGCCCGCAAGGCCAGGGGAAAATGGCGGCGTGGAAGGACACGCTTTCCGAAGCGGAAATGCAGGACGTGGTGACCTACATCAAGTCGCTGTGGTCCGACGAGGTGTACCAGCTGTGGTGGAAAATGGAGCAGCAATCGCTGGAACCCTGACGCGCTGCCGGCGCTGCCACGCCGGAGCAGGTAAAATGTCGCTATTGAAATCACCCAACCCAGGAGCAACAACATGAGCGAATATGGATTCGACACCCGGATCGGCGGTCCCTTCGACGCCGCCATCGAGAAGGTCACCGCCGCCCTCAAGGCCGAAGGCTTCGGCGTGCTGACCGACATCGACGTGAAGAGCACCATGAAGGCCAAGCTCGACATCGACATGCGCCCCTACCGCATTCTCGGCGCCTGCAACCCGCCGCTGGCGAACCAGGCGATCAGCGCCGAACCCGACGTCGGCATGCTGCTGCCGTGCAACGTCGTGGTGCGCGAGGAAGCCGACGGCAAGGTGACGGTGTCCTTCCTCGACCCCGGCATCATGGTCAAGCTGGTCGCCAACACTGCCGTGCATGGCGTCGCGACCGAAGCGCGCGCCCGTCTGCTGCGGGTGAAGGACAGCCTGGCCGCCTGAGCGGTCTGACGTGCGTAAAAAAGCCCGCAACCGCGGGCTTTTTTACGTGTGTCTTCCAGGGTGCACAGTCAGTTCTCGATTTGCTTGATCACTTCCTGCACCAGCACCCAGGGCGCCACCACCACTGCCCAGAACATCGGCTGACGCGCGTGCCAGTCCTCGGCGTCGGCGATTCCGGCGCGGGCGATGCGGCCCTCGGCCAGCCAGGCTTCAACGCTCGCCGTGTTGTTCTCTGCAATATGCAGGGCGGCGTCGACCAGGTCCACGCCAACGGCGACCTTGATGACGTCGCCCCGCGCGAAGTGGCGTTCGAGCTCGGACCAGGCGAGCTGGGCGGTTTCGAGATTGAGCTTGGCGCGGAGAATGTCGCTGGGAGTCATTTCAGATACACGTTACAAGGTGCAAGTTACAGGAGACAAGTCAGCGCGACTTGCCGCCGCCGCGGCGCTGGCTGAGGGGATGCTTGGGCACCTGGGGCATACGATCTTCCCCGGGCTTTAGCCCGCTGGAAGTCGGAGTCCCCTTGCGGGGCGGGCGGCCGCGGCCGGCGGGGGCCGGCCTGCCCGATGCGGGTTTGCCTGCGCCGGGTTTGGCCACATCCGGTTTGCTTGTGCCGGGTATGGCTCGACTGCCGCCTTCGGCGCGCGGCGCGCGTGCGCCTTCCGGCTGCCTGCCGGTGCCGGCGGGCTGATAGAGCGGAATCAGGTGTTTCTTGCTGTTGCCGATGAGGTCTTCGCGGCCCATTTCCTTCAGCGCCTCGCGCAGCAGCGGCCAGTTGTCGGGGTCGTGATAGCGCAGGAAAGCCTTGTGCAGGCGGCGGGTGCGGCCCTGGCGCACCACCGGAACGGTCTCGGCCTTGCCGCCGAGCACCTTCTTCAGCGGGTTCTTCTCGGTGTGGTACATCGCCGTCGCCAGCGCCATCGGCGTCGGCAGGAAGGTCTGCACCTGGTCGAGGCGGAAATCGTGCTTCTTCAGCCACAGGGCGAGATTGAGCATGTCCTCGTCGGTGGTGCCGGGGTGCGCGGCGATGAAATAGGGGATCAGGTACTGCTTCTTGCCGGCCGCCCTGGAGGCGGCTTCGAACATCTCCTTGAAGCGGTCGTAGGCGCCCATGCCGGGCTTCATCATTTTCGACAGCGGGCCGGCTTCGGTGTGCTCGGGTGCGATCTTCAGGTAGCCACCGACGTGGTGCTGCACCAGTTCCTTGACGTATTCCGGCGAGCGCACCGCGAGGTCGTATCTGAGACCCGAGCTGATCTGAATTTTCTTGATGCCAGGAATCTGGCGCGCGCGGCGGTAGAGGTGGATCAGCGGCGTATGGTCGGTGTTGAGGTTGTCGCAGATGTCGGGGAACACGCAGGACAGCCGCCGGCACGACTGTTCGATCCGCTTCGACTTGCATGCCAGGCGGTACATGTTGGCGGTCGGTCCGCCGAGGTCGGAAATGACGCCGGTGAAGCCGGGCGTCTTGTCGCGGATCGCTTCGATTTCGCGGATCACCGAATCCTCGGAGCGGCTCTGGATGATGCGCCCCTCGTGCTCGGTGATCGAGCAGAAGGTGCAGCCGCCAAAGCAGCCGCGCATGATGTTGATCGAGAAGCGGATCATCTCCCACGCCGGGATCTTGGCGTCGCCGTAGCTCGGGTGCGGCGCGCGCGCGTAGGGCAGGTCGTACACCGCGTCCATTTCCGCGGTGGAAAGCGGGATCGGCGGCGGGTTCAGCCAGACGTCGCGCTCGCCGTGCGCCTGCCGCAGCGCGCGGGCATTGCCGGGGTTGGATTCGAGATGGAATACCCGCGAGGCGTGCGCGTACAGCGCCGGGTTGTTCTTCACCTGGTCGTAGTCGGGCAGGCGGATCACGGTGCGCGCGCGCACTTCCTGCTTCGCGGCGAGGCGCTCGGCTTTGGGGACGAGGCGTATCGGCGCTGTGCCTGCGGGCGTTTGCGGCACAGACGCACTCGGGGCCATGGCGTAGGGATCGACGTGGGCATCGATCGCGCCGGGGGTGTCGAGTTCGGTCGAGAGCACCTCGATCCAGCTTGAGCCGCCTTCGATTTCCGTCTCCGGCGTGGGCGGCTTCCAGTCGTGCGCCACCATGAAGCCGGTGCCGCGCAGGTCGCGGATGTCGCCGATTTTTTCGCCCCTGGCGAGGCGATGGGTGACGTCGAGCAGCGCCCGCTCGGCGTTGCCGAAGATCAGCAGATCCGCTTTCGAATCCGGCAGCACCGAGCGGCGCACGGTGTCGGACCAGTAGTCGTAGTGCGCGATGCGGCGCAGGCTCGCCTCGATCGAGCCGATGATCACCGGGGTGCCGGGATAGGCCTCGCGGCAGCGCTGGGCGTACACGGTGACGGCGCGGTCGGGGCGCTTGTTGGGTTCGGCGTTGGCGGTGTAGGCGTCGTCGGAGCGGATCTTGCGGTCGGATGTGTAGCGGTTGACCATCGAGTCCATGTTGCCCGCGGTGACGCCGAAGTACAGCGTCGGCTGGCCGAGCGCGCGAAACGGCTCGGCCGCATGCCAGTCCGGCTGGCTGATGATGCCGACGCGGTAGCCCTGCGCTTCCAGCAGCCGCCCGATCAGCGCCATGCCGAAGCTGGGGTGATCGATGTAGGCATCGCCGGTGATCAGGATCACGTCGCACGCATCCCAGCCGAGCGCGGTCATTTCGGCGCGCGACATCGGCAGGAAGGGGGCGGTGCCGAAGCGCGCCGCCCAGTGCTTGCGGTGGGAGAACAGGGCGTGGGTCATAAAATACTTATCCGCGAAGGACGCGAAGAGGCGCGAAGGAAAACCTTGAAGAATCTCTTCGCGTTTCTTCGCGTCCTTCGCGGATAAAAAGAGGTTTAGTTGACGCCCAGCAGCTCGACTTCGAACACCAGCGTGGCGTTCGGCGGGATCACGCCGCCGGCGCCACGTGCGCCGTAGCCCAGGTTCGGCGGGATGGTGAGCTTGCGCTTGCCGCCGATCTGCATGCCGGCCACGCCCTGGTCCCAGCCGGCAATGACCTGGCCAGCGCCGAGTTTGAATTCGAACGGATCGTTGCGGTCGACGCTGGAGTCGAATTTCTGGCCGTCGGTGAGCCAGCCGGTGTAGTGCACCGACACGAATTGGCCGGCGCTGGCGGTGTCGCCGCTGCCGACGACGAGGTCTTCGATGATGAGTTCGCTCATGGATTCAGTCCCTGGAGTGTTGAGGTTCACGGTTGATGCGCATCTGACTGGCGATGCGCGAAGCGGTTCATTTTCTCACGTTTCCCGCCATCGGCGGCAGGCCGGATTCAACGCCACTCGGCCGGCAGGTAATAGGCGTCGGGATCGACGTCGATGGGAATCTCGCGCACGCTGCTGGCGTCTGCGGGCGCGTCGCGCAGCACCACCTGCGGGAAAGCCAGCACCACCGCAACCATGACGAGCTGGATGAGCAGGAAGGGAATCGCGCCCCAGTAGATGTCGGCGGTGCGGATCGACTTCGGCGCCACGCTCCGCAGATAGAACAGGGCGAAGCCGAAGGGCGGGTGCATGAAGGCGGTCTGCATGTTGACCGCGAGCATCACGCCGAACCAGATCGGGTCGATGCCGAGCTTGGCGGCGATGGGGGCCAGCAGCGGCACCGCGATGAAGGCGATCTCGAAGAAGTCGAGAAAGAACGCCAGCACGAACACCAGCAGATTGACCGCGACGAGAAAGCCGAGCACACCGCCGGGCAGCTGGCTGAACAGGTGCTCGACCCACACGTCGCCGTCGAGTCCACGGAACACCAGGGTGAAAAGGGTCGAACCGATGAGGATGAAGATGACGAAGGTGGTCAGCCGCGTGGTGCTGTCCATTGCCTGCGTCAACTGCAGACGGCTCAGCCGCCCGCGCGCCAGCGCCAGCAGCAGCGCGCCGGCCGCGCCCATCGCGCCGCCCTCGGTGGGGGTGGCGACGCCGAGGAAGATGGTGCCGAGCACCAGAAAGATCAGCACCAGCGGCGGCAGCAGCGTGGTCAGCACGCGCAGCAGCAGGGCCGTGCCGTGCAGGGTGCGCGCGGAAGCCGGCATGGCGGGCGCGGCGTGCGGTCTGAACAGCGTGACGCCGAACACATAGAGCAGATACAGCCCGACCAGCGCCAGGCCCGGCACGAGCGCGCCCTTGTACATGGCGCCGACCGAGGCGCCGAGCTGGTCGGCCAGCACGATCAGCACCAACGATGGCGGGATGATCTGCGCCAGCGTGCCGGAGGCGGCGATGACGCCGGAGGCGAGCCGCTTGTCGTAGCCGTAGCGCAGCATTACCGGCAGCGAAATCAGCCCCATCGCGATGACGCTGGCGGCGACCACGCCGGTGGTGGCCGCCAGCAGGCCGCCGACCAGGATCACCGCGTAGGCCAGGCCGCCGCGCAAGGAGCCGAACAGCTGGCCGATGGTGTCGAGCAAATCTTCCGCCATGCCGGAGCGTTCGAGGATCAGCCCCATGAAGGCGAAGAAGGGAATCGCCAGCAGGGTGGGATTGGCGACGATGCCGTAGATGCGCTCGGGCAGCGCGTGCAGCAGCGAGACGTCGAACAGCCCGGCGGCGACGCCGATGCCGGCGAACAGCAGACCGTTGGCGGCGAGCGCAAACGCCACCGGATAGCCCAGCAGCAGGAAAACCACCAGGCCTGCGAACATCAGCGGCGCCAGGATTCCGGCTTCCATCAGACTTCCTCTTCGGGCGCTTCGCGGGGGAGAACGAGATGGCCGGACAGTACGCCGATGCGCTTGATGACTTCGGCCACCCCTTGCAGGGCGAGCAGGGCAAAACCCAGCGGCAGCAGCAGCTTCACCGGCCAGCGCAGCAGGCCGCCGGCGTCGGGCGAGCGTTCCTGCATCTGCCAGGCTTCGTAAAACATCGGCCAGGACAGCCAGGCCAGCAGCAGCGCCATCGGCAGCAGGAACAGCAGGCCACCGGCGAGGTCGATCCAGGCCTGCCCGCGCGGCCCCAACCGGTTGTAAAAAATGTCGATGCGCACGTGGCCGTTGTGCTTCAGCGTGTAGCCCGCCGCCAGCAGGAACATCGCGCCGAACAGATACCACTGGATTTCCAGCCAGGCGTTGGAACTCTCGCCGAGCAGATAACGGACGAGTGCGTTGCCCGCCGAAATGAGCGTGGTGGCGAGCACCAGCCAGATGACAAGGCGGCCGACGCGTTCGGTCAGCGCATCGATCAGGCGAGCAATTGCGAGCAGGGTTTTCATGCAGGAAAACCTTTTTGTCCGCGAAGGACGCGAAGTGCCGCGAAGGAAAACCCTTGAGAATTTCTTCGCGTTTCTTCGCGTACTTCGCGGATAAAATTTTTCTGATTCACAGCGCCCCCGCCTCACGCAGGAACTCGGCCAGCCGTTCGGCGATCACGCGGTAACCGGCGGCGTTGGCATGGATCGGGTCGGACTTGAGCCGGTTGTCCTTCAGCACTTCGTTGAAGGCCTCGTCTTCCAGCGGCAGTTTCATGTCCTTGGCGACGCGGGCGTAGAAATCCGGCGTGCCGCCGAACAGCCTGGGTTCGGGCACACCGATCAGCACGACGTCGGCGCCGCTGGCATGGATGGTCCGCACCAGCAGACGCAGGTTGTTCTCGGTTGCGGCCTCGGGCTGCTTCCTCAGCATGTCGTTGCCGCCGAGACACAGCAGCACCAGGCGTGGCTTGTATTCATCCAGTACGGAGGGCAGGCGCTGCAAGCCCGTGCCTGTGGTATCGCCGGGCACGCCGGCGTTGATCACGGTGCGGCCGGTGAGCGCCGCCAGCACGGCGGGATAGGCGGTGTCGTCGCTGGCGCCGGTGCCGTGGGTGAGGCTGTCGCCGAAGGCGACGATGACGTCGTGCGGGCTGAGCTTGGGTAGCGTCGGCGCGCGCTCGCACGCGGCGAGAAAGAGAACGGCAACGAGCGCAATAAAATAGCGCTGTGCGCGTTGCATGTCAGTTACCGGCCACCGTCATGTGGTCGATCAGGATCGAGCCGACCTGCTTGGAGCCGCGCCGCTCGATATCGCGGCCGATGGCGGCGATGCCCTTGAACATCGTGGCGAGGTTGCCGGCGATGGTGATCTCCTCGACCGGGTACTGGATCTCGCCATTCTCCACCCAGAAGCCGGCGGCGCCGCGCGAGTAGTCGCCGGTGACCATGTTGGCGCCGTGGCCGAGCAGCTCGGTGACCAGGAGCCCGGTGCCCATTTGTTTGAGCAAACCGTCGAGGTCATGCTCGCCGGGCGTGACGATGAGGTTGTGGCTGCCGCCGGCGTTGCCGGTGGTCTTCATGCCGAGTTTCTTCGCCGAGTAGCTCGACAGGAAATAGCCCTGCAGCACGCCGTCCCTGACCACGTCGCGATCCATGCAGGCGACGCCTTCGCTGTCGAACGGCGCGCTGCCGAGGCCGCCGGGAATGAAGGGCTGTTCGCGGATGGTGACCAGCGGGGCGAACACCTGCTGCCCCAGGCTGTCGAGCAGGAACGACGACTTGCGG